>CAZXVE010000035.1:0-11468 GCA_964644125.1 uncultured Muribaculaceae bacterium
TCCTCCCGGGGCAGCGCCACGGATTCGGGGATATGAATGAATATTTCTTCTGGCGCATGGCTGACTATTACGCCGAGTGGCTCATCGGCGACTCCGAGCGCTACAAACCGGACATCACCCAGATGAACAACGACTGAGCTTCACTCTGCATCCGTAAGAACCGGCCTTCCACATATCTGTAAGGCCGGTTCAGATTTCAGGCTCGACATTATGCCTTCCATGAAAAGATTTTGCAACGCCGTATTTACCTGTTGAATCTACATAACAGGGAATTACGAAAAAAATAAGCAAACCATGCAGACAAAAATAGTTCATACAGTTCTAATGGCATTTATGGCAATCACAACTTGTCTTGCTCAAGTGCCGACCATAAAATACAAGAGTCCTGCACCAAAAGGGGAAATCCCCATCATGGCATGGGGCAGCATACCGGCAAACATGCTTACTGATGAGAACTTCGAAGCTCTGAAAGAAGCAGGAATCAATGTCAATTTCTCATTCCACCGTTTCAACAATGTGAATGACGTAAAGAAACTGTTGAGAATGGGCAGGAAGCATGGCATCAAGGCCATAATTACGTGCCCCGAACTCAAAAGCAATCCCGACAGCGTCATCAAACTGATAAAATCCGAAAAGGGACTTGCCGGATACTTCCTGCAAGACGAACCCAGTGCAGCCGAATTTGACGGGCTTGCCCAATGGGCTGACAAAATAAAGAAGGCAGACCCCAACAAACTGGTGTATTTAAATCTTTTCCCCTATATGGAAGATGCCGGGACGTTGGGCGGGACATACGAAGAATATGTTGAAGCTTTTATAAACAAGGTAGCCCTTCCGTTCGTTTCATGGGACATCTACCCGATAACCACACAAGGCATAAACCCCAGATGGTATGAAAACCTTGAAATCATACGCAAAGTCTGCCTACGCCACAACCTTCCGTTCTGGTCTTTTGCATTGAGCACTCCCCACTCTACATTTGTAACCTATCCGACACCTACCATTGAGCAATTGCGGTTACAGCTATATACCGGGCTTGCCTACGGAGCCCAGGGACTACAGTATTTCACCTATTGGTGCCCGCCGCCTTATGACCGACGGTTCGACTATCATGAAGCGCCCATAAGTGATTCTGGAGTACGCACGCATGTTTACGAACTGACACGTACGGTCAACCGTGAGATACAGAACAGAGCATTTGTCTTTCTCGGTGGAAAAGTAACGGCTGTCAATCATCTGGGGGATAAATTGCCGCAAGGGACAACAAAACTTACAACATTGCCGGCAGGCGTAGATACGCTTGAAGTTCTGAATGGAGGGATGGTTGTATCACAAATCACCACTGACAACAGGCGTTTTCTTGTGTTGGTAAACCACAGCTGGGAACAACCTGTAGACTTGAACCTGCATTTTTCATCGCCCGCCAGACTCATACGCAGAGATGGGAGCGAAACATCGGCGAACAATTACGAGACGCTCACGCGCATTGCAGCCGGAGATGTAGCGATTTACGAAATACTGAAGGATACGGACAAGCAGTAATCTCTTATCCAGAGCAATATTATAAGAAAAGGGGAGAAAATCTTCCTTTTTCTTGTTTTTATGTTCAAAGTTTTAATTTTTTTTGGAGATTAAAATTATACTAAATAAATTTGCAAGATTTACTGTTCATTTTGGCTGAAATGAAACTTGCCAGAAAAGTTTGTAGTGTGTTATCTGTAGTCCTGATTCTCCTTTCGTGCGTTTCGTGCAAAAAGGAAGGGGATGTCATCTACATAGAAATCGATGAAACAGAAGAAACAAGGGACATGATCTTCTTTGTTTCAAAGAAAGGTTATCTTGGAGACATCGGCTATGTGGATGAGATTTACCGCGGCGTGGTAAAAGGAGCCAACAGCTGCAACCTTATGGTTTCTCTGGTAGAGCTCCCGACAGACAGCACCAAAACAGCTTCCACCCTTGAATATATGCTGGACTACATGCAGAACGACAAAAAGGATAGGAAAGCCCTTGTGGTGATAGCCAACGACAATCTAGAACCGCTTCTGCACAAATACGAGTTCCTTCTCACCAAGGCTCCGAACGTAGACTTCCTTCTCTGCGAGTCAAGCGACACAACCCTGCCGATATATTCTTTGAGGATTCCACAGTACGGAGCTTACTATCAGGCAGGAATGCTGGCAAGTGAAGGTCTGGCGGACGCAGACAGCATACTCATAGTAAACGCCAACCCGAACGAATCCAACATTGGCGACATGAGCAAAGGCTTCTCGCAAGCAATAAAAGACTACGGAGCAGAGACTTACATCGAAAACACCTATCTCTCCGAAACTTCCGGAGGCTATGACCTGGCCAGCTATATCTATCAGCAGTCCTACGAAATAGACAAGACTTTCGATCTGGTCATCCCGCTTTGCGGAGGTACCGCGCAGGGATTCTACAGATACAACAGAGAGAATAAGGAGAGCTTCTACACTATCGGCGTTGACTCGGACATGCAGCTTTACTCACCGAGAGTGCCGTTCTCAGTTGTCAAGCATCTGGACAGCATTCTTGAAAGCTGGATTTACGATTGGTGGAAAGGAGATCAGACAATACCTGAACATCAGGAGCTCGGACTGGAGTCAGGCAGTACCGGAATCATCGTCGCCGACTCCTACAAGGAACGGCTTGGCGGAATAGCCGAGAAGTATTATGACATAGCTGTAAAAAAGGAGCGGGAATATGAAAACCATCAATAGACTGCTTCTCTTTTCCGCCGCGCTCGTCGCATGCATTCTGTCCTCCTGCTACAAGGGTGAGGACACTATCATCTATGTCCCGAAAATCAAAACCACCGACTACAAAATCGCCGTTGTCCTGCCGCTCTATCAGGAGGGAGAATACCAGTCACGCCTTGAGAACATAGTGAGCTACGCACTCACAAACATGCGCAATGCCCAGAAATATGTGGCTGAAATGGGAGATTCCCTGGCAGTGGACCTTAAGATAGAATGGTATGACGAAGACAGCGTCCCGCTCGATTCGCTTTCGTCCGCACTCGCTTCCAGGGAAGACCTTATGCTTATCATCGGACCGCTCCGCAATGAGGATGTGGACATAATGGCCAGCGCATGCAAGCTCACAAGCAAACCTCTGATCGTGCCCAGTGCCGGAAGCGAGAACATCATCCGCCGCTATTCGGTGACAAAGTCTGGCGACAGGGCCGAACAGCCGTTCCTTTGGTCGTTATGCGAAACCGATGTCAGCCAAAGTGAAGCTTTGCTCGCAAAAGCCTGGGAATCAGGCGCGAAAAGCATAGCCCTACTGACTCCGGACAATGAATATGGTCAGACTTTCTACGAATGGATACCGTTCCTCGCAACTGAAATGGAGCTGGAACTGTCCACCGCAAACATATTCCAGTACTCCGACGACCTGGCGGTCAATGCAGAGAAGGCCCTGACATCGAATGTGGACTGCATTGTCTGCGCAGTAAATTCCGCCAAAGATGCCGAAGTCGTGCTCCGCGCCAAGAACAGGCTTGGAGACAAGACTCCTAGAATCCTCTTCTCGAACGGAGCACTCTCCGCCTACCTTCTGGAACTCGGAGAACTCGCTGAGGGAGCAGAGGGCATCGCTCCTTATGCCGATCCTTCCACCGGCTTTCAGATAGCCTACGAGGAGCGGTTCGGCTACTCCCCTGCCGGAGCCGAAGCGCAGGTTTATGACGCCTTGCTGCTTTCCGGTATCACAGCATTCATCAAGAACCATCTCAAGACGGAGATGGACACGAATGAAATCATCCGCCAGATAACTTCCTTGGGAGATGAACCTTATCCTATCTGGGATGAGCTGGGGATGAGATCCCTGATGACGTTCCTGAACGGCGGCGGATCTTATGTCAAACTGGTCGGTGCAAGCGGTGTGCTGCGTTTCGACAGCGAAGCCTACACGAGCCTTGTTCAAAGCACATACGTGCATTGGACCGTCTATAACAACAAGTTCCTGACACTTGACTACATGAGCGACGACGGCAGCAACCGTACAGCTTCCACTCTCGCATCCTGGAACTGGAAGGCCAAAATGATGGACGATATAGAAGATCAGGACAGCCCTGTACAGTACAAACCGCTCAAGGACCGCTATGCTCTTCTGGTGCAGGGTTCAAGCGGTTGGGTCAACTATCGGCATCAGGCCGATGTGCTGAACGTGTATCAGATGCTGCGCAGCAAGGGCTGGGATGACGACCATATCATTCTCATCCTTTCGGACGAGATCGCAGAACATGAAGAAAACATATTCAAAGGTAAAGTCAGCACCTCAACCTACGGGGAGAACCTGTACAAGGATGCCGTAATAGACTACAGCACGGACACCTTGAGCGTCAGAGACATTTCAGACATAATGCTGGGCAGAAGCAGCTCACATCTTCCGACCGTACTGAACACTTCTGACCAGACGAATGTTCTCGTGTTCTGGAGCGGTCACGGATGTCTTGCACAGCACAAAAAGTCGAACGGTTTCGAATGGCGCGACAACGGAGACATTCTTTCGGAAACTTACTTCCGCAATATTCTTGAACAGATGTCTTCCGAGCAGCGCTACCGCAAGATGCTCCTTCTCCTGGAGCCTTGCTATTCCAGGAATATGGCCCGTCAGACACAGAATCTCCCAGGAGTGCTCGGCATTGCAAGTGCCGGAGCCGCCGAATCTTCCTTCGCGGATTTCCATTCCGCTGAACTTCGAATATGGATGAGCGACCGTTTTTCGAACAATCTGGTGAACACGCTTTCCTCGAAGCCTGACCAAACTTACAAAGAACTTTACGAGTACCTGTACACCCACACGCTCGGTTCCCACGTTTATGTGGAGAACTCCTTCTGGTTCGGGAACCTCTGCAAGACCAGCCTTGGGGAATTCATAGTCGCAGACAACGATTAACTTTTATAATATTTCAGTTTCTATTTTATTATTTAAAAAAAGATGAAAAAACATTATCACCTGATTTTGATTGTATCCGCCATTGCGGGTATGATTGCCTTTTCATCCTGCGATAAAAACAACGGGAATGAAGATGATCCCGTAGCAGGAGAGGAAATTCGGTTTGAGATTGATCCGACCGGCACCATCGCGTGCACTGCAGAAGAACTTGCGGACATGGCCTTCGGCGCAGAAGGTGCAAACTCCAGCGAGGAGATGAAGGAACTCCGCGAGCAGTTCCTCAAGAACGCCAAGGCAAAAGAGGCTGAGCTGAATGAGAAATACGGCAGCAACAGCTGTGTTCCAGGTTACATCAGCTACAAATTCTACTACTGGTCCAAGGACCTGAAAGGACAGGATGTAACCCTTTCCGGTAGAGTAGCATGGGGAAGGTACTGGCTTTTCGGCTGGCACAATGCCGATCCTGACAACATCTTCCTTCTCGAGCACTACACCATCACCAAGAACGCCGAGTGCCCTTCAGAGGACGGCAGCACAGAGATGGCCGTTGCAACTGGAGACAACCTCCTCATCATGCCGGACTACATCGGCTACGGTGTCAACAGCAGCGCCCTCCATCCTTATCTGAACCACGAAATCGTCGTCACCAACTCCATCGACGCATTGAAAGCCGGTTACGAAGTATGGAAGAAATACGGTAGCGGCACTATGGAGGACGACTGGAGAATGTACGTTCTGGGTGCTTCACAGGGAGCAAGCAATGCTCTTGCCGTACACAAATATCTTGACACGCACGGAGATGAAGCTTCCAAGTGGCGTTTCGACTATTCTTACTGCTGCTCAGGCGCATACGACCCTGCACTTACGATGGAAACCTACTACAAGTGGGGCAAGACTGCATATTCAGGAGCTATTCCTATGACAATCAAGTCCATGATTGCAAGCTATCCTGACATCATGAAGGGTTACAAGGAAGATGATTTCTACAGCGACAAATATCTCGAGATCAAGAGCACGATCGACGAAATGCTGGAGAAGAAGGAAAACACCACCACGGAACTCAACCATAAGTTGAAGGAACTTCTTGGAACCGAGGACCCTACTCTCGAGGACATCCTCAGCAAGACAGCACTCGACACGACATCTGACCTTTGCAAGGCGTTCTTCAAGTGCCTTGAGAAAAACGATCTGACCACAGGATGGACTCCTAGTCACATGATCAAGATTTACGCTGCCGAGGACGATGAGATTGTGCCTTATGCCAACACAGAGGCTCTGCTGAAAGAGTTCGGTTCAACCGACAACAACGGCAAAGTGAACGTCTTCAAGAGCTACGGCGGTGTCGGACACGTCAAGACCTGCTACAAATGGTATGGCACCCTTGCCACCGGCAACTGGTAATGGTTGACGACACTTCAGTATAAAAAAGAGATTGGCTGTCCTTCCGGACGGCCAATCTTTTTTTTCAGGAGCTACACCTCAGAATCGTTCGGGGCTGTCCGTTCTATTCATTCCATCCTTGCGCCAGAATCGGATGCTCCAGACCGTCAGGAGAGACAAGTACAGTGCCGGCGTCCGGCTGTGCAAGATGCCCTATGATGTCGAATGTCTGAAAATCACGGCGGAATTTTTCAGCTGAAAGGATAGGGATCGTGAACAGGAGCCTGAAATCATCTCCTCCGTTCATTGCGGCGGAAACCGGATCTATGTCCAGTTCCTTTCCGGAAGCGAAACTGTTGCCTTCAAACGGAATCTTGTCAGCGTAAATCTTCACGCCGAGACCCGAGTCCCGCGAGAGTCTCTTGACTGCATCGGACAGCCCTCTGGACACCAGATAGCCATGCGAAGGGTAGATCTGAGCCTCCTCCAGCCTGTCCACGACGGAAGAGCTCAATTCCGGCTTAAGATAGCTTCCTATCAGCATTTTGTACTTCTCAAGCTGAGGCTGGACAGAATCGTCTTTGGTCTTGTCAAATCCACGCTTTTCGCGCTCCAGAATCTGCAGACCGAGAAAAGCGGCGCCAAGGCTTCCCGACACACAGACCAGATCCATGCTTCTGGATTTGACCGTGCGTCCTTTTGTCAGCTTGAACTCTTCGCCGACAGCCGAAACGCAGATGGTCAAGCCGTTCGGGGACGGAACCAGATCCAGGTCTATGGCCTGGAATCCGTGCTCTCTGGCAGCGGTGACGATTCCATGCCAGAGATCCTTGATGTGGCTGAAATCAAGTTTGGCGGAAACTCCCAGCCGTACATTAAGAAGGCGCGGATGAGACATCCCGGCATAAATCTCACCTGCTACGGCAACCACCGATTTGTAGCCAAGGTGCATGAGCGGGAAATAGATCAGATCAAAGTCCACTCCTTCCACAAAAATTCTTGAAGTCGAACCGACAAGACTCCCTGCGGCAGGTTCGAACCCGTTTTTGTCCGTGCGGGAGAACCCGCAACCTTCAAAGAGAAATTCAACAGCCTGCTCTTTACCATATTCACTGAATGTTTTTTCTGCCATGCCTGGAAACGTTTTCAAATGATAATAAAACAAAATTAGCATAATTTGTTAAATTTGTAGTTCACATTCTGCTCTGAATTCATATTAAAAAAGATAACGCACTATGAAGAAGGTGACTCTTATTCTTATGGCAGCCTTGATGGCACTGCCGTTCAGCATGACCGCAAAAAGCGGGAAACCGGCTGACATCAAAGTGATTTCATTCAACATCCGCGTGGGAACGGCAAAAGACGGAACCAATTCATGGGACTACCGTTACCCTGCATCAGCAATGATGATCATGGATCAGAAACCGGACATATTCGGCCTTCAGGAAGCTCTTGACTTCCAGTTCCAGTACCTTGCGGAATACTGCACCGGTTACAAAGGAGTCGGAGTAGGCCGCGAAGACGGAAAGCACAAGGGTGAGCACATGGCGATATTCTACAACAAGAAGACTGTAAAACTGCTCAAATGGGGCACATTCTGGCTTTCAGAGACCCCGGAGAAGCCATCGATGGGTTGGGATGCAGCATGCTTCCGCTCCGCTACCTGGGCTTTGCTGAAAGACAAAGACAGCGGCAAGAAATTTTACTATGTCAACACACATCTTGACCATATCGGATGGGAGGCACGCAAAAACGGGCTTCAGCTGATCGTGGACAGGATTGCAAGCATCAATCCTGAAAATTACCCGATGATTCTCACAGGTGACTTCAACATGACGATAGACCGTCCGGAATTCGACGACCTCAAGAAAGTCATGCTGAACGCCCGCGATGTGGCCACCAAGACTGACCACCACGACACCTACAACGCCTGGGGCAAGGACGACGAAGCCTCGCTCATCGACTACATCTGGTTCAAAGGCTTCAGCAGCTGCACTGAATATCAGACAATCACCAAACCGTACATGGACAGGACCTACGTCTCCGACCATTTCCCGATCAGCGCTACACTGATTTTCTGATCCAGCCGCCTTCAGAACAGACATTGACGCTCCAGCAATGAGAAGGTTCATTTCATTCGCCGTGGCCACCGTACTGGCAGCCACGGCATTCGCTCAAGGAACATTGAGACGGGATTCTCCTGACAGTCATGGGATAAATCCGGACAAACTCGACCAGATTGACAGAGTAGTCAACAGTGCAATAGAGGCGGATGAAATTCCCGGAGCCGTAGTTTCTGTCGTGAGAGACAACGCCATAGTCTTTCTGAAGGCCTATGGCAACAAATCTGTGGTGCCGGATGTAGAGCCTATGACGACCGGAACAATGTTCGACATGGCTTCCGTCAGCAAATGCATCGGCACGACCCTTTCCTTCATGCAGCTGATTGAGAACGGATCCGTCCGTCTCACAGACAACGTGGACAGGTATATTCCCGGATTCAAACCATGGACGGATCCGGAATGCGGCAAAACAGTTGACATCACCGTCAGAGATCTTCTGACACACTCTTCGGGTCTGACTCCCTACATCAACACCAACGCCTTCATCAAAGAATATGGAGGAAACAATCCGGAGAAGATGGAACAACACATTGCCACGGAAGTCATGAGAAACTTCCGCCCCGGCACCGGTTTCATGTACAGCTGTCTGAATTTCATAACCTTACAGCGAATCCTGGAAAGGGTGACAGGGGAAAAGCTTTATGAATATGCCCAGAAACATGTCTTCGATGTCCTTGGATTGAAACACACGTGCTATTTCCCGCTGATTTACAATCCTGCCGTCAGCAATCAGGACGAGCTGAAGAACCTATGCGCCCCGACCACTGTTCAGGCAGATGGCAAGCCGTTGACGGCACAGGTCCATGACCCGATGGCACGGCTTATCATGGGAGGCAACTCAGGCAATGCCGGAGTCTTCTCCAATGCCGAGGATTTGTCGGTAATCTGCGCTGCAGTAATGAACGGTGGTTGCCTGGTGGACAAAAGGGGGGAATTTCTGGAAAACACAAGGATTCTGAGTCCGGCTACAGTAAGGCTGATGACAACGATTCCTGTTCAGAATGATCCGTCCGTGGGACGTGCCCTCGGTTGGGACAAAAAGAGTTCGCACAGCGGCCCGCGCGGGGATCTGTTCAATCCCGAAACCACAATCATGCACACCGGCTACACCGGCACATCAATCGTGATCGACATGGAAAGCAAGACGGCAGTCATTCTGCTCACCCACAGGGTCCACCCCGAAGACAAGGGCAGTGTCGGCCGGCTTCGAGCCCTGATAGCCAACATCGTAGCCGGATCAATAATTCAGTAAAACCGGCAGACGTCCCTTCCCCCGGGCTCAGACCAGTTCACGGATTATTTCATCGGAAGTAAAAAAACGGTTCTCCGGAATCCTGATTCTCTCCCCAGTCCTTTCAAGAGCACCTTTGTCAAGAAGCGCATCCACGACGCCCTTATCCGTCAATGAATATAATTCCGCAGCATCCAACCCTTTGTCCGTCCGCAGCGAAAGCATAATCCTTTCGACCCTGATGTCCTCCGAAGTCAGAGTTTCGGAGTTTCTTGAATATGTCTCCAGTTCTCCGGACGGATTCCTGCGCGGAAGAGTCCGGCTGTTCCATGAGCGGACATCCCCGTCGAATGAATGCGCCCCCGGACCGAGCCCGACATACGGAGCTCTCCTCCAGTAGGCGCTGTTGTGGACGGCCTCGAATCCAGGCCTGGAGAAATTGGAGATTTCGTAGTGATGGTAGCCGGCCCGGGAGAGTGTCCGGCAGAGCATGTTGTACTGTCTGCGGCACTGCTCATCTGAAGCCTCGGCATAACGTCCGTCGGCCACCATTCCGGCAAGAGCACTTCCCTCCTCTATTGACAGTTGGTAAGCCGAAATGTGTTCCGGAGCAAGAGCCACGGCCCTCCCGACCGTGTCAGCCCAGATCTCGTCCGTCAGGTGGGCGATGCCGAAGATCAGATCAATGCTGATGTTCCTGACTCCGCACTCCCTGAGAATCCGGAAAGCTTCCACAGCACGCGCAGAATCGTGCCTGCGGTTCATCCAGCGCAGAATTCCGTCGTCGAACGACTGGATCCCCATGCTTATCCTGTTTACTCCAAGGGCCAGAAGACCGCTGACATATTCCGCCCCCTTTTCGACAATGTCCTCAGGGTTGACTTCTATGGTGAATTCCTCGAATTCTTCCGCCTTCCCTTCAGATAAAACCGCCTTGCATTCCCTGATTGCGCCGACTATGCGGGGCAGAACATCAGGAGGAAGCACCGAAGGGGTGCCTCCTCCTATGTAAAGGGTTTTGGCCGCAACGGGGGCGGACATATTCATTGCAAGTTCCTCCTGACGGTTCCGAATCTCCGCGATGACGGCTTCAGCATACTCGCCGAAGGACTGTCCGCGGCGGCATATTTCCGAATAGAAATCGCAGTAGGTGCAGAAACTGCCGCAGAAGGGGACGTGAAGGTAGATCACCGGCTACCTCAAAAGAAGTTCGGTCTTGCCGAGGAATGCCTGGGAGGTGTAGGCCTCGACAGTGTAGATTCCGGACTGGTAGGAAGGGATGTCGTTGAGATAGATGCTCAAGTCAACTTCCTTGCCCTCATAGTCAACTTCACGTGAGGCTGAAGCCACCATTGTCTGTCCGTTGTACTGGAACGAAGTCTGGCTGCTGTTGGTGAGCAGAATTCCGTCAGGATCCTTGACGCGGAGATAGACTCTGACCGGTCCTTTCGGAGCCAGATCGTTCTCCACAAGGCTCAGGGAAGCAAGAAGTCTCACAACCCTGCTGCTCCTGTCAGTGACCTTGTCAGACGCATTGTAGGCAGCGACGCTGAGACCTCTGGACTTGATTACAGATCCTGCTGCAACCTGACCGGAAAGATTCTCGACCTGTCCCTTGAGATCCGCATTCTCGGCACGGCTCTCGGCAGCCTCGCGGCGGGCAGCTGCCGCATCGGCGGTCAACTTATGGTTCAGAGTGTTGAGAGAGTCAATCTGCACAATGTAGTTCTTCATGATGCTGCGCAGAGTTCCGAGCTCCTTCTCGTACTGGCGCATCTTGCGGCGGTTGGTGGCCTCGGTCTTCTGAATTC
>CAZXVE010000036.1:0-11150 GCA_964644125.1 uncultured Muribaculaceae bacterium
CTCTGAATATCCTTGTGATGTCTTTCGTGAGGCCGCTCCTGTCTCCCGTCAGCAGCGCCTTGACGAGAGGTCCTGTCGTGTCCGACCTGTACGGAATCGAGTCGATGGTTGCCCGCAGATAGGAAACTGCCTTTTCTGCCGTCGTGCTGATCGGGTTTCCTTCCATGATTGAGATTCCTTCGGACAGGAAGGAATTGATGGAGCACATCAGACCTGACATCAGAAAGGCTGCAGGGAAAATGATCTTCCGGAAACTGTCTGGTGACTGCCCGGTGAAGAAGCCTGCCGTTATCAGCGTTGTCAGTATGATTGGAATTAAAAATGCCGGTAAAAGTAGTTTTCCTGAGATTGCAGGGCATAGAAACGCCCCCATCGCGACTCCGGCCACGAACGGAACACTTGTCCCCACGATGTCTCTCGCCTCATCCATCAAACAGTTCCTTGATTCAAATGTAAAATTAGTGATAAATTTCGTATATTTGTCTTCCAATCTAATAAATCTCAAATGGAATGATTATTCTTGTTATCAATTGCGGAAGTTCTTCTATCAAGTACCAGTTGCTTGACATGAAAAATGATGACGTTTACACTCTTCTGGCTAAAGGTATAGTTGAGAAAATCGGCCTTGACTGCGGAAGACTCCAGCACACTCCTTCGGGTGGCGAGAAAGTTGTCAAAGACCTCCCTGTTCCTGATCACACGGTCGGAATGCAGATAGTTCTTGACGCCCTTGTCGACAAGGACTGCGGCGTACTGAAATCTTTCGACGACATTGAGGCTGTCGGTCACAGAATCGTGCAGGGCGCGGATTTTTTCTCCGGCAGTGCCATCGTGGATGATGAAGTCATCAGGAAGATTGACTACTGCTGCGATTTCGCCCCTCTGCACAATCCTGCCCATCTGCTTGGAATCAAGGCATGCCAGTCTGTTCTTCCTTCTGTGCCTCAGGTCGTTACGTTTGATACCGCATTCCACCAGACGATGCCGTCCTATGCCTACATGTACGGCCTCCCTTATGAGTACTATGAAAAGTACCATATCCGCCGTTACGGCGCACACGGCACCAGCCATCAGTTCGTGGCCAAAAAGGGTGCCGAGATGGTCGGCCTTGACGTGAACAATTCAAGGATCATCACATGCCATATCGGTAACGGAAGTTCAATCACCGCAATTGAGAACGGCAAGTCAATCGACACATCCATGGGCCTTACACCGCTTGAGGGTCTGATAATGGGTACACGTTGCGGAGACATCGATGCCAACGCCATCCTTTACCTGATGAAGAAGGAAGGTTTGACTCCGGACGAGATGTACACCATCGTCAACAAGAAGAGCGGTTTCCAGGGACTCTCGCAGAAAACTTCCGATGCCAGGGAACTGAATGATCTCGCCAACAGCGGAGACAACAAGGCCAAACTTGTACTCAAGATGCTTTCATTCCAGATGATCAAATACATCGGCGCCTATGTGGCTGAGATGAACGGAGTGGATGCCATCTTCTTCACGGGCGGTATAGGTGAGCATAACAGCCGTCTGCGCCGCAGAGTCTGCGAGAACTTCTCCTATCTCGGACTGACCTTCGATTACGAGGCCAACACCGCCTGGGGAGTGGACACCATCATCTCCCTGCCGGACTCCAAGGTCAAGGCCGCTCTTGTCACCACTGACGAGGAACTTGTCATAGCGCGTGACACGATGCATCTTGTCCAGAGCATTGAGGAATAGAAAACTTTTAAATCACTGAATATCATGATCACAAAATTCGCAGATGTGTTCGCCGAGCTCAAAGCCAACGGCGTATGCAAGAAAATGGTCGCGGCCTGGGCTGTCGATGAACACACCATCGAGGCTTGCGCCAAGGCTTCAGAACTGGGTTTCGTGAAGGTGACCCTCGTCGGTGACGAGAACCTCATCAAGGAAACCTGCGAGAAGAACAACATCGATGTCAATCTCTTTGAAATTGTCAACGAGCCGGTAGAGCTCAAGGCTGTGTCCAAGGCTGTCCAGCTGGTTCATGACGGTCAGGGTGATGTGCTGATGAAGGGCCTTTGCTCAACTGACAAGTTCCTCCGCGCCATCCTCAACAAGGAGACCGGACTTCTTCCTCCGAAGGGTGTGTTGAGCCACGTAGGCGTGCTCGAATCTCCTAACTACCACAAACTGCTCTTCCTGTCCGACATGGCGGTGATTCCTCTCCCTGACTTCCGTCAGAAGATGAAGATAGCCGGTTACCTTGTAAGTGTTGCAAAATCATTCGGCATTGCAAAGCCTAAGCTTGCGTTCATTGCTGCTTCCGAACAGGTTCTTGATTCCATGCCGGCTTGCATGGAGGCTGCTGCACTCGCCAAGATGGCCGACAGAGGCCAGATCAAGGGCTGCATCGCAGACGGACCTTTGGCACTTGATGTTGCCATAGATCAGGAATCTGTCGAGATCAAGAAACTTGTCAGCCCGGTTGCCGGTGACGCCGATTGCCTTGAGTTCCCTAACATTGAATCAGCCAACGTGTTCTGGAAGACGAATTCAAAACTTGCCACAGGAGTGAAGCAGGCCGGAATGCTTGTCGGAACGACAGCTCCATGCGTGCTTGCAAGCCGTGCAGACAGTGTCGACACGAAACTGAACTCCATCGCTGAGGCGGTGATGTTTGTCAACAAGTAGGAATCAATAGTCAAACCATTCCTCATCGCCGGATGTCTCCTGATGAGGCGGGTAGAACATATTCCTCGAAGGAAACTTCGAGGAATATTTCGTTTTGAGCTTGTCGAAAAGCTCTGCAGTGAATCTGGCAAGGCCGGGGCCCTTGTAAGTGCTGGTGTTCGTGATGAAGATCCAACATTCTCCGTCAGGAAAGTACTTTATCAGTGCGCTTGTCCCTGCAAACGTGCCAGTGCGCGTCCAGTTGCCGTCCTTGGTGTCGTTCCAGCCGAGGGAATAGATTCCTTCGCCAAGATATTCAGTCATCAGGTCCACACTTTCCTTGCTGATGATGTCGGGTACTTCCGGCTTTCCGTCTATTGATGCCACCAGCAGTGCCAGTTCCGGGGTGGATGCCACCCATGCTCCCGCACCTGAAAGGCCGGTCACGTTGTTCCCTCCGTAGCAGCGTGTTACCTTTCTGCCGCTGTTGTTGAATTCATCCGCCGGTTCGTCATCGTGCTGTACATAGTAACGGACTTCGTTCGGCTGCTTCTGCCCGTAGTAGTTGCCGGCGATATGGAAATCTACGCATCCGGCCGGTCGCAGCACATTTTCCTGTATGAATGTCTCGTAGTCCATGCCGCTGACTTTCTCAATCACCATCGAGAGAGCCAGGTAGCCGAAGTTTGAATATTCCTGTGCGGTTCCCGGAACGAATTTCACATGCCTTTTAAGCTGGAGCTCCATAAGTTGCTCCTGTGTGGGTACTTCGCTCCATCCGTTCTGCATCATTATCCAGCGTGTGGAGAACATAGGATCTCCACCTTTCTTTGAGAAGCCGCCTTTGTGTCGCAGCAGGTCTTCTACAGTGGTCCTGTAGTACAGAGTGTCCTTGATTGCAGCGTTGTAGATGGAATCGTTCAGAATTCCGTCCGGACCGAACACATGATCTTTAAGGTTCAGTTTTCCTCTGTCCTGAAGCACCATTATCCCCACGGCAGTCACCAGTTTGGAGACAGATGCCATTCTCAGGATATTCCCCGGCCCCATTTTTTTACCGCTGTCGGCCTCCCCGTAGCCTTTGGCAAAGAGCAGTGAATCATTCCGCATCATTGCAAGTGATGCCCCATGCAGGCCCCAGTAGGTCAGATAGTCATTGACGATCCTGTCAAATCCGGCCAGGCATGACGTGTCGGACATCTCGTTGGTAAGAGTCTCGTTCAAGTTCACCGGAACAGGATGTGCTTCCGGTTCTTCGCCCAACCGTTTTCCGGATGCGGATTGACCGGCGATTATGACAATCAACACGGCGAGTGCTCCTGCCGCCGACATGAGAATCAGCTTTCTTTTTCTATGGTCCGACATATTCTTAAATCAGTCCAGCCTTTTTACCGAAGTCGATGATGAAGTCCGCTGTGCCGTCTATGCCGAGTGTTGAAGAGTCAATGCAGAGGTCGTAGTCTGACGAGGCTCCCCAGTTGCCGAAGGTGAAGAAGTTGTAGTAGGCCTCTCTTGACCTGTCCTGCCTTGTGACTATGGCGTGTGCTTCTTCCGCACTGATGTTCTCTCTGTTGCAGACACGTTTTACGCGGTCTTCGGCAGGTGCGGTGATGAACACGTCGAGACACTTTCTGTCGCGGAGGATGTAGTTGGAGCATCGGCCCACAAATATGGCGGAACCTTTCGAGGCGATGTCCTTGATGGCTTCACTTTGGATTTTGAACAATTCATTGTCTCCGATGTAGTTGCGGGCGTTGCCGAATCTTACTGAATCGAAGATAGAAGAAAGACTGAAGAAACTCCTTTTTTCATCGCTGCGCTCCAGAAGTTTCTTGCTGAATCCGCTGCCGTCCGCAGCTTTTGCGATCACCTCGTTGTCGTACACGGGAATCCCGAGAGTCTCGCCGATTTTCCTTGCAACCGCTCTGCCGCCGCTGCCGAAACGCCTTCCTATGTTGATTATGATATGCTTTTCTTCCATATTACCGTGATTTTCAGTTTACGAAATTGCGCTTCCAAGCTCCGTCGGCTCGTCGCCATCGTTGAGTCTGCTGAACTTGCGCATCAGGCCGGCGATCATCACGAGGGTGGTCAGGCAGGCCAGAAAGTCAGCGACAGGGAAGGCGAGGAACACGCCGAACACATTCCAGAACAGTGGCAGCACATAGAGAAGCGGCACAAGGTAGAGGAGCTGGCGGCTGAGGGACAGGAAGATGGACTTGCGCACCATCCCGAGGCTTTGGAACAGGTTGGTGGAAACCATCTGCCAGCCTACCACCAGCACGATCGGGTTCATCACCCTCACGCCCTTGATGGCGATCTCCTTGAGAGTCTCGTCATTCGTGAATATCCCGACAAGCAGCCCCGGGCAGAATTCCGAGGCAAGGAACCAGAATCCGGTCACGATAGTCGCCCAGACGGCGGTCCATTTGAAGACCTCCCGCACGCGGGAGTACTTTCTCGCTCCGAAATTGTAGCCGGCGATCGGCTGCATTCCCTGGTTGAAACCCATCACCACCATCACGAACAGGAAGTTGATCCTGTTGACAATTCCGTAGGCTCCGATGGCAAGGTCTCCGCCGTACTTGAGCAGCTGCTGGTTGATGAACATCGTCACGATGCAGGAGGCCGAGTTCATCAGGAAAGGCCCCATGCCGATGGCGAGAGCGTCCTTGGCGATTCTCCAGTTGAAGTCGAAAATCTGCTTCGGAAGTCTCAGCACCCTGTTTTTGTTCGTGAAGTAGAAGATGGAATACACCAGCGAGATGGCCTGGCAGATGACCGTCGCCCAGGCCGCTCCCTTGACTCCCATCCCGAATCCGAAGATGAAGATTGGGTCAAGGATGCTGTTGAATATCACAGTGAAAAGGGTCAGCCCCATCGCCATCTTAGGATTGCCCGAAGAACGGATGATGTTGTTCAGGCCGAAGTAAAGATGGGTGATGACGTTGCCGTAGAGGATGACCTTCATGTACTCGCAGGCGTACGGCATGGTGTTGGCGCTCGCTCCGAAAAAGCCGAGGATCGGCTGGAGGAAGGCCAGGCAGACCACCGTGAAGAGAAGTCCGATGATGCAGTTGAGCGACACCACGTTGGCCAGCACCTTGTTGGCTGCCTTGTAGTTCTTCTGCCCCAGAAGCAGGGAGACGAGCGTGGCTCCTCCCGCTCCCGCAAGCGTGCCGAGCGCTGTGCTGAGGTTCATCAGCGGGAAAGTCACCGCGAGTCCAGAGATGGCGAGCGATCCTGTTTCGGGAATATGCCCGATGTAGATGCTGTCCACCATATTATAGAGAGAAGACGCAGTCATGGCGATGATGCCCGGGACTGCGTACTTCTTCAGCAATTTGCCTATGCTCTCTGTTCCAAGTTCCGTAGGAACCGTCTGTGTTTCCGCCATTCTTTACTCGTCGTAATCAACAATCTCAATCTCAAACGAAAGCGGTGCATATGCCGGGATTGCATCCCCGCTTCCGCTGTAGCCGTACCCGAGGTAGGAATAGAAAGCGCATACCCCTTTCTCGTAAGCTTTCATTTTGGAGAGGCAGTAGGCGAATCCGTCTATGGTAGTGCTTCCGTCTGATGTGCTGGATCCTCCGATGGTGATCTCAGTGTAGTCTTCGTTCATCTTTACGTAAGTTGGCTCGTAAGTTTTTGATGAAGAATAAATTCCGTAGAATTTTGCGGTGTCTTCGATGGTAGTGTCGAACACCTGTCCGTTCAGGAGCCTTCCTGTGTAATTGATATAGAAAGTGGTGTCGGTAGGAAAGGTCGTGGTGTCGGAAGGGGCCTTGAGCTGCTGGTAGTAGTAACCATAGAAAGTGGAATCCACACCATTCATGACTCTCGCCGTGTATCTTTCCAGTGAATCGACTTCCCATTCGTAGATGTCGTCGGTCTTGTCGATAAGTTCAATCGTGTAGATGGCGTTGGATCCGGACTTGTGCTTGAGGTATTCTTCTGCTGTCGAATAGTCTTCCGAATCTTCGAGCGTTACATTGAGCCAACCGGGAACGACAGCCTTTCTGACCCCGCCGACCTTCATCCCGTCGAGGATATCAAGGATTCCGGCCTGTGTCAACCATTTGCTTTTCAGGACAACCGCCGGTCCGTAGTAATTGCCTTTCGAGTAGGTCCCCAGCTGCTGGGCAAGATTTTCTTCCGTAGAACTTTCAATGGTACCGTCAAGGCTTGTGGCCGTGTACTTGATGAACAGATAGTTGTCATCGTCCGCGATTGCCTCTCCGGTCCCCGGATGGTCTTCGATTATGTAGACTCCGAGTTCTGTAGGTGTGGCGGCGGGATAGTGCTCACTTATCCATGCATCAAAGTAAATCTTGTTGTCTCCGTTGGTGGACTCTGAGCTTTCTTTGGCGCAGGCCCCGGCAAGTGCAATTGCGGCTGCGGCCCCAAGAAGCGTGATGATCTTGTTTTTGAATATTCTCATGTCAACTGTTTTTCCTTTTCTAATTGTTGGCGACGTCCGCTATCCACAAATGATAGGCCAATGCGGAATTGCCGGGCACGTTTCCTGTCTTGTGTTTGCCGAAACCGTACTTCCCATTGAACAGGATGTAGCATTCGTCTCCGCGCTTCACACCGGGCAGCCCTTTCTCCAATCCTTTGACAATTTTGTCCTCGGACAGATCTATTGTACTGACTTTGAAAATCGAAGTGTCAGACACGTTCCAGCCGGATGATTCGGCGAGTTCCTTGTTGTTGGTGGCGAACATGCTGCTTGCTGAAAGGCTCGAGCTGCTGATGCGGTAGCCTGCGTAGAGGAATGAAACCTTGCCGTTGCCGTTGAGTGATTCCCCCTCTCCATGGCTTACAGTTATCCTGACAATGCCGTCGAAGTAATCGACTGTTGCATCTGACCCTTCAGGAGTCAGGGTGGCAGTAATGTTTTCAATATACCCGTCCTGAGTGGAGTATGTGCTCTCAGTATTGTTCTTTCCGCATGAAACCGCAAGAATGCAGGCGGCCATGACGGACAAGGCTGCCTGCGTTATGTTCTTTGCCATATTCAGAGTCATATTCCGAAAAACTCTCCAGTTGTTTTCAATATGTATGCCTCGGCATCATCAGCGGAAGACAAATCTTCACCTATTATCAGCCTGCCGCCTGCCGCCTGCTCATGTCCGCCTCCGTTGAAGTACCTCATTGCACACTCATTCGCCGAGGTGCCCTTTTTTGAACGGATAGAAACCCTGAACAGATTGTCTTCCTGAGTCAGGAACAAGCTCATTCTTACCGAAGCTACGGACAGTGGCATGTTGACGAACCCTTCGCTTTCGCCTCTGTGGAAGTCGAACCTTTCCTGCGTCTTCTTGTCCAGAATTATGAAAGCCACGCCGGATTGCGTGATCGTGAGTTTTTCGCTCATCAGAAAACCCATGAGCCGCAGGCGGTTCTCCCGGTAATTGTTGTAGAGTTCGGA
Source organism: uncultured Muribaculaceae bacterium (assembly GCA_964644125.1). GTDB lineage: Bacteria > Bacteroidota > Bacteroidia > Bacteroidales > UBA932 > Cryptobacteroides. The sequence goes on from CAZXVE010000036.1 coordinate 8,078, forward strand.
GAGTATCATGTCCCTGTCCACGCCTGCTCCGATGAGTTTGGAGGCCATTTCCAGCGTGCTTGGAAAGACGGAATTGGCGAAATTGTTGGTGTCTGTCGTCATTCCTGTCAGCAAAGCCTCCGAGCATCGGCATGGCAGGGCGGAAGCGTCACCTTGAATCTGCGGAGTCTCCATCAGAATCCAGAACAACAATTCGCTCGCAGAAGAGATTTCCGTCTTTGAAAAGACCAGATCAAAAGATCCGGATTCCGGATTCAGGTGGTGGTCTATCAGAATCTTGCGGGCCTTTGATCCGCGCAGGTCACTCTCCATTGCCGCAGTTCTCGAGAAAGAATTACAGTCAAGGCAGATGATCAGATCACTGGCCGCTATCCTTTCCCTGGACCGGCATGGCTGTTTGTCGAAGACGAGAATTTCATTCTGCTCATGGTCTTTGGCCATGAACGAAATTGAGTCCGGAATACTGTCCGGAACAATCAGAACCGAGTCCTTGCCTTTTACGTCTGTCAGAAAGGAGACCAAGGCCATCCCACTCCCTATGGCGTCCCCGTCAGGATGAGTATGGACAACTATGACTATGCGTGAAGCGCTGCCCGTCAATCTGTCGAAATCTGCGATGTCTTTCATTGCTGTCTGCAAAATTACAAATATTATATTGCATTTCATAAATCAATTTTCTAACTTTGTCAAGAATTGACGTATAGTCTTTTTACAGGTAGAAAAACATAAAAATTCAAGAATAATGAACAAGACACTGAAAACGATCATCTGCATCGTACTCGCGCTTTGCGCAATCTTTTTAGTCTACAAGATCTATGATGGTATCATGGAACCTGTCAGATTCAACAAGGCAGTTGAGGCCAGACAGAAGGTTGCAGTTCAGAGGCTGAAGGACATCCGTACGCTTCAGGTAGCCTATAAGGGCGTCAATGAGAGATTCACTGCTTCCTTTGACACTCTCAAGCAGTTTTACAACGAGGGCCAGATGGTTGTCCTCATGCAGGTAGGCTCGAAGGATGACTCCCTCGCTGTTGCCCATACCAATGAGATCAAGAGATCGCACAGGGGAATCACTGATGAAGGACTTTACAAACTTTACAAAGACGGCGACAAGAACCTCGTCTTCTCTATTCAGAACAAGATAGCCGTCAAGGACACCCTGTTCAACTCAAGACCTGATTTTGACATCAACCAGATAGACAAGATTCCGTTTGCAACGGAGGGTGAGACTGCAGCTGCAGTCACCATGATTGAGATGGATGCCATCGTCAAGAAAGTTTCTGGCGTGAATGTTCCTCTGTTTGAAGCTAAGATGCCTTGGAAGTCCATCCTTAACGGGCTGGATCATCAGCTGATTGTCAACAAGGTTGCTGAGTGCGAGGATCAGGGCCGTTATGAGGGCCTTATGGTAGGTAGTATTTCCGCTCCTAACAACAACGTCGGCAACTGGGAATAGTATAGAATCCAATTTTCCATAGATGGATTGGAATCCAAATCAGAAGGTAAACGGAATATCCATTCAAGTCTGCTTGAATGGATATTCTTTTAAGGTGATGGACGAAACCGGCATACGGGAGTCCGGGTGGTTGGGCGCCGACACTGTTTTTACGGCACCTCAGCTGCAACAGCGCTACCAGCATGTTGAAGTGTCTCTTTTCACTCCGAAAGTCGCTCTGATTCCATCTTCCTTCTTTGAGGAATCCTCCATGCGCAGGATTCTGTCTGATACTGTCATTCTTGCCGAAGGTGATGAAGTAAGGCACGTGGCGCTGCCGGAATTTTCGGCGGAACTTGTCTACTCCCTGTCAATCGGCGAGATGCTTTCCCGAACTGTTTCACAAGTGGTCCTTGATCAGAATGGAGAATCTCCGGAAGTTCTCCCGGAACTGTACTTCGTTCTTGAAGATCTGCAAAAGGTCGACGAGCATAACAGGATTGTCGCGTCGTATGCCTCCGGCTATCTTCATCTTGGAATAGCACAAGGACAGAATCTGCTCCTTGCCAATGTGTTCCGCGCTGCGGATTTCACCACTGCCGAGTATTTCCTGTTCATGGCTGTCAGAAAACTTCAGTTGAATCCGGAAGTTTCTTCTGTATATTTCAGGACTCCGCTGACGGAGGATGAACGGATGTCGCTTTACCGTTATTTCAAATCTGTGGAGAGGCTATGAGAATCATTGGAGGAAGACTTCGCGGAAAAACAGTCAATCCGCCTGCCGGATACAAGGCAAGACCTACCACTGACTTTGCCCGGGAAGGTTTGTTCAATGTCCTTGACAATGAGTATGAGTTCGAGGACCTGAAAGTGCTTGACCTCTTTGGAGGCACCGGTGCAGTCGCTTTCGAATTTGCTTCAAGGGGAGCTGCGAGAGTATGGTCTGTCGAGATGGCCAGGGAGAACGCCTCGTTCATCAAGACAGAGGCTGCGCGTCTTGGTTTGGACAACGTTACGATGGTAAGGGACAATGTGTTTGATTTCCTTACGGTCTGCCACGAGAAATTTGACATTGTCTTCGCTGATCCTCCTTATGCTCTTGACGGTCTGGAAACCATTCCGGACAAGATTTTTGACAGGGACATACTTTATTCCGGATGTTACTTCATCCTTGAACATGGTGACGAGCATTCATTCGCTGATCATCCGTACTTCAAGAAAGAGAAGAAGTACGGGCGCGTTCATTTTTCATTTTTCTGCAAAGAAGATCAACCCTAAAAACTCATAACGATGTACGATTCCAACAGAGGGCTTTGGGTAGCCCACAGTGCAGGCGGGCCGCTTTCAATCATCGGCAAGATGGCCAACAGACACGGACTTGTCGCTGGCGCGACCGGTACAGGAAAGACTGTCACTCTGCAGGTTATGGCCGAGACATTCTGCCAGGCCGGAGTCCCATGCTTCATGGCAGACATGAAGGGTGACCTTTCGGGAATATCCCAGGCCGGCAAACTCAGCGGATTCATTGAAAAGAGGATGCCCGAGTTCGGAATAGAGAACCCTCAGTTCCAGAGTTGTCCTGTACGTTTCTACGATGTTTTCGGAGAGCAGGGGCATCCGCTCAGGTGCACGGTTTCC
>CAZXVE010000037.1:0-11133 GCA_964644125.1 uncultured Muribaculaceae bacterium
TGACACACCAGTTGGGAGAGTAGGTCGCTGCCGTTCTTCGAGGGTCCCGGACATCGTATGATGTCCGGGACCCTTTTCTTTATTGAAACAGTCTGTTTCACCCCGTATTTTTGCGTTTTCTGAGTAAAAATTCTTGCTTATGAAAAATTAAACTCATATATTTGTCGTTGTGTTATGGAGTACCCCCTGATGGGTATGCTATATCGTATTATTCGCTAAGAAGAAATTTATACGTTTTATTTATCAATTTTGTTTTTTAGCTATGAACAAAAAGTTTAAAAACTTGTTTCTTGCGGGAGCTATCATGGTAGGTCTCGCAGGTGTAGCCGTATCTTGTACGGACTACGATGGCGACATCAACGATCTCGCGGAGCGCGTGACGAAGCTGGAGGGCACTGTCAGTGATCTCCAGGCTGCAATCAACGGCGGCTGCGTCATCACTGATGTTACTTCTACCACCAATGGAGTCAAGGTGACTCTGAGCAATGGTAAGTCTTTCGAGATTACCAACGGCACCAACGGTAAGGATGGTAAAGACGGTGTCAATGGTAAAGACGGTGCCAATGGCCAGAACGGTTCAGTTGTAACCATCGGTGCCAACGGCAACTGGTTCATTGATGGCAAGGACACCGGTTTCGCTTCCAAGGGTGCTGACGGCAAGGACGGCAAAGACGGCAAAGACGGCGTAAATGGCGAGAACGGCAAGGATGCAGTTCAGGTTTGGTACGAGCCATGCACTGACAAGACTTCTGATGCCTACGGCTATTGGGTGAAGTACACCTATGATCCTGCTACCAAGCAGACCACTTCTGAAGTGACCACGAAATCTGTGTTTGCAGAAGGAGGAGTTGTTACAGCTGTTTACAACACAGATGACAACACCCTTACTTTCCACAATGTTGAAGGAGCTGAGGACGGTGTTGTTGTAGTTAATCTTTCCGCTAACCTCAAGAGCCTTGCTCTCATCCCTGAGGCTTTGATGGAGGGTCTTGGCTACATCGAGTTCCCTTATGTTGTTGTAGTTCCTGAAAGCGCTAAGGACGACACCTATGTAGTGGTTTCCTCTGCTCCTGTTGACGTTACCTACAGACTCAACCCTGAGAATGCTGACGTAACTGCCAATGCATGGTCATTCATCAACAGAAATGTCAAGACCTATGCGATGGAGACAAGAAGCAAGTCCGACAGCACTAACCTTGTCAAGATTGTTGCTGGACCTGCTGTTGACGGTGGCGAAGCTACATTCACTATTACCTTGAATGGTGATGTACCTTATCCTTTCCAGAGCTTTAGGTGGTATAGTGACAGATCTGCCAATGGTGCCGATGGTGATGATTATCAGAATGTCATTATTGCCCTTCAGACAAAGGTTGATGCTGAGACTATCACCTCTGACTATGCTTATGTTGACTATGCTGATGCTTATTATCAGTATGAATTGGCTCATAAGGATTTCACCAAAGATGATGTAAGCCCTGTAAGCAAGGAAATTCGTGCCTATAGAGTAGAGCCTGTAACTATCGATGCAGAAACTGATGCTGAGTACTTTGAAGAGCTTGCTTCTCCTCAGCTTCTTTACACTGAGACTCTTGATCTTAAAGAATATGTAACTCTTGTTGCTGAAGGCTCTGAGAATCTTTCTGCTACTCTTGCCGATTCTCTTGGTTTGAATGTAAATTACAAGTTCGAACTTTGCAATGAAAAAGGTGAAGCTGGCAAGGCTTATCTTGGAGAAGACAAGCGTACTGACCAGAATAAGTTCGTCACCCTTTCTGAAGATGGTGTGATGGCTGTTGACCCTGAGTTCCTTACCCTTTCGACCCGTCCTGCAGTCAACAGAACTCCTCTTGTTAAGGTTACTGCTTCTGTTGAGAACAACGGCAAGACCTATGATGTTGCCACTTGCTACATCAAAGTTAAGATTGTTGAAGAGAAAGTCGCTCCTGTTGAGCCTGTAACTTACTATGGTACTTACACTCATCATTATGTACCATTCTGCGGCGATTCAGTTAAGGTCTTCACCAAGCCGGAGTCTGCTTGCCCGGATTACAAGAGTGACAAACTTGAGGTTACTTGGACTGAAGTTAACCAGACTGTTCTTGGTAAGTTAGGTCTCTCATATGAGGCATTCCTTGAGAATTATGACACTAAGAATCTCTATGTTCTTGACATTAAGAAGGACAAAGATGGTCAGCTTGACACTACTTACGTTCCTGTAGCTCAGTACACGTTACCTACCGGTGTTACTTATTTTGCTGAAGCTCCGTCTGAGTGGTCAACTTCTACTAATGTTCTCTCTCTCTACATTGACAAGACAGCCAAGATTCCTTCTGACTCAACTACTATCGAGTTTGCTTACAAGGCTAAGAACAACAGTAAGGCTACCCCTAATGTTGGCTTCCAGTTCGCTTACTCTATTTCTAAGAAGACTCCTACAACTCATACCCATGATTTCGCCAACCCTGTACAGCTCATTCTCAACCCTGACTATCTTCTCGGTAATATGAATGTTCCTGTAGAGGCCAAGCCAGCCAGCAAGTACGTTCCTTCAACTGAGAACTACGATGTTTACGCCGGTGTTCGCGTTAAGGGTAAAGCTGGTGCTGACAAGAACTTCGTTTACTCTTCATCTCTTATCGAGCACTTCATTGAGTACGGTAAGAACATCAAGCTTGCTGACGATGCTACAATCAGCTTTGAGATCATGCACAGCAGCAAGGATTGGAAGGTTAACTACGGTGACAATGACTACAAGTTCATCCAGAATGGTGAGACTAAGGATATAGTAACATTCACTGCTGCTGAATTCAACGCCATCATCGCTTCTCCTGCAACATCTCCTGACATCAAGTACATGAAGAGCTTCCTTGCCGAAGATTGCAATGTTCTTGTAAAGGTTACTGAAACTTGCACTTATGAGGCTGACGTGATAACTCCAGCCAAGGAGAAGGTTGGCTACTACTATGTAGTATTCCAGACTCCGTTCAAGGCTGTCACCTCCAACAGTGATGTTGTTCTTGGAACCTTCAAGTCTGAAGCTGACACTACTTACATCCCTGCTGATTTCAAGGTAGTCGAGAGGGAGAATGAGAAGAATGTCATCTACACCTTCGAGAATGGTAAGATGGTTGCTTCTGACTATGCCAAGACTCAGTATGGTCTCGAAGATGTTGATGGAAGCGTAGCTTTCACCACTGGTGCCGAGCTTACTTATACTTATAAGAACAACACCAGGGATTCATTCGGCGGCTGTCTGACTTATGGAAGTGACAATGAAGGTCTCTTCGTTGCTTGGGACAACCTCGGTACCGATCTTCTTGTTGACAAGTACGCTGATTACAACCTTACTGTAAAGATTGGTGATCTTTATACTCTTGACCTTAAGGGTAAGGTGACCGTTCTTTCTACTGCCAACACTGCAGCCAAGTGGGCTTCACGTGCCGACAAGGTTAAAGCTGAAGAGGCTGCCAAGGCTGGTAAATAGTTTTATTGCTCCTTATGAGCAGTAATCCATAATACTCTAATGAGGGAAGATAGTTTTCTATCTTCCCTTTTTTTTTATACCTTTGTCCTTGTTGATCTGTAATTTGTGAATTATGAGATTGGATAAATTCCTGATTCTGTCGCTTTCGCTTGCGGCAATTTCTTGTCAGAAGGAGCCTTCTATAACTCATACCGACAATTCGGAACCTGGAAAGATTGCCAGAGTGTTGACCGCGTATCTTTCCATCGAAACCAAGGCTGCGATTTCCGACAATTTCGGCTCAATCAGTTGGGCTCAGTCTGACAGCATAAGCGTTTTTGATTCTGATTCCGATTCCGGTGGCAACAAGTTCATTACAGCGGATGGAGGTTCAACTGCCAAGTTCAAAGGTGAGGCTGCCAGTCCTGCTGGTACTTATTATTATGGTGTCTATCCTTACAGCAAATCGACATCCTTGGCTTCGGATGTCATTTCTGCTGTTGTTCCCGCCATTCAGAGTGCTGTCCAGAATGACTTGATTGGTTCTTTTGATCCCCTTGCCTTTCTTATGGTCGGCCGTTCAACTTCCACTGATCAGATGGGTTTTTACGATGCTCTCGGTGGAATACGTTTCACTGTCTCCGGATCCGCCTATGACAAGGTCGTTTTCCGCGGCAATTGCAATGAGTCAGTAGCCGGTTCTGTGACAGTTACTTTCGATGAAGATGGGATTCCTTTCTGTCAGGCGGCATCTTCCGGTACTTCGTCATCCATTTCATTGGAAGGAACTTTTGAGGCTGGAAAATATTATTATATTTCCATGATTCCTCAGTCATTCAAGAAGGGTTTCAGTCTTTCTTTTTATAAAGATGGTACAGAAGTACACAAGACTGTCTGTGAATCTTTTGCCAGAGTGCAGAGATACTATTTTTCTACGATCAGAAATGCGGATTCTTTTTCTTCGCTAAACATTCTTGATGGAGAATCTTTGGATGTCAACGAGCCTGCCAACTGCTATGTTGTCCGTGAGGCCGGATCGTACAAGTTCCCTCTTGTCAAAGGTAATTCGCAGACCTCTGTGGGCTCGGTTTCTTATGCCGGTGTTGTCTGGGAAACAGACAATTCTTCCGTTGCTGTTGCTGAAGGTGCCATAATCAACCCTGCTGTCCGCATCAAGAACGGTTATGTGTACTTCACGACCGCTGACACATTCAAGTCCGGCAATGCGCTTATTGCTGCCTATGATTCCAATGACAACATTCTATGGTCCTGGCATATCTGGCTCTGCGATTTTGACCCTGACGCTACTGCCCAACGCTACAAGGGAACGTCAGTTGACATGATGGACAGAAATCTCGGTGCTCTTTCCGCTTCCTGCGAAGGAACTGCTTCCTATGGTTTTTTCTACCAGTGGGGGCGTAAGGATCCTTTCATGGGAGCTGCTGCGGCTGGCGGTACCAGAATGGCTGCAACCTGTTCTTTCGGGACTCTTGCTTCCAACAGTTCCTGCACGGTGGATTTTGCTGTTGCGAACCCTACTACTTTCATCACAAATGACGTCTCCTCAGGAAATGATTGGTTGTATGCAGATCGACAGAATAATCTTTGGACAAGCGAGAAGACTATTTACGATCCATGCCCTGCCGGATGGCGTGTCCCTGACGGAGGCGAGAGCGGAGTCTGGAATCAGGTGAGCGATGGATCCTATTCAGTTGACACTTACTATAAGGGAGTGAGGTTTGTTCTTCCTTCCGGTGGCTATGCATGGTATCCATGCACAGGTTACCTTAAGAGAAGCGATGCTTCAATTGGTCTTTGCGGATCGTTCGCTGATTACTGGACCACGACTACAGCTTCGCAGACTACTACTACTTTTGAGTTCAATGTCGGTAGTTCTGAGTCTGATTCCAGGATTGACTTGTATTTCAACAACAAGACTCGCGGAGAAGGACATGCCGTGAGGTGCCAGAAGCAGTAAAATCTATTACAATGGAATTAAAAATGAAAAAGCATATCCTTTTACTCATTTCGGCCTTGATTCTTCTTGCCTCTTGCCAGGAGGAGCCGGTCGGTGTCACTTCAGTTTCCGTTGACAAGGAGAACCAGACCATCTCGATTGGGTCTTCATTTGTGCTGAAAGCCATCATTTCCCCTTCAGATGCTGACAATCAGAAGATCATCTGGACAGTTGAGAACAGCTCTGTTGTGGACTATGTGGACAATCTGGATGGCAGTGTCACCCTCAAGGGCCTTCAGGGCGGATCATCGAAAGTCACGGCCAGAACTGATGACGGCGGTTTCACGGCTTACTGCAATGTCGTCGTGATCACTCCTGTTACCGGTCTGAGCCTCGACCCGGGCGAGTACACGCTCGAGTCCATCGGCAGCAGCTTTACAATAACGCCGATAGTGTCTCCTGAAGATGCTTCCGATGTCAGCGTGGTCTGGAAAAGTCTGGACACCGATGTTGTCTCGGTTTCTTCTGACGGTACCGTGACTGCTGTCGGTCCTGGTACTGCGACCGTGACTGCAACGACCTATGACGGTGCCTTTTCTGCAAGCTGCACCGTCACCGTCAAGAGTCCGGCGCAGCATGTCATCCTTGACAAAACCAGCCTGAAGCTTCTCGAAGGAGAAACCGACAGGCTTGTTGCTACCGTTTGCCCGTCTAATTCGACGGAAAAGGATCTGACGTGGTCCTCGGACGCTCCTGCTGTCGCTTCTGTCGATGGCGAAGGCAAGGTGACCGCCGTCAAGGCCGGCACGGCCAGGATTACTGTCAAAGTGTCCGAAAATGTGAGTGCCGTCTGTGAGGTGACCGTCATCAGCCGGGTCACCGGAATTTCTCTGGACAAGACAACGGTTGAGATCAAACCGGGGGAAACCTATCAGCTCACGGCCACTGTTCTGCCTGCTAACGCTTCGGATGCCGGAGTGACATGGTACTCGGACAAGGAGAGCATCGCCACCGTCTCTCAGTCCGGCCTTGTGACCGGCGTAGGTCCGGGTGAAGCGACAGTCCATGCCGTCACTTCTGACGGAGGAAAGATGGCTTCCTGCCTTGTGAAGGTCGGAACTCCGGTCAAGGGAGTCACCCTGTCTATTTCCTCAAAAACTCTCTATGTCGGAGATTCTTCTTTGGACATCAGAGCGACGATTTCCCCGGAAAATGCAACTGACAAGTCGCTGGAATGGTCAAGTTCCGATCCGACGGTTGCTTCAGTAGTCCCCGGTGCGGCACTGGCCGCGATCATCAAGCCGCTCAAAGCCGGCACTGCGACCATTACCGCGACCACCAAGGATGGAGGCTATAAGGCTTCCTGCATTGTGACTGTCAAGCAGCACGTGACAAGCGTTTCCCTGAACAATCCCAAACTGGAGCTCTACGCCGGAGAGTCATCAACTCTCACGGCTACGGTCCTGCCTTCAGATGCTTCCGACAAGAGCGTGACCTGGTCTTCAAGCAACACGTCCGTTGCATCCGTTTCCAACGGTAAGGTTACTGCCGTCAGTCCCGGAACAGCGGTGATCAAGGTAAAGACAAATGATTCCTCCAAGGAGGCTTCCTGTACGGTGACCGTGAAGAGGCACGTGTCAGGCGTGACTCTCAATAAATCCAAACTGGACTTGCATATCGGTGAATCGGAATCACTCACGGTAACCGTTTCTCCTTCAGATGCTACGGACAAGAGCGTGACATGGACTTCAAGCAATACGTCAGTCGCGGATGTCTCGGACAATGGTAAGGTGACTCCAAAGTCTGTCGGTACTGCCGACATCACCGTAACTACCAAAGACGGAAACCATAAGGCTACCTGTAGTGTCACCGTCAAGGAAAAGATCGTTTACGCCACGTCACTCATCCTTACTCCCGGAACAGTTTCAATGGATTTGGGAAGTTCTCAGGCTTTGACGCTTGCCATGCTCCCTGCCAATACCAACGAAGAACTGGTCTGGTCGTCAAGCAACGAGTCTGTGGTGAAAGTAGCGGGTGGAGATCTGACAGCTGTCGGAGAGGGCACTGCCAAGATCACCGTCAAAGGGAAAAATGTCACTTCCAATGAGGTGACAGTCACCGTAATCGACAAGTACGCTGTCACCGGCGTGACGCTGAATGCGACGTCCAAATCCCTCCAGATAGGAGAAACTTTCACTCTCGCTGCAACCGTCAGCCCGTCTGATGCTAGAGACAAGTCGGTTTCCTGGAGTTCGAGCAATGAATCTGTCGCGAAGGTCGTTGACGGAGTCGTAACGGCCGTTTCCACCGGTACCGCAACAATACAGGTCAAGACGGCTTCGCGTGGCTTTACCGCAAATTGTGTGATTACTGTAGTAGAACGCACTATCCCAATTACAAAGATTTCTTATACTGAATCGACTACAGGCATCAACTTGAAAATGGGACAATCCTACACAATCAGAGTGAAGGTCTCTCCGGATGATGCAAATGAGCAGCTGCAGATTTCTCCGGCAATCAACTGCCCGGTGACCTACACTGCCGTCAAGGAGTCTGGCACTCCGTACTGGAATGTGAAGATTACCGCCATCTACAAGGAAGGACGTGGCGCTCTGTTCATAGATTCGGAGAACTTCTCCACCCAGTGCATGGTTTCCGTGTCAAAGGTTTCTGTCACAGGCATTACTCTTGATGCGACCGAAACATCGATGAGAGTCGGGCAGACACTCACTCTGACTGCTGCGGTTGCCCCGTCTGACGCATCGATAAAGGGCATTACCTGGACATCCTCGGATTCGTCCGTGGCATACGTGTCCCAGTCCGGTATCGTTACTGCCAAGAGCAGCGGCAAAGTGGTGATTACCGCAACATCCAAGGATAACACCAAAATACTGGCGAAATGCACAATCCTTGTCAGGTCGAACACTGTCGGGGCCGGCGGCTCTGAAGGCGTAGGCTTCATCGACTGGAACTAGCGCGGGCCATGGAATCAAAAAATCAGAATCAGAAGTTTTAAAATATTATCAGAAGAATGAGAAAATTATTGTTCTTGGGTTCAGTCCTTGCGGCGGCGGTCATCACCTCCTGCTCGTCTGAACCGCAAAATGTGGCAAAGAAGATTTCGGATCCGGTTTTCCGGGCTTACTGTGTCTCCACGATGGATCGCAACGGTGATAAGAAGCTGTCATTGGAAGAAGTTGAATCAGTCAGCGAGATTGCTGTCCCAAATCAGGACATCAAGACCCTGGCCGGACTTGAATATTTCCGTAATCTCAAGTCGCTTGACTTTGCGGGAACCAATGTGGCATCGTTCGATTTCACTCTCCCGGCCCTTGAGGTGATCAAGTGCGCCAACAACAGGGAGCTTGTCACTCTTGATCTCACTGGCTGCCCTTCGCTCTCTTTCATCTATGCGTCGCACACCGGCATCCGTACCCTTCCGCTCGGCACTCAGAAGGGTCTGTACAGGCTTTGGGTTGACCACACTCCGCTCACGGTGCTGGACATTTCCGCTTGCCCTAAACTGAACAATGTCAACGTTCAGGACTGCCCGAATCTCAAGGAATTGGCATTCTCTCCGGAAGTCAACACCGGCATTCTCTACCTTGCCAAGGATGAGACTCTGGCAGTGAAGTAGAATCGGCTATATGATTGATATATTTTGTTAATTGGGAAAATTGTCGTAATTTAGCGGCGATGAATGTGCAATTTATATTCAACAATATTATGAAACGTATTTTTGCGATTCTTGCAAGCACAGCGCTTGTCGCTTCTCTGTCCGTAGCCAACGCGCAGAAGAAGGATTTTGATCCGTATTGGTTCATGCAGCTTCAGGGAGGTGCGGCTCACACTATCGGTGAGACTTCATTCTCCGATCTCCTGTCTCCGTCTGCAGCCGTTTCTCTCGGCTATCAGTTCTCTCCGGTGTTCGGAGCAAGACTCAACGTCAATGGCTGGCAGGGCAAAGGCGCCATCAACGGACCTACCACCGTCTATAAGTTCAACTATGTTGAAGGAGCTTTTGATGTAATGGCCGACATCGCTTCGATTTTTGCCGGCTACAAGTATGACAGAACCCTCAACCCTTACGTCTTCGGCGGTTTGGGTGTCAATTATGCATTCAACAACGACGAGGCCAATGCTGTCGCTGACCGCTTCCCTACCGTTGACCGCTATCTCTGGGACGGAAGCAAGGTAGCTCCTATCGCCAGGGCCGGTGTGGGTCTCAACATCAGACTTTCCAATGCCGTAGCTTTCAACATCGAGGGCAACTGCAGCTTCATTGACGACCACTTCAACTCCAAGAAGGGTTCAAAGGCTGACTTCCAGATCAAGGCTCTTGCCGGTCTTACCTTCAGCTTCGGAAAGGGCAAGCCAGCTCCTGCTCCAACCCCTGTTCCTGCTCCTGCACCAGTAGTCAGAGAACCGGAACCGGAACCGGAACCAGCCGTTGAGAAAGTTATCGAGGAGCCTGCATTCGAGTCTCTCAGCCGCAACATCCTCTTCGTCATCAACAAGTGGGACATCCGCGACAGCGAGCAGCTCAAGATCGACGAGGTTGTCGAGGCCCTCAAGGCTAACCCTGACACCAAGGTTCGCGTTTCCGGTTACGCTGACAAGGCTACCGGTACTCCTAAGAGGAACCAGTTCCTTTCTCAGAAGAGGTCTGAGGTCGTTGCCGAGGCAATCGTCAACGCCGGCATCGCAAAGGACAGGATCATCACTGAATATTTCGGTGACACCGTCAATCCTTTCGAGACTCCTGAGGAGAACCGTGTTGCTGTCTGCCTTGTTAAATAATCAAGCATAGAGCAAACGAAATAAAGGCTGGGTTCCAAACACCCGGCCTTTTTTGAGGAAGAAAAAAGAAACGAATCTATATTCAATTAATATTTTCAAATCATGAGAATTGTACGTGTTACTGGCAGGGAGATCCTCGACTCAAGAGGAAACCCTACGATTGAATGCGAAGTTGAACTCGAATCCGGCATCATCGGAGTAGCTTCTGTTCCATCAGGCGCTTCCACCGGCGAGAACGAAGCCCTTGAGCTTCGTGACGGAGACAAGAACCGCTACGGCGGAAAGGGCGTTCTCAAGGCAGTCGCCAACATCAACGAGAAGATCGCCCCTGAAATCATCGGTATGTCCTGCCTCGAGCAGAGAGCTATCGATGAGGCTATGATCAAACTTGACGGCACCGCCACCAAGAGCAACCTCGGAGCCAACGCCATCCTCGGCGTTTCCCTCGCAGTCGCCCACGCTGCCGCCAACTATCTTGACATTCCTCTCTACCGCTACATCGGCGGCACCAACGGCCACGTGCTCCCTGTCCCTATGATGAACATCATCAACGGCGGAGCCCACTCAGACGCTCCTATCGCTTTCCAGGAGTTCATGATCCGTCCTGTAGGCGCCAAGAGCATCGCTGAAGGCGTAAGAATGGGCGCCGAGGTGTTCCACGCTCTCCAGAAAGTGCTGAAAGGCAGAGGCCTCTCCACCGCTGTAGGTGACGAAGGTGGTTTCGCTCCGAAGCTCGGCGGCATCAACGATGCCCTCGACTGCATCATGGAGGCCATCGAGAAGGCCGGTTACAAGCCGGGCGCTGACGTGACCATCGCTATGGACTGCGCCGCTTCAGAGTTCTGCTTCAAAGAGGGCGACAAGTTCTTCTATGACTACAAGCAGCTCAAGACCGGTATGGCCAAGGATCCTG
>CAZXVE010000038.1:0-11126 GCA_964644125.1 uncultured Muribaculaceae bacterium
CGGAGCCGTAGCACCAGCAGGAGGTCACGGAGATCGTGCCACCCACACCTGCGCGCTCGAATTTCTCGGCGCAGGCCGCGCTTTCAGCCACACGGCCGATCGTCCCGTCAGCGATGATGCACTCGACAGGAGTGCCGTCACTGTACCTCAGGTTGGAAGATATAAGTTCCGCAACATTGGCAGCAAGAGTCATGGTCTTTTCCTCAAGACTTTCACGCACGCCGCCCTGACGACCATCGATGGTCGGGCGGATACCTATTTTAGGATGTTTCATAATATGATATTGATGTTTTAATGTGTATAATGTTGTCGTTAAAAACGCTCCCGGTCCCGGTAAAGCGAGATGGTAAATTTACGAATATTATCTGAAAATGGAATGCAGGACGCGAATAAACTCACGGTTGCAAGACCTTAGCAATGAAAGGATTTTTTCATGAGCTTTCTTGTCGGAGTTCTTCCAGTCAGGGAGATCAGGTTTTCTGTCGGTCTTTGCAAGGACACCCGGTGCAATGACTCTCGCCACTCCTGCCTTCATCAATTTTATGCCGCACCCGTAATCAAAAAGGCTTGGACGGAAGATATCTGAAGGATTCTCAAGGCGTTTCACCGCATATTCAGGAACAAAAACGAGGGTCATGTCATAGAGACTGCATGGAACCGGGATTATGGGATCAGGATCCAGAAGCCTCCCATGCCTGGAGCGGCCTCCGAAGAGCAGATTCCCAGAAAGATCCGAAACAGTTCCCGTTATCACCGCTTTATGCCGCAGAAAGAGAGAATTCTCAAAAAAAGATGCCAGAGTTCCTTCTTCCAGACGAAGATCCGAGTCCATCCATATGTAAAAATCAAAATCCGACTTGGAAACCTGCTCCCACACTTTCTGATAGCCGGAAGGACCCTCATCATTCAAAAAAGTAGTGAATGAATATTCTCCCGCAGCCGCCAATGCTTCCTCCTGCCTTTGACATTGCTCAAGACAAGCGGTGGCACCATTACAGCCATCACCGGTCAGAGTTATGAGAACAGCCACTTTCATATTCCTATGAATCCAGTTTCAGAACGGCCATGAACGCGCTCTGCGGCACCTGAACAGTTCCGATCTGGCGCATTCTCTTCTTCCCTTCCTTCTGTTTCTCAAGAAGTTTCCTCTTACGGGTCACATCACCTCCGTAGCATTTTGCAGTCACGTCCTTACGAACCTGGCGTACGGTTTCGCGGGCGATGATCTTCGCACCGATGGCAGCCTGGACAGCTATGTCAAATTGCTGGCGTGGAATCAGTTCCTTGAGTTTCAGGCATATCTTGCGGCCGAACTCGTACGCGTGGTCTTCATGGATAAGCGTCGACAATGCATCCGCAGGGTCACCGTTAAGAAGAATGTCAAGCTTCACAAGCTTTGCGGTACGGAAATCTGTCACATGGTAATCGAATGAAGCATAACCCTTGGACACGGACTTGAGTTTGTCATAAAAGTCAAAGACAATCTCGGAAAGCGGCATGTCATAGGTGAGTTCAACCCTGTCAGACGTGATGTAGTGCTCGCCTACCAGCACTCCCCTCTTGTCCATGCAAAGTTTCATGATTGCTCCATAGAAGTCCGTCTTTGAGATGATCTGGGCCCTGATGAACGGTTCCTCAATGTGATCGATAAGCGTAGGGGCAGGAAGTCCGGACGGATTGTGCACGTCAAGGACCTCGCCCTGAGTCGTGTACACCTTGTAGGAAACATTCGGGACAGTCGTGATGACATCCATGTTGAACTCACGGAAAAGACGCTCCTGTACAATTTCAAGATGAAGAAGTCCAAGGAATCCGCAGCGGAAACCGAAGCCGAGGGCCAGCGATGACTCAGGCTCATAGACAAAGGAAGCATCGTTGAGCTGGAATTTCTCCAACGTCGCACGCAGTTCCTCAAACTTGTCAGCCTGGACCGGATACATTCCGGCGAACACCATCGGCTTGACTTCCTCAAAACCGGCAATTGCGGAGACGCAAGGTCTGTCGGAATGAGTTATTGTGTCTCCGACCTTGACCTCGACGGCCCTCTTTATGCCGGAAATTATGTAGCCCACATCGCCGGTGGAAACCTTGCCTGTCGGCTGGAGTTTCATCTTAAGCACGCCGACCTCCTCAGCATCATACTCCATCCCTGTCGCCACGAACTTCACCTTGTCACCTGTGGAGATGGAGCCGTTCAGCACTTTGAAATAAGCTATGATACCCCTGAAAGGATTGAACACCGAATCGAAGATGAGAGCCTGCAACGGAGCTTCCGGATCACCCTTCGGCGCCGGAATCCTCTCCACGATGGCATCCAGCAGCGGCGGAATCCCCTCACCCGTACGGGCGGAAACTTTGAATATGTCGTCGTGGTCACAGCCCAGAAGATCAGCGATCTGGTCGGCAACAACCTCAGGCTGAGCTGAATCCATGTCAATCTTGTTCATCACAGGGATAATCTCAAGTCCATGGTCCACTGCAAGATAAAGATTGGAGATTGTCTGAGCCTGAATACCTTGGGAAGCATCAACGACAAGCAGAGCTCCTTCACATGAAGCTATCGACCGGGACACTTCGTAGGAAAAATCCACATGGCCCGGAGTGTCAATCAGATTAAAGACATATTTCTCGCCCTTGTAGATGTACTCCATCTGAATCGCATGGCTCTTGATGGTAATGCCTTTTTCCCTCTCCAGATCCATGTCGTCCAGAACCTGCGCCTCCATATCCCTGGAAGACAGTGTCTTCGTCAGTTCGATGAGTCTGTCGGCAAGAGTACTCTTGCCGTGGTCAATGTGGGCGATTATACAGAAATTCCTGATATGCTTCATGTTACAGTATGTCATTCATTTACCGGCCCCGGCAGTCTTCCGGAAGCTCCTGTCAAAAAGTATAATTGCAAAAATAATCATTTTGTAGTACATTTGAAAACAGGATAAGAAGCAACATGAGCGACGAAGAAATCATCGGACTTTACCGGGACGGCCTGTGCGAAAAAGCGTTCAGGGAAATAGTCTCAGCCTACAGCGAGCGTATCTACTGGCATGTCCGCAGGTTTGTCTGCTCACATGAAGACACGGATGATCTTCTTCAGGAAATATTCATAAAGATATGGTCCGCCTTTCCCACGTTCAGAGGTGATTCCAGACTTTTCACATGGATTTACCGGATTGCCACAAATGAGACCCTCAACTGGCTTTACAAACAGAAAGTACGTTCAATGCTGAGATTCGAGAGTCTCGACACGGTTTTGGCTGACAGAATAGAAGCAGATCCGTATTTCAATGGAGACGAGGCGCAGAAAGCCCTCATCAAAGCCATGGCCAAACTGCCGGACAAACAGAAAACCGTCTTCACAATGCGCTATTTCGATGAGCTGACCTATGAAGACATCTCCGAGATTCTCGGAACATCAGTCGGAGCCCTCAAGGCATCTTACCATTTTGCAACGATGAAAATAAGATCGGAATTGGAATCCGATTTTAAACCTTGAAACGGACAATATGTCAAAATAGACGGATATGTTAGAGAATGAAAACACATTAAATGCCAGCGGAAAGGTTTCCTACAATGTTCCCGAAGGATATTTCAAGAATCTTCGGTCACGGTTGGAAGCCATCCCGGCCATGAATGGACAGTCAGTCGGCACATTACAGCGCATGACTCCATATCTGGCCATGGCCGCTTGCTTCCTTGCAGCCGTACTGATAGGCAATGCCGTACTCAAAAGCACCGCCACGGAAACCATTCCTCAAGACCTTTACAACGAGATGACTATGGCGGATCTGTTCCCTGTAACGGATCCTGACGAGGTATACTTGACAGCGGGGCAGGAGCAGGACACTCTTTCAGAAGAGGATGTGATCGATTACCTTATCGCCACCGGGATTTCACCGGAAATGATTGAATATACAAGGCTTGTAGCCCAAAAATAGGACAGAAATGAAAAGGATTACTTTATTGATCATGTTCCTGACGCTCATTGCCTCCGGACTTCATGCTCAGGATAAAGGCAAGAATGATTGGCAGGACAGATGGAAGGCTGAAAAGATCGCCTTCCTTACAGACGCCATAGATTTGACAAGCGCAGAAGCGGAAAAATTCTGGCCAGTCTACAACAAGTGCGAGAGCGAAAAGAGGAGTTGCTTCATAGCTGTGATGGACGCTTACAAAGCTCTTGAAGACGCAATAAACGCAGGCAAAGATGAAAGCGAACTGCATGTTTTGCTTGACAAATACATCGAATCTCAAGAGTATGGCAAAGATATTGAAAAGAAATACGTGGAAGAATACCGCAAGATTCTTTCCGACAAGAAAGTCGCCAAACTTTATATAGCTGAAGAATCATTTCGCAGACAACAGATTCACAGGCTGCACAAAAACGATAACAAAGGAGATAAAAGATAGCTCTATGCAGAGTGACAGGACAACAGATTATTTTGGTCAATTGGTTAATGGTTAGTTTGGTTACAGATAATAATCTGTTACGAGGGAAGCATGCTGTGAAGTACGCTTCCCTTTCTCGTCAAGAAGAGTCAGCGACTCTTCCACGGGGAATCCGGCAGAACATCCCTTGCGAATAAGCTGAACTATCAATCTGGAGACAGGCTTCCGGTCCACCGATTTTATCCTGAGCATTTTCCACGGCACAAACCCGCACATTCCCGCATACCGGAGCAAAGGCTTCTCCTGATCGGAAGGGAGTATAACGGAGATGCGCCCCCTCGCGGACAAGGCTTCGGAAGAATATTCAAGAATCTCTCTGTAGGACAGCACTTCGGTACCTGCCGGGTCTTCCGGATCTCCTGTATGGCGTGCAGAGTTTCGCCTTGACTCCGGAGATTTCAGCGAATTATCGTAATACGGCGGATTTGAGACAATCAGGTCATACCCGCCCTCCGGGAGCTGCGTATTCAAGGCAAATGATTGCAGTCCGGTTCTTTGTGCAACGAGATGAGCACTCCAGGGAGAATGTTGGAAATTGCAGGAAGCTTCAGTGGCAGACGGTGCATCTATGTCGATTCCCAGAACATGCCAGGCACCGTTTTCTGCAACTGCCTGAAGCCTTTGGGCAATCATCAGGGCAACAGTACCGGTTCCGGTACCAACATCCAGAACATTCCTATCCTGCGGAAAGACCTCCGTCACAGCACCAAGAAGGACACCGTCGGTGTTCACTTTCATGGCCGAAAGTTCGTTACGGACCTCAAAATGCTTGAAACGGAAAACACTCATTGCACCGTGACATCATTCCTCCACAAACTGCCCGTCACGCATGAACAACGACCTGTCGCACATTCCGGCAAGATCCGGATCATGCGTTACGATGACTACAGTCTGTCCATAACGCTGCCGAAGATCGAAAAAAAGCTGATGAATTTCCGCTTTGGTCTTGGAATCGAGATTTCCTGAAGGCTCATCGGCAAAAAGAATTGCCGGATCATTGACAAGAGCCCGCGCGATTGCAACTCTCTGCTGCTCCCCGCCCGAGAGCTCAGACGGTTTGTGCCCCATCCGTTCAGCAAGCCCCATATCCTTGAGAAGACGCGTTGCGGCAGCATTGGCATCCTTGTCTGAACGGCCGGCGATGAACGCGGGGATCATGACATTTTCCAATGCATTGAACTCAGGAAGGAGATGATGGAACTGGAACACGAAACCTATTCTTCTGTTCCTGAATGCAGACAACTCCTTCCCCCCAAGATGGAGAACATCCGTACCGTCAATCTCCAATGAACCGGAATCCGGAGTGGACAATGTCCCCAAAATCTGCAGAAGTGTGGATTTCCCTGCACCTGACGCACCCATGATGGCCACCACTTCCGACTTGTTCACCTGAAAATCGATACCCCGAAGCACTTCAAGTCCACCGAATGATTTCTTTATACCTTTTGCCTGAATAATCATGCCGTTCCCGTATTAATGTTCCATTCCCAATGCATGAGTGGAACAAAACCCGAATCCAAAGATAGTTGATTTTTTCAAAAAAGTTTTGCGAATTAAGAAAAAAGGCATAACTTTGCAGTCCTTTCCAATGAGGATGCCTTATTAAGCAATTGTCAGGAAAGGCCTGAGGGGTTAACCCGAAGGAACGTTATCGGGGTGTGGCGCAGTTGGCTAGCGCATCTGGTTTGGGACCAGAGGGTCCAGTGTTCGAGTCACTGTACCCCGACAAAAAGAAGCAATCCGGTTCAGGTTGCTTCTTTTTTTATATATTCAGACTGAATGACGACTGTTCATGACTGAAGAATCCACGTTTTTCCATACATTTGCAGAATGCGAAGCGATAACAAAACCTCAAGCCACATGATGGAAAGGCTGACCGTAAACAACGATGTTTTTTTCGAGAATGTCATTGCCTTGTTGCGCAAAGGCAGCAAAGTGACGATTCCCGTCAAAGGGACAAGCATGCTGCCTTTCATCGTGGGAGACGAGGACCAGGTCGTTCTGGAAGGAATTGAGCAAGCCTCGCCGGAAGGGGTGGTCCGCAGGAAAGCCAACATAGGAGACGCCGTACTTTTCCGGACAGGCAACCGCTACCTGCTGCACCGGATATTGTCTTTCGACAAGGATGGGACAGCCGTAATCCAGGGGGACGGGATTCTCCATGCCAAGGAGCACTGCGGACGTGAAGGAATCTACGGGCGTGTCGTGTCCGTACAGAAAAAAGGACAGCAGCGCATCATCGACGTAAGTTCAAAATGCTACCGTCTGAAGGTCAGCATGTGGAAGACCATGGTCCCTTTCCGCAGGATTCTTCTTGGAGTATGGAAACTGCTGTTCTTCAGGCATGATTCTCAGAAGGCGCTTTGATTCTGAGCACAGAAGTACAGAAAGAAGCCGTTTCCTCCCTGTGGGTAATCAAGATAAGGGTCTTGTCTTTCACTCCCGCAGAGAGTCTCTTCAGCATGGCCTCCTCCGTCTCTGCATCCAGTGACGACGACGGTTCGTCAAGCAGAAGTATTCCGCCCGGTCGAAGCAGACCTCTTGCAATCGCGATTCTTTGAGCCTGACCTTCGCTGAACCCGGCCCCATGCTCTCCGCATTTAGTGTCAAGGCCGTCCGGCAGTTCCATGACGAAATCCGCCGCGGCCGTATGAAGCGCTCGGGCATATTCTTCATCCGAGGCGTCAGGATTCCCCATCCGCAGGTTGTCGCGGACAGTTCCGCTGAACAGGGTGTTGCCCTGAGGGACATATGACAGATTGCACCGCGTTGAAGGAGAAGCCTCAGCTTCCTTGCCGGTGCTGTCATAAAATACGACATCGCCGCTGTCAGGTGCAACCAGTGCAAGAATCAGCCGCATCAGAGTTGTCTTGCCTATACCAGTCTCCCCGACGATTGCTGTCAGGCTTCCAGGAGTGAAGTCATGTGAAAAATCATCGAATATCCTCCTCCGGTCGCCGGGGTAGGAATATGTCAGGTGGCTGATACGGATTCCCGTCTTCCCGGAGAGCTTTATAGGAGTTCCCGATTGCTCTGACTTTGTGCCAGACAAATCAGCCAGCCTTTCCGCAGCCGTGGTCACCCGGATGAAAGACGGGACCTGGCGGCTCAATTCAATCATGGGGTTCTGTATCTGTGCAACGAGTTGAAGGAATGCCGTCATTGTACCGAATGTCACAGCTCCGCTTTTGATTCCGAAGATGCCCCAAAGAAAAGCCGTTGCATAGCCGGCCGAAAACCCTATCTGAATCATGAGACGGGAAAACAAGGCGAAATCAGTGTAATGCCTCACATCCCGAAACAATCCCGACTGCAAGGACCCTAGTTTTGACAGGGAATATGGAGTGTACTCCAGGGAACGGAGCAGAAGGATGTTCTGAACACTTTCCTGAATGTGTTCCTGAACAGAACTCTCCGTTGAACGTATGTCACGGTTAAGCGACCTCATCCTACGCACATAGCTCTTGCTCAGGAGCAATGCCACCGGCATGATGAAAAGCAGGACCAAGGCCAGCCGGACGTCCATTTCCGAAAGAACGTACAATGCGCCGATCAATTGAAAAGTGGTTATCATGACCGAAGGAATGCCCCGGCACAGAACGTTGGAGACATTGGGAACATCATCGATAATCCTGTTGAGAATGTCGCCGGAATGGCGTGACTCACTGCCATCCCACAGACTTGTCATCATATGCCCGAAGAGATACTGGCGCAGACCGTTGGTAAGTCTGACCTCGGTCATCCTGCAAAGCCTTTCGGTCGCCGTGGACAGAAGCGGCCTTACGACAAGACATGCCAGCATCAAGGCGACCAGCAATTTCAGATTGCCGTCAGCTTGTCCGGTAGCATTGTCAATCAGTCCCTTGCACACATAAATGAAAAACAGGGAGACTGAAACACGCAGAATGCCCAGCAAACCTGCACACAGAATGCGCAGACGATACTGTCCGGATACGCGCCAAAGCCATACTATGCATTCCTTGATTCTCATTTGCGCAAATGTAACACTTTTACCCGAATGTTCAAGAAACCTTCTGTCTTACTCAACAAAAAAGGCCCGGACAACATTGTCCGGGCCGGATTCATCATATTCAAGTAAAGACTAGAGATTCTCGTTGGCGCTCTTCCAGTCCTTCACTTCAGGGATGATACCCAGGGTGATGATCTCGTCACGCATCTTGCAGAGGTGCTCGTAGGAAGCCTTGAGGGCTGCCATCTCTTCCTCTGTTCCTTCAGGATTGACAAAACTTACACCTTTGGCGTTGATGACAGTAGGCATGGCCATCATCACGTTCTTGTACTCTGCGTTGTTGACGTAGGTACCTGCAGGCCAGGTGAACTCCTCACCGCCCATGGCTGCCTCAATCATCTTCACGGCGTTGTAGGCAGGGCTCTGGAATGAGCTGCGGCCGCGGAGCTTGATGATGTTGGAACCGCCCTGGATCGTGGCGTGCTTGACGGCCTCGAACCTCTCGGCGGAAAGATTCATTTCGGAAAGCGGCTTGCCGTCGATCTTCACCTTGGAAGCGAAGACAGCCATAGCCTCGCCGTGTCCGCCGTAGGTGTGGGCGCCGGTGACCTTGTACTGAGGAACGCCGAATTCGGCGGCGAGCTCAGTCTGCAGACGGGTGGAATCCAGAGCCGCGAGAGTGGTGACCTGCGAAGGCTTCAGACCGGAGTGGAGAAGAACTACGAGTCCGGTGAGGTCCGCAGGATTGAAGATGACGACAACATGCTTCACATCAGGGCAGTACTTCTTGACGTTCTTACCGAAATCCTCGGCGATCTGGCAGTTGCCCTTGAGGAGGTCCTCACGGGTCATACCCTCCTTGCGAGGCGCTCCGCCTGAGGAGATGATGTACTTGGCGTCCTTGAAGGCGACTGCAGGGTCGGTTGTCCAGGTGATGTTGGCGCCGTCGAAAGCGCAGTGTGCCATTTCGGCTACAACTCCCTTGAGGCCCGGCTCGTAAACATCGTAGAGGCAAAGGTTAGGAGTAAGTTTGAGCATCATGGCTGTCTGAGCCATGTTCGATCCGATCATGCCGGCGGCGCCGACGATGACCAGCTTTTCATTTGTCAAAAATCCCATTGTTGAAAAAATTTTATGTTAAAATTATCATTCTCAAAATAGTGACGCGAAGATAACAATTTCCGCCAACAAATTCCATCGTATTTTCTTTCTAATTCAAAAAATCATTATATTCGCGAAGATTAAGTATCGAAACAAGCATTTTATGGAACCTCCCAGTTCTGTTCTGACAGACGGAAAGTCAAAAGCGGATCCCCGATCGGAAGATCCGTTGCCGTGTATCATATATCATGATATTAAATCCTTGAGAGCCCTCTCCATCATGGAGCCGGGGGCATTTATCGTATTGTCTGAATTCTAAAATCTATGGCACTATATCTGAAAAAAGAGTTGGAAGAATCCAAATCCCTGATCGGGGTCTGGCAAATAACCGAGACCGAGGAGGAACTACGGGAGCTGGCTTCAGTTCCGACCGATGAAATGGAAGAAATTTCCTTCATCAGCAATGAATCACTCCGCAAACAAAGGCTGGCAGTCAGGGCTCTTCTTTGCGAACTGTTCGGAGAGAAGGTCTACCTGAGCCACCACGACAACGGCAAGCCTTACCTTGAGAACAGCGTCACCAACCTCAGCATAACCCACACTGACAAGTATGTCGCCGTGATCCTCAACGACAACGAAGATGTCGGCATCGACATCGAATCCATGTCCAGAGACTTTTCCGCGGTGGAGCGCAAGGCTCTCTCGGAGGATGAGCTCGAGGATCTTGACGACGAAAAGAGGAATGAGCAGCTTGCCATCTACTGGTGCGCCAAGGAAGCCATATTCAAAAGACTTTCCGCCTACAGGGTTAATTTCGCCGAACAGATAGAAGTGGAGCATTTCCGACCGAAGGGAGAAGGAGAGCTTGATGCGACCTTCATTCACAAAGACGGCTATGAAGAGGAATTCGAACTTGAATACATGACCTTCGACAACCATGTTCTCGTCTGGGTTGTAGGCTGAGCCGAAGTCCGCGTTCCATTTTGAGAACGGCTATGGCCACAAGAGACACAGCCTACCGGCAGAGCTGACAGGAATCCCATTTTAAATTCAAACCTATATGTCATCAGCAATTTTAATCATCGTCGGCCTTGCAGTGGTCGCATTTGTCTATACTTTCTTTACCCAAAGAGAGTTTGTAAATCTTGAAGAGAAAATGAACAACGCTTTCAGCCAGATTTCAGTGCAGACGAAATCCCGTTGGGACGCTCTTGTGAATCTTTTCGAGATGACGAAGCAGTACACTACCTACGAGCATGACACGCTGACCGATGTAATAGCATCCCGCAAGGGGAATGTCACCTCGCCCGAACAGCTTGCCGAAGCCGACAAGGCCGCCGGTCAGGTTCTTGCCCGCATAAACGCGGTGGCGGAACAGTATCCTCAGCTTAAGGCTGACGGTGTCTTCCGCGAGACGATGTCCAATATCTCTTCCTACGAGGAGAACGTCCGTCTGAGCAGGATGGTCTACAACGACTGCGTCACCAGACTCAACATCAAAGTGCGCCAGTGGCCTTCCTCGATGGTCGCTTCCATGCTTCATTTCAGCAAGCACGAACTCCTGCCTGAGGACGAAACCACAAGCGCGGCCCCTTCCGCCGCGGACATA
>CAZXVE010000039.1:0-11100 GCA_964644125.1 uncultured Muribaculaceae bacterium
TGAAGACGAAAAATTCAAGACTTCAAAATTACTCCATTTTTCCCAATGCGGCAAATAAAAATATAAGCGCAGCCGTGGCAGATAACTTTCTAATAATCTTGAAAATAAGCGATGGTCTGGTGCGGAAATCCGTACCAGACCATCGCTTATTTATTTAGGAGCCAATCAGTTACCCGCCACGACTACAGATTCAGGGTATAGTCGTGGAGAGGTTTGCCGGAAGCGTCGAAGGTCTCAATCCTGAACGCTCCGGAGAACGATCCGTAGCCCAATTGTTTGAAATCTCCCAGAGTCCGGTACTTGGCAGTGTAGCCGGAGGTTTTATCGTCATTGCTCAGTAAAGTTCCTTCGAGTTCGAGAGTCCCGACATTTTCCTCAGCTGATGTTTTCCTGTAGGTAAGAGTGAAGTCGTACCGGTCGTCGCTTCTGTAAAGGTAGTAACCGTACAACTCATTGGTGTAGTCCGTAGGGCCGGATAACATGATCTGCCACTCTCCCTTGCCGATGCAGGCCACAGTGTAGTTGATGTCATCAAAGACCATCTTCCCGCCTTCTTCATCGATGGGCGCGCCATTGGTGGTGAACTTGCCATATGACGGAATGTTGTCATATGATGTCACTACGTAGGAATAATCTCCGGTCTTGCTCACGGACTTGCGGATAGCCTGATATTTTTCCAGAATCTTGTCATCAGCAGGAGCGTCAAGGTACTGCTGGAAATCAAGGCAGAAATCAAGCAAATCAACAGATGGATAGACCGTGTTGGAAAGGATGGTCCGGGCTGCCGATTCAAGTTTGTCTTCAACCTTCGGAAGATTGTCATCCTTCTTGCAGGAACCTGCGACAGCGGCGACAGCCAGAAAGCATATGATAATTCTTCTCATATTCATGAATATTAAACAGTTAAACAATAAGTTCAGAACGGCATCTAAAATCTGTAGCCGATTCCGGCATGAAGAAGGAGATACTCTGCCCCTAATCCGCATTCAGCGAAACCGAATACACTCTTTCCTACGGAGATTCCGAACAATGTCGCATGCAGCGAAATGCCAAGATAGTCGTACAACAGCAATCCGGCCCCGATTGAAGAATACAACCGTACCCAGTCACGATTGAGGTAAGTAAACTGTGCCATCACCGTAGCGAACACGCAAGGATTGAAGTCCCTGTGGTCCAACTTGGAGTCAATGCCGGAATAAACATTTTGGTAATTGCCGGAAAGCGAGAGCCTTGTATCGAGAGAAAACCACCTTTTGTAGAAGTGATTGTAGGAAACCGAAAACAGCGGGATTGTTTTCTCATCACCAATCCTCTCTCCGTACAGATCTTCAAGGACTCCGGAATAGTTCACAAACCATAAATCATGCGAGGTGAAGATGTCTGTCGGAAATGGCGAAAATCCGACACTGAGTTCGTGCTTTTTGAAATCCCTCTGGGAGGAAGCTGCAGTACTGAAGGCCAGAAAGCCTGCCAGAACCAAAATCGTCCTGTGTAAACTCATTCTTATATTGCATTAATTGTTTTCAAGATTCCAAACGCATAGCGGCATTTTCATGACAGAAACCTTGCACATACGGCATCATCGCCACAAGCGCTCTATCACTATTCCGGAAAGAACGGTATTGCCTGCTTCGGGCACGAAAGAGACAACCACACCTTTCCCGTTTCTCGCCTGAACATCAAAAGCAAAGGTAACTGCAGTCTGATGCCCATAATCTCTTGCCAGATCCAACTGGGAAACGACTTCCTCCCCATTGGCAAGAATGGAGAACACCCGTTTGCCGACATTCACCTCACCAGAATCTTCTGAAGACAGGTTATAGACAAGAGGTTCCGTACGGCCGGGTTTGTCCGGCTCAATAAAATGAAGGGTCACTTTATACTCACCGTCAGAAACATCAAACCGATAGGCTTCCAGCCCCTCACAGAAAGTCTGGAACATCGGATTGTCATCACAGTTGATTATATTGTTGGATATGCCGACCTTGTGCTGACGGTCAAACTTTTCCCTCGGAGCACCGCCGATCCGTCCCCAGTTGCCAGGAACATACAGCTGGTCTGGAATATAAATCATGTTGCTGCCGGACATGACATAGGACTGGTATGCACCGACATTGACGGCTATCGGTCTCCCGTCCCAACTGTTGTACAGGTCCGCAGGAATGACCCGGACGTTTATATCAAGTTCTGTGGACATGCCACGTTCATCAACGGCGACCAGATGGTTCAACCCATCCTTCATTTCCACGTCAAAGGATGCCAGGCCATTCAAGAAATCCGTTTTGCCGACTTTTTCTCCTTCAGCGAGCAGGGTCACAGACTCGCCGTTCCCTATAATGAATATGGTTTGTCTGCAAGCATTCCCGGTCAGGACTCTTTCCCTGTAGTCATTGTCGGCGAACTCCAGCAATGGAGCAGGGTTGTAGTTGGCAGCATATAGTTTTGCGACACTTTTTTCCTTCCTGTCATAGGTCATCAGACCCTTTTGATTCACAAAAGGAATGGCATCACCTCTTGATTCCGAACCGAAATCAGCGAAAGCCCAAGCCGCATGACCTGCAAGAAAGTCCAGATCTTTGAACTGTTTCAGGTAAGACTGGGTGTAAACCAGATAGTATTCTTCAGAGAAATCCCACGACCGGGGATTCTGAGCATGATTTCTGATGTCCGATCCGGCTCCGTATTCAGACACGATGATAGGCCTGTCAGGATATTTTTCATGCTCTTTCTGAAGATATCGTGTCAAACCTTCAAGATCGTCATAATACCAGCCGAAATAAAGATTGTAGCCCACGATGTCCGGGATCTCCGTTATGCCGCAATCATTATAACCATGATGATGATGAATGGCCATGGCCGTATATCTTTCAGGGGCTTCTTCCTTGGTCACCCTTTGCAGTTCCCGGGCCAGATCGCAAGTGTTCCGACAGATCCTGTCAAGAGAGTCTTTCGGGAGTTTTCTGTTGGACAACGCCTTTATCAGCACCTCGTTCATATACCCATAGATTATAACTGAAGGATGGTTGCAAGTTTGCCGTATCTGCTCACGCTGCATCGTCATGGCATTGTCCCTGAATGCTTCCGACGGAGTGATCATATTGACTACAGGAATCTCAGACCAGACCAGGAGCCCAAGTTCATCACAAGCCCGGTAAACTTCCTGTGCCTGCGGATAGTGCGCCAGACGGACAAAATTGAAGCCAAGCGACTTGATCTTCTCGAAGTCCTTCCTCTGTTCTCCATCTGTCAACGCATTGCCTTTTCCACTGATGTCCTGATGACGGCATACTCCGTCAAGGCTGTATTTCTGACCGTTCAGATAGAAGCCCTCTCCGTCAAAACTGTACCACCTGATTCCCAAAGGCAAGGACACCTGATCAAAGATCTCTCCCTTCTTGGACTTGACGGAAACCCTGACCGTGTACAGATAAGGAGATTCAGGAGACCACAGATGCGGCATCGTGAGCCCGATTCCGGAAAGATGAAATGGAACCGTTCCCTTCGATTTGGAATCAACCGCCAGCTTACCATTTGCCACGACATCGCCTTTCCTGTCAACGACATCAGCAGTAATCGTCAACTTCATCTTATCGGATTCAGAGATCCATACGGAACCGCGCACGGAAATGTCCGCATGTTCCTTTGTGATGTTGAACGAATCCACAAAAACCCCATCAGAGGCAAGATTGTCCAGATCAAAATGAACCGGTTCGGTCACAATAAGATGGACATTTCTGTAAATGCCTCCATAAAAGGTAAAATCGGCGTTCAACGGCGGCACATCCTCTGAATAGGCATTGTCCGCCCTTACAAGAATAACATTCCTGTCCCCGAACTTCAACCGCGACGAGATGTCATATGAAAATGCCGTGTAGCCTCCACGATGAGTACCGAGATGCTGCCCATTGACATAGAGGTCCGACACTTGGTTGACGCCTTCAAACTTGATTACAACCGTCTTTCCCTCCCATTTTCTGTCTGCGGTGAAAACATATCGGTACCAGCCCTCCCCGCGATAGTATCCGGGAGTGTCATCGAAAGCGTCTTCTGCATTCCAAGTATGGGGCAGATCGACCTTCCTCCATTCGTCGGTCCCGTTGTTCTCCAATTGTCCGTAATGGAACAGCCATCCGGAATTAATAACCAGATCCGTTCTTCCGGCAAAGCACAGCGACCATGCCAGACATGACATGACGACTAACAGAATTTTTTTCATTTTGACCATAGTTGCTCTTCTTTTCCAGACCCGACCATTTTTCCCGGCCCTTTCGGGACACTCCCCAAAACAGTACAGACTATAACTCCATCTGCCTATCCACGGTTATGAAATCCCGTGGGAAGAAAATCTTGCATGCCGGAAAGACAAAATGTTCTCAATCGTGATTTCTACGAATATATGATTTTTTTCTTATAATTGCATCCGCCGACCACATTCTTGCATCCGGCCGGTGGCAAACTCATCCAGATTCAGCTATGGAACTCACAATAATAATCATCCTTTCAATCGCGCTGGTGACGGCTCTGACCATTCTTACAACTGTCATCATCAAGAAAAACGCTCTTGAAATCACGCTCAAGACCAAAGAGGAATATGATGCCAGACTTGAAAAAAAACACGAAACGGAGCTGGCCGCGCTACGGGAACGGAGGGAAAAGGATCTGGCAGAGCAGAAGGAAATCCGGGACAGAGAACTTGCCGAACAGAAAGAGCTTCGTGAGAAGGATCTGCAGAGCATGAAGGATGCATTCAAAATCCTTTCGGCGGAAAACAGTTCGGAATTCAGGAGGCAGAGTGCCGAATCCATCTCCGAACTCATGAAACCAGTCCAGGAAAAGTTCGTCGAACTGGGCAAAGCCGTTCAGGAATCCAGAAAGGAGTCCGTGGAACAGAGCGCGCAACTGAAGGAACATATTCATAATGTGATGGAGCGGTCGCAGGCAGTAAGCGATGAAGCCAGGAACCTGGCGAATGCTCTGACGGGATATTCGAAGGTTCAGGGTGACTTCGGGGAGATGCTTCTGACCAATGTGCTGAAGAATGCAGGGCTGGTGGAAGGCGTACACTTTGTCACCCAGAACGTAATGACGGACAACGACGGGCATGAAATCAAGAACGAGGACGGCGGCACCATGATACCGGATGTCATGGTGTTCTACCCGGATGACACGACCGTCATCATCGACTCCAAAGTCAGCCTGAATGACTACAAGAAATACATCAGCGCAGAAACGGTCGAGGACCGCATCCGGTTCGCAAAGGCTCATGCAGAAAGCGTGCGCAGGCATGTGGACGAACTTAAAGCCAAGGACTACGCCTCATATCTTCCTGAAGGGCGGCGGAAAGTGAACTATAACCTGATGTTCATTCCGATTGAGGGGGCTTTCAGGCTTATGCTGGAGGAAGATGCGATGCTCTGGCAGGTGGCCAAGGACAACAATGTACTGATCGTCAGCCAGATGACTTTGATTATTGTCTTGAACATGATACAGATGGCGTGGAAGCAGGCCGATCAGGAGAAGAACATAGCGGATGTCTACAAGGCTGCGGGGGAACTGATGGGACAGTTAAGCGGGTGGATGGAGAACTATGTCGCCATCGGCGATTCGCTGGACAAGGCTCAGGCAGCTTATCGGAAATCCACGGAGAAACTGACCGAATCCAATCAGAGCGTCGTCAGGAAAATCCAGAAACTTGAGAAACTCGGCCTCACGCCAAGGAAGTCTCAAGCCAGAATCAAAACCGGAAGCCGGAAGACAGGGCCGGAGTCAATAATCCCTCCTCAACTCTCCCGGAAACTTCCCGAAGAATAAAAAATGACTGTCCAAGAATATCCTGCCTTACAGAATATTCATAGACTGTTCACGGATCTTTTCCAACTCATCCTTCATCTTGACAACAGCCTTCTGAATGCCGGAATGGTTGGCCTTGGAACCGGTAGTGTTGATCTCGCGTCCCATCTCCTGAATGATGAATCCGAGTTTGCGCCCAGGATATTCCTCTCCATCAATAGTATCCATAAAATACTTGCAGTGCTGGCGGAGACGGACTTTTTCTTCGTTGATGTCCAGTTTCTCAAGATAGAAAATCATCTCCTGTTCAAAGCGGGAAGGATCCACTTTCTGCTGAAGCGCCTCGAGATTCTTCATCAATTTCTCCCTCACGGCATCGATTCTTTCCTTCTCGAAACCTTCCACCTGGTTTTCAAGATCAAGAATATTCCCGACCCTTGAGACGACATCCTTGTAAAGGGCCTCGCCCTCGCGCACCCGGTAGTCATTCACCGCCGACAAGGCCTCATCGATCGCCTTTTCCACGACCGGCCAGTTTTCCTCGGTGATTACATCCTGACGCGAATTGTCAAGCACGTCGGGAAAGCGCAGAATGGAAGCCAGCATCGTGTTCGGATTGAAAGCCTGAGAATCGAAGGTCGGGAGAGATGAGCCGAAATCCATCAGCTGGTCGTAATATTCCCTTAAAAGTTCCTTGTTTATCTGCTTCGCCATTCCTCCGGCCTTAGGCTCCCATGTGATGTAAAAGTCGATTGTGCCGCGCACAAGAGAATCTGTAATCTTCCTGCGGACCAGAAGCTCCTTATCCTTTGGAAGGAGGGAGGACTTTATGTTGGCATCGGAGTTCTTGCCGTTGAGCGTTTTTATCTCGATGGTGAGTTTTCCTGTCTCCAGGACGGCCTCAGCCTTGCCGTAACCGGTCATGGACTTGATCATATTCCTTGATTGTTTATCACTCGGACCGGGATTCATCGCACAAGAATCCCGCTTCCGATGCAAAGATAGTCATTTAATGAGATTATTACCGAAACTCAGTCTGTTATTTCCGGTTTCAAAATGGGATGGGCATCGTTGTACAATAATTCATAAAACGTTCAAGGTCAATATTCTCAAGAAAAAAATTGGATTTTTGAAAATGATTCCCTTTCTTTGGAACACAAAAATATAAAACGAACTAATGAAACAGATTTTCAAAAGCGTCGCGGCAGTTGCGATTGCCGCTTCTTTCGTGTCGTGCGAAAAGGCCTACGAGGAACTGAACCCTCAATTTCCAGCCCTTGACGGCAAGTCCGTAACCATCTCTTCAGGTGAGACTGTCAAGATTGATTTCACTCTGAATGATGTCCGCGGAAATGACATTTCAGTCAACGTCACAGACAATGCGGCGGAAGACTATGCAATCAGCTATGCCCTCAATTCTGGTAATGAAGACGGAGCCATCACCATCACCGCTCCTGAGATGATTCTTGACGGAACGCCATTCGAGGTCAACGTAACTTTCAGCGATGCTGCCAACAGCAGGACATCATCCGAAACCATCAATGTCACCCCTTCGGTGATCGAAGGATATGTCAAGCTTTCCGATCCGGCGAACTGCTTCATCGTGGCTCCGGGTGCCTATGCCCAGTTCCCTACCCTTAAGGGGAACAGTGGAGAGAAGGCCGGCGCAGTGTCCCTCGCCCTCGCATGGCAGGATGCGGAAGGTCTTTTTGCAGATGTCGCTCAGGTAAATGATGCAGATGCCATCGTTCATTTTACGGCAGGCAAGGAAGGCAACGCAGTCATCAACGGACTTGATGCCTCCGGAAATGTAGTGTGGAGCTGGCTCTTCTGGGTCATCGCCGATGCGCCGAAGAACGTCACTGTCGGAAATTTCACATTCATGGACCGCAACATCGGAGCCATGAATCTTGATGAGAAGAGCGAACTGTCCGTCGGACTCGTCTATCAGTACGGGCGCAAGGATCCGTTCCCGGGAATCCACTTCGGAGAATATGCGACCAGACCGGTCTACGATGCTTCCGGTGCTGAAGTAGCAATCACCATCGTCAACAACACCGAGGCCAACAACCTTGAGAACACCATAAAGAACCCTACCGTTTTCTACAACAACAAATACTTCAGCGGATGCAAGCACGGCTACAGCTGGATCACCACTGACGCAACAACTTTCGGAGCCGACAACTTCAAGGCCCTTTGGGAGAACGGAGGCAACAAGAGCATGTACGATCCTTGCCCAGCCGGCTACAAGGTAGCCAGCGCAGAAGCATGGACTGCCGTCAAAGCTGCAACGAACGTTCAGGAACTTTGGGACTCCGACTACGAAACTTTCGATCAGTCCGCCATCGGTACCTATGAGAAGTATGTAGCCGGCAACAAGAAGAAAGTCCAGTTCAGAGGATGCGTCTATGACGGTTTGAGATTCACCGTGACCGGTGAGATCAACTCCAACTCCACTACCTTCTCTTTTGCCAACTGCATCGGAAAACCGCTTCCAAGAGCTGTGGTATGGTGCTCGGACATCGATCCGAACTATACCGACACCCCGGACTCCTACTATTTCAGAGGAAGCGCGTTCAAGGTCAATACATCCGGCAGCGGAAACTATGATGACATCTCCGCCATCAAAGTCGATGCTCTGACAAGAGGCAGTTTCACTCTGAACTATGCGCTCCCAACACGCTGCGTAAAGGAATAACTCACAAAATATTATCTGAATCAGATGAAAAACTTTCTTAAAACGATATCATTCATGGTTATAGGTGCAGCGGCTGTGGTCGGCTGCACCTATAATGAGTTACAGGATTCCTACGGTGAGCTCAACATCCTCTTCGACTCGGAAGAAGTCGTACTCAACGCAGGAGAAAGCATCGACATTCCGTTCACTGTCACAGGATCGGAGGGTGCGGCACTTGATTTCGAGCCATCCTCGGACAACAGCAAGCTGACGTGCAAACTGAGAGAGGTGGACTATGCGAATGACCAAGGAGTCATCAGGATAAGCGCTTCAAAGACAATCTCAAATGATCTTGAGGCCCAGGTTTTTCTCAAAGTTTCCGACTCGCACAACAGAAAACTTACGAGATTCGTGGATGTCTCAGTGATCGGCAACGGAGGAAGTTCCACTGAAAATCCGGACGAAGGAGGAGATGACAAGGGTGACAAGGAGTACGGTGATCTCGGAATATTCTTTGACACGAGTGCCCCGACAGTGGGACCGGGAGAGACACTTGATATTCCTTTCACGATTACCGGTTCAGAGGGTGCCACGCTTGACCTTGTGCCTTCCGTTGACAACAGCGACTATGCCTGCTCACTTGGAAAGGTGGACTATGTCAATTATCAGGGAATCATCAAGCTGACTGCTCCTGAAGTGATCACCGAAGCGACAACGGTCAAGGTGTCACTTACCGCAAGCGACACTCACAACCGCAGCCTTACAAAGAGCATCTCAGTCACCGTGAAGACTTCGGAACCGCTCTCCATCACAGCTCTCGGAGAACCGTCATCAATGGCGGTCAAGTCAGGAGGGTCTTTCACCCTCTCCTACAGAGTTGAAAATCTCTCTCCAGCTAAGATTTCCGGAGACCCTGTTGTCGAAGTGACCTCAGGTTGGAGCACGGAAGTGTCCGTAAGCGACGATATCATTAAAGTAAAATACAATGCTCCAGCGTCAATCGGCCAGCAACTCGACATCAGAATCACGGCTAACGATGACCATGCGCGTAAAGTTGAATATTCCGGTTCAATCGCTCTCGTCGAAATAACGACTACCGCCGGAGCCGCCAACTGCCACATAGTAAAGCCAGGCAGTACTTTGACCATCAAGGCTGTAAAGGGCAACTCGACAACGGCGCTTGAATTTGACAACGCAGCGCTTGTATGGCAGGATGAAATCGGACTTGTCAGCTCGGTTTCCGGCAACGGAAGCGAAGGGGTTGTAGTGGTCAAGGTTGCCGACGGAAAAGAAGGCAATGCCGTGGTCGCTGCGCGTGACGGAGAAAACATCGTATGGAGCTGGCATGTCTGGGTGACAGACTACGACCCTGAAGCCGACATCTTTGAATGGACCGATGCCAACGGAATCACTTACAAATACATGGACCGCAACCTCGGCGCCTTGAGTGCAGAAAAGTACAGCAAAGAATCACTCGGACTCATGTACCAGTGGGGCCGAAAGGATCCGTTCCCTGGAGCGGATGACGTGGAGTCTCAGGTTCAGAAACGCATCTATGACATAAACGGGAAGCAGGTCTACATTAAAGCTGAAGAAAGACCGACCTACAATGACAACACCAGCACAAATCTCCAGCTGGCGATCGAGAACCCGGACGTGTTCTACGGTGCTCCGGCAAGTTCATGGCCGGTTGTGGACTGGCTTACCAACAAGGCCGCTCTTCAGGACAATGACCTGTGGGGTGGCAAGACCAATGCCAAATCCATCTACGATCCTTGTCCCGAGGGATGGTGGATGCCTGCCGCCGGAGACGGATGGGGCTTCCGCAATGAGTACAAGAAAGAGGGCAAGTTGAACGATGATGGAGCCTACGACGAGTCTTATCCATGGTATCAGGATTATGACAAGTGCATAGGATTCCGTTACAAGACTAAGTCAGGCAAGGAATACTGGTTCCCGCTGGTGGGCAAGATTGACCCGAATCAGGGAACGCTCCAGAGCGTTGGAGGAAGCGGGTACTATAACACTCGCACCAACAGTTCCAACACCGTGCGTTATGAGAGTCTGGCGTGGGGCAATCCTGCCAGCGAAGCCGAACTCAACCGTTCGCATGGAGCAGCCACACGATGCATAAAAGAATAATATGAGAACAAAACAGATTCTGCTTACGTTGGTGACGCTGTTTGCAGCAGTACAGTCACTTTCCGCGCAGAGAATATCAGTCACCGGTCAGGTGACTGATATTCTTAATAATGCCCCGCTGCCTGGAGTTGCGGTTCTGGAAAAAGGAGGAACAGGATATTCAATCACTGATCTGGATGGTAAATATTCAATCTCAGTTCCTTCGGATGCGACACTGGTGTTCTCATGCCTTGGAATGCAGGAGCAGACCATCGGAGTTAACGGACGTGCCTTGATCAACATCGCAATGGCCGCTGACGTCAACGTGCTTGAGGATGTTCTTGTAGTGGCCTACGGCACTGCTTCCAAAGAATCATTCACCGGTTCCGCAGAAACCATAAGAGGCGACAAACTGCGTGACAGACCCGTCGCCGACGTTTCAAGAATGCTGGACGGGCAGATGTCCGGCGTGATGACCACATCGGGAAGCGGCCAGCCTGGAAGCGGTTCCA
>CAZXVE010000040.1:0-11022 GCA_964644125.1 uncultured Muribaculaceae bacterium
AAAACACATTATGAACGGACTTGACAAAGGCTTATACTCCCCGGAATTTGAACACGATGCCTGCGGTGTCGGGCTTGTGGTGAACATTAGCGGGAGCAAATATCACGATATCATTGAGAAAGGACTCACGGTCCTGGAAAATATGGCTCACAGAGGAGCCGAGGGAGGAGACCAGAAAACCGGGGACGGTTCCGGCATTATGGTGCAGATACCGCACGAGTTCATTCTTCTCAACGGAATCCCTGTGCCTGAAAAGGGCCGTTACGGAGTCGGGATGGTATTTCTGCCCAAGGAGAAGTCCGACAATGCAAGATTCAGGGAAATAATCGAAGAGTCAGTGGAAGCCCACGGACTGGAAATCATGCATATCCGTGAAGTTCCCGTCAACAGTGAAATACTTGGGGCGGACGCGCTTGCCACTGAACCTGAAATCCTGCAGATTTTCATAACCGGCTGCGATGACAGGAAAACCCTGGAAGACAAATTGTATCTTGTCCGCAAGAGTATCGAGAGGAAGGTCCTGGACTCTTCAATCGGGAACAAAGTGAACTGCTATGTGGCCAGCCTCTCCACGACTACGGTCGTGTACAAAGGAATGTTGTCCACGATGCAACTCAGACAATATTTTCCGGATCTTACCAACAAATATTTCACGAGCGCGATCGCTCTCGTACATTCCCGTTTCTCGACCAATACATTCCCTACCTGGGCCCTGGCACAGCCGTTCAGGATGATCGGGCACAACGGCGAAATCAACACCATACGAGGAAACAGGCTGTGGATAAAGACCAGGGAGTCAGTCCTGAAGGCGCCGGCTCTCGGCAGCATAAGCGAAAATGTAAGTCCTATAATCCAGCCGGGAATGAGCGACAGCGCATCCTTCGACAATGTGCTCGAATTCTTCGTGCGTGCGGGAATGGACATTCCGCACTCCCTGTCAATGCTGATTCCGGAAAGCTACCGCGAAGGCAATCCTTTGAGACAGAGCCTGAAGAGCTTCTATGAATATCATTCCATATTCATGGAGCCGTGGGACGGTCCTGCCGCCATACTTTTCTCCGACGGACGGTACGCCGGAGGTATGCTCGACAGAAACGGACTCAGACCCTGCCGCTATTTCATTACCAAGAGCGGACTTCTTGTAATGGCTTCAGAGACAGGTGTGTGTGATGTGCCGGCATCGGAAATTGCTTCCAAGGGAAGACTCAAGCCCGGGAAAATCCTGATGGTGGACACCAAGAAGGGGAAAATCATTGACAATGACACCGTCAAGGCTGCACTGGCGGCTGAGCATCCTTATGGTGACTGGCTGCATTCCGGAAGAATAATATTGAAGAACATAAAGAGCGGAAGGAAGGTTCAGCACAATGTACCTGAATATTCCCGTCTTCTCCACTCATTCGGCTACGGCAGGGAGGACATTGAACGCATTATGGTCCCGATGGCGGTGAACAGTTCGGAACCGACGTACGCGATGGGTGACGACACGCCTCTGGCAGTGCTTTCCGACAAACCACAGCGGTTTTTCAACTATTTCAGACAGAAGTTCGCTCAGGTAACGAATCCGCCGATTGACCCTATCAGAGAGGCAGCCGTGATGTCATTGTCCAGTTACATCGGAGCTGTCAAGGGAAATATCCTGAGTCCTACCGCGGACTTATGCAAGGTCGTGAAACTGTCTTCGCCGATTCTGACAAACGGAGAGATGGAGACGCTCAGAAATCTTAGATACAAAGGCTTCAAGACCATCACTCTGCCGATGCTTTTTGAGGCTTCCGGAGGAGCACAGGCCCTTGAGGCAGCCCTTGCCAAACTTTGCAAAGATGCGGCAAAAGCTGTGGATGCAGGTTACAATTACCTGATCATAAGTGACAAGGCCGTGGATGCGGAGCACGCGCCGATTCCGTCCCTTCTTGCATTGTCCGCCGTGCACCATCATCTGATACATTGCCGCAAGAGAGGACAGACCGCCATCATCGTTGAATCCGGTGAGGTTTGCGAAGTGATGCACGTGGCGCTTCTTGTGGGATACGGAGCGAGCGGCGTGAACCCTTATATGGCATTTGCCATTCTGGACAAACTGGTGGCGGAAAAGGCTGTGCAGCTCGATTATCCGGCGGCCGAGGACCACTATATCACCGCTGTCAACAAAGGTATGCTGAAGATCCTGTCCAAGATGGGCATATCCACAATCCGCAGCTACAGAGGTGCGGCATTGTTTGAATCCCTGGGCGTAAGTTCTTCGCTGCTTGACAAATATATGGGCGGAGGCTTGTCCCAGATAGAAGGCATCACCATAGATGACGTCGCAAGGGATGTTCTCCGTGCCCATTCCAATGCTTTCTCAATGGCAGAAGAAGATCTGGCTGGGGACAGCGCTGCGGATCATCTGGAGGATTTCGGAAATTATGCCTGCAGGAAAGGAGGGGAGAGACATTGCTGGAGTCCGGAAATGGTCAAACTGCTTCAGACGGCCGTCCGGAACAAGGATTTCGGGGCTTTTACCAGATTCTGCGAGGCGGAGGAGAACCGCGATCATCCGATGAATCTGCGTGACCTTATGGAAATTGAGAGCGACAGGACTTCAATACCGCTTGAAGAAGTAGAACAGGAAGAGTCCATTATGAAACGCTTCGTGGCTGAGGCCATATCGTTCGGCGCCATAAGCAAAGAGGCTCACGAAACCATTGCCGTGGCGATGAACAGTTTCGGCGGCAGGAGCAATACCGGCGAGGGCGGAGAATCCCCTGAACGGAATTCTCCGCGTCCTGATGGAACGAGCGCAAGGAGCGCGGTAAAGCAGGTCGCTTCCGGACGTTTCGGCGTGGATACTTATTATCTTGTCAATGCTGACGAGATCCAGATTAAGGTTGCCCAGGGCGCAAAACCGGGGGAGGGAGGCCAGCTTCCGGGGTTCAAGGTGGACGAACTGATAGCCAGGACACGGCATTCGATACCCGGAATAACATTGATCTCTCCTCCGCCTCATCACGACATCTATTCTATCGAGGACCTGGCCCAGCTTATCTTTGACCTGAAGAATGTGAATCCGAAGGCCAGGATAAGCGTGAAACTGGTGTCGGAAAGCGGTGTGGGAACAATTGCAGCCGGGGTCGCCAAGGCAAAGGCGGATGTGATTCTCATCAGCGGGGCTGACGGCGGTACGGGAGCAAGTCCGGCAAGCAGCGTCAAGCATGCCGGGGGCCCTGCGGAGACGGGTCTTGCCCAGATTCAGCAGACGCTGGTGATGAACAATCTCCGAGGGAAGGTGAGGCTGCAGGTGGACGGCGGTCTCCGCTGCACCAGGGATGTGATGTTTATGGCGTTGCTGGGCGCTGAGGAATTCGGTTTCGGAACTGCCGTGATGGTTTCCGAAGGTTGCATAGTCTGCCGCTGCTGCAACAGGAATACCTGTCCGATGGGCATTGCAACCCAGAATCCAGAGCTTCGCAAACGCTTCAAGGGCAAACCGGAAGACATTGTCACCTATTTCCGTTTTCTTGCCAGAAGCATACGGGAACGTCTTGCGGAGATGGGATACCGAAGTATCCAGGAAATAGTCGGACGCGCAGATCTTCTTAGGAAAAGGACTTACCCGGAAGGCTCCAAGGCCAATGAAATTTCACTTGACAGGGTTCTGTTCATTCCTGAAAGCTGCAGGGACAATGCGAGAGTACAGGTCTCCGAACAGGATCACAAGCTTGAAGGAATAAAGGACAGGGATCTGATGGAGGTGCTCAGACCTGCCATCCAGTCCAAATACAGACTGAGCATCGGAGTCCCGGTCAGAAACACTGACCGCAGCGTGGGTGCGATGCTCAGCGGAGAGATTACCGGCCTCTATGGAATTGACGGCCTTCCGGACGGAACCATTTCGGTTGACTTCACCGGTTCGGCAGGGCAGAGTTTCGGGGCTTTCCTCTGTAAGGGGTTGACATTCAAACTCCTTGGGGATGCGAATGATTATATGGGCAAGGGCCTTTCCGGTGGGCGCATCATAGTGACCCCGTCTCCGGAATCCGATTTCAAGGCTGAAGAAAACATCATTGCCGGCAATACCGTCGGCTATGGTGCGACCTCGGGCGAGATGTATATAAACGGAGCTGTCGGCGAGCGTTTCTGCGTAAGAAACAGCGGCGCCGTTGCAGTAGTGGAGGGAGTCGGAGACCACGGCTGTGAATATATGACAAGCGGCAAAGTGGCTGTGCTCGGCAGGACGGGCCGCAATTTCGCGGCCGGTATGAGCGGAGGTGTGGCCTATGTCTGGGACCCTGACGGGGATTTCGATTATTACTGCAATATGGATATGATCGAGCTCACCCTTCTGGAAAATGGCAGCGACAGGGATGAACTGCACTCAATGATCTCGGCGCATTACAAATACACCGGAAGCACGCTTGCGGCGATGATGCTTGATGACTGGGACCTGTATGCCCGTCAGTTCCTGAAAGTCACTCCTGTTGAATACAAGAAGATTATATCCCCTCTTTGATATTCTTGATAAACATTCCACTTTGCTCCACTTCGAGCAGTATCGTTTTGGCCTTAAGTCCGCCAGCAAAGCCAGTAAGAGAATTGTCTGAACCGATGACACGATGGCAGGGGATGAATATGCTGAGAGCATTGGAACCGATTGCCTGAGCTACGGCACGCACCCCCTTGGGGTTATCCACAAGCAGGGCAACCTGTTTGTAGGTTTTGGTCTCTCCGTATGGAATTTCGAGCAGCATATTCCAAACTCTGATCTGGAACGGAGTTCCAACCGGGCGCAGAGGAATGTCAAAAGAGTTGCGTCGTCCTGCGAAATATTCATCCAGTTCTGTCTTTGCCTTTTCCAGAACCGGAGATGTTCCTTCCTTGAATTCCGCCCCCAATATCTTTCTTAGTCTGTGCATATTCTTCTCGGCGCAAGGCATTCCGCTCCAGTCGCAAAGACAAAGTTCCTCTTCGACCGCCCCAAGCACGATTCTTCCGCAAGGGGATGGATAATATTGAACACAAACAGTTTGCATAGTTTCTTCGGTTTTCAGTATCCGTTTTATCGCTCAAGGAGCCACCGGGAAAGGCAGTCGAACATATTGTCGCGTGCCTCAAACAGGACATCGTCACTGTTGAACTTGTAGTAGTCGAAGCCGAAGCCGTGGATGCCGTGGCGCATCATGTGCAGCTCTGCGCTCACTCCGCAGCTGAGCAACTTCTCATAGAATAGCAGGCTGTTCTGTGGATTGACTTCGGCATCGTCGCTGCTGAGGATTATGAATGTCGGGGGAGTATCCCTTGTCACCAGGTTGGCTGGAGTGTAGCGCAGCAGGTCATTCTCCAGTGCGGCGGCATTCTCACTTCGGCGTGTATTGACGTCGCCCAGCAGTTTGCCGGTGCAGTAGCTGTGGGCATAGGGGCCGTCAAGATATATCACCGGATAGAAGAGCACCCCGAAGTCTGGCCTGGTGGTCACGTCGTCGTAGAGGGTCAAGGCGGTGGCGGCAAGGTGGCCGCCGGCAGAGAATCCCATCACACCGAGCGATGTGACACCCCACTCCTGCTGTTGCGAGCGGCAGTAACGCATCACTGCCTGCACGTCGGCAAGGGGAATAGACGGATGGCCGTTCGGCAGTCGGTATTTGACCACCGCCACAGCATAGCCGTGCTCCTTGAGCCAGTCGGCGGCATAGACTCCCTCAATATGGCCGCATACGCAGTTGTAACCTCCACCGGGGAGTACGATTATCATTTTGCCGTTGCATTCGGCTGGGAAGTAGAGGTCAAAGCGTGCCCACTCGCTGATGCAGACAGTGGCACCGTTTGGGTCTACCATCTGCTCCTGGCCGCAGAAGCCGTTCTCCTCTGCGGGTGTCAGGGCCATGGTCTCCGCATTTTTGGCGTGCACCGGGTCGGGGATGGACTTGAGTGCCGCACGGGCCTCTTTCTGTGATGGGACATAAAGGAAAACAGTGCGGTCAGGGCGCAGGTCGGTGGCGGGATAATACTTGTAGCCATCCTTCCTGGCATCAGTGCCGAGGGATATTGCAATCGCGGCAATTATCAGTAGAAATCTTTTCATGCTATTTGTTTATCTGCTCCAGCCAGCGTTTGAGGTCCGAAAGGAGTGCCGAACGGACAGTCTGGTCCAGGAAATCGACCTCCTGAGGGAAGAATCCGAAGCCGTGGCCGGCATTGTCGAAAATCTGCAGTTCGCACTTCACACCGCATTGCAACAGGGCTGACGCATAGCGCAAGCTGTTCTCGGGCCGCACCACGTCGTCACCGATGCCAAGCACAATGAAGGTCTCGGGAGTATCCGCGGTGATATTCTTTTCGGGGCTGTAGCGCTCTTTGAGGGCGGCATACTGTTGTGTACGCCGCAGATATTCATCGGCAGTGCATCCGCGGCGGTCATACCACCAGGCCTCGCTGCCCAGAAGGTTGGTGCGGGTGTCGCGGTGCACCAGGGTCTCGTCGCAGAATGATATCACCGGATAGAAGAGTATCGCAAAGTCGGGGCGTGTGGCTGCGTCTGTGTAGAGAGTGCTGGCAGTGGCGGCCAGATGGCCTCCGGCAGAGAATCCTGCTATTCCCAACTGTCTGACTCTCCAATCGGCTGCGTGTGCACGGCAGTAGCGCATTATTTCCTGAACGTCGTCAAGCGGCACGGTCCAGTGGCCGCCGGGCTGGCGATATTTGGCCACCGCCACGGTGATGCCCTGCTGCAGGAACCACTCAGCCCCGTAGAGCCCTTCGCTGTATGTGAAGATATTCCAGTAGCCTCCACCGGGGCACATTATTATCATCTGGCCGTTGGGCCTTTCGGGGAAGTAGAGGTCAAAGCGGGCATATTTGCCGACACACTGCAACTGACCGAAGTCTCCGGTCAGTTCCTCGGTGATACCTTGGTTGCCGCCGTCCGTAGTGGTCAGGGCCAAAGCCTCCACCTCTTTCCCGTACACGGGGTCGTCTATTTCACCCACGGCCGCATTGGCCTCGGAGACGTAGAGGAACACCGTCTTGGCAGGCCGTAAGTCTGTCTTTGGCATAAAGCGGCTCTGGGCATAAAGCTGAGAGACAGCTATCGCGCAAATGGCGATTGAGAGCAGGATTCTTCT
Source organism: uncultured Muribaculaceae bacterium (assembly GCA_964644125.1). Taxonomy (GTDB): domain Bacteria; phylum Bacteroidota; class Bacteroidia; order Bacteroidales; family UBA932; genus Cryptobacteroides. Next base: position 7,101 of record CAZXVE010000040.1, read on the forward strand.
CATAATTCAACTTTCGCAAGTAACTAAATGCATATGGCAGAAGTACCTTATCTCACGTTCGAAGGATATTGTCAATGAAATAATCAGTTTACGTTACCCTCTCACTAAATTCCTTCCCTCGGTGGGGGGGGGATTTAGGGACTTGCTCCGTCACTTTAGCGACGGGAAATAAGGTGTTTCGCACATGCGAAACTTAAATTCATAACTGAGCAAAGTTAACTTTTTTTTCAATATGAAGCCCATCTCTCAAGTTTGCCATTTGTGCGTGAATTGATGAACTTCAGGGTTTCGATGAGGAAGGCCGGGAAGATGGAGAAGGCGGCGATCCAAAGCCAGTGGATGCCGCTTAGCGGCACCACGTGGAAGACGGATTGCGCGGCAGGGATGAGCAGCACGCCGAGCATCAGGGTCAGCACAAAGATGACTGCGGCCCATAGGTACTTGTTTGTGAAGAGGTTGTGGATGATTGCATTATGACCGGCGCGGACGCAGAAAAGGATGCTGATCTGCGAGAGGGCGACCACTGCGAAGGCCATAGTCATCGCAGTCTCAGGGGAGGTTTGCATACCTATGAAGTAGGCCGCGAGGGAAAGACCGGCGATAAGGAGACCGCGAAGGATCGAATTCACCGCGAAATGGCGGTTAACTATGCCTTCCTTCGGGTCGATTGGCTTGCGCCGCATAATACCCTCCTCGGCAGTGTCGAAGCCGAGCGCAAGAGCCGGCAGACTGTCAGAAACCAGATTGATCCAGAGGATATGAATCGGAAGCAGTGGCGAAGGAAGGTTGAGAACCACTGCCGTGAAAAGCAGCATCACCTCGCCGAAGTTGGTGGACAGCAGGAACTTGACGCTCTTGAGCACATTGTCGTAGATGCGTCGGCCTTCCTCCACGGAAGACACGATAGTCGCGAAATTGTCATCCGTAAGCACCACATCCGCAGCCTCTTTCGCCACGTCAGTGCCCGTTATTCCCATCGCCACACCGATATCCGCAAGTTTAAGCGCAGGGGCGTCGTTCACACCGTCACCGGTCATGGCAACGATCTCGCCGTTATCCTTGAAAGCCTTTACTATCCTTAACTTATGTTCAGGGGAGACTCTAGCGAAAACGCTCGCATTGCGGACAGCATCCTTCAACTGAGCCTCGTTCATCGCCTCGACTTCAGCTCCGGTATAAGCGCTGTCACCTTCCTGCATAATGCCCAGATCGCGTGCGATTGCCATGGCGGTAATCTTATGGTCACCGGTAATCATTACCGGCCTAATCCCGGCCTGGCCGCATTTTGCCACCGCATCTCTAACCTCAAGACGCGGAGGATCAATCATCCCGACCATTCCCGCAAAAGTCAGTTCCGATTCGGCAGAAGTCAGAATATTAGTAATTTCAGCTCCGGCCGGAACCAGTTTGTAAGCCATACAAAGCACACGGAGAGCGTCCGTAGCCATCGAAGTGTTGACTTCCAGAAGCGCCGCGTGGTCGGACTCCGTAATTGGCCTGGATGTCGATGAAGAATCTGAAATTGGCCGCGAGGCCGCGTCCAATCTTATGCTCGAGCAGCGCGAGAGGAGCTCGTCGAAGCCGCCCTTGGTAGCGACTAGGTAGCTTCCGTTTGGGCATAAATGTATGGTGGTCATTAGCTTGCGTTCTGAATCGAACGGTATTTCCGCAACGCGCGGGAACTTCGTTTCGAGCTCGGTTTTGTTTGGCGCGGAAGAAATTTCGAGGAGTGCGGTTTCGGTCGGATCGCCGATTGCCCGCCCGTCTTCGCTGATGCTGCCATCGTTGCAGAGGACAGCGATTTTCAGGACCTCGTTTGAATTCTCCGGGAAACGTCGCACGACAGTCATCCGATTCTGCGTCAGCGTGCCGGTCTTGTCGGAGCAGATGACAGTAGTGCTGCCGAGCGTCTCGACCGACGGCATATTGCGTACTATCGCGTTGCGCTTCGCAAGTCGCTGAACACCAACGGCAAGAACGATTGTGGAAACCGCCGGAAGGCCCTCAGGAATAGCGGCGGCCGCTAGACTTACCGCGGTCATGAACATCGTCAGAAGTTCGTGGCCGTAGGCCAATCCGATGGCGAACAGCAGGACGCAGACACCGAGCGAAGTCCACGCGAGGAACTTGCCGAGGTGGTCCAGACGTATCTGCAGAGGGGTTTTTAACTCCGGCACGGCCTGAAGCAGCGAGGCGATGCGGCCGACCTCAGTGGATGTGCCGGTGCCGGTGACGATGCCTCGACCCCGGCCGTAAGTGACTGAGCAAGACTGAAATGCCATATCGTTTCGGTCGCCGAGAGGCACTTCCTGCGCGAGCGCTTCGATATTTTTCTCGACCGGCAATGACTCGCCGGTTAATGCAGCTTCCTGTATCTTCAGGTTCACCGCTTCGGTGAGGCGGATATCGGCCGGAACGCTGTCCCCGGTTTCTATTTCGACAATGTCTCCCGGCACGAGGTACCGGGATTCCAATATCTGCAACTTACCGTCTCTTAATACTTTGCAGTGTGGGGCGGACATCTTTTTCAGGGCATCAAGTGACTTCTCGGCCTTGGCCTCCTGGACCACGCCGATGACGGCGTTCAAAAGCACGATTGCAAGGATGATTATGGCGTCCGTAAAGCCTTCACCGTTCATATAACCCACTACTCCGGAGATAATTCCGGCGATGATGAGTACAATGATCATAAAGCTTTTGAACTGGCAGAGAAATTTCACGGCGAGGCTCGTATGCTTCGTTTCTCCGAGTTCATTGGGACCATATTCATTCAGTCGTATTGAGGCTTCTTCAGAGCTGAGGCCGGAGTTAAGGTCGGTTTTCAGGTCGGCGGCGACTTCTTCGATGTTGCTTCTGTAAAATTGTTTAGTCATCGTTCTTATGAAAATTTTTGCAAAGATGAGCGTATTTCAGTGGAAAATAGTTACATTTATCGGCGTAAAAATTTATTAAAAGTCGGATGGATGCGATTTCTCCACTTCATATCAGCGAACTCAACCGCCACAGCGGAGATGAATTCCATATAAAGTATGACTCAGAACTTTCTTTGACTGTGAACTCATTCACTGTCGAGGGGCTTATGTTGATTCTCTGCCACAGAGGAGAAATGTCGGTCGAGATTGACGGCAAAGTGTTCCCGCTGACTGCCAATTCCTTGATGGTTCTTCCGGAGAAACGTTACATCCGCATCGGAGCGAGTTCCGCCGAAGTGCGCACCTCATTTCTCTATGTCTCGACCGATTTCATTCTCGACATGCCTTCGCCAATCGACACGAACATCTTCATATATTCGCGTCTTACACCTCTGTTAAGCGTTGGAGATGAGAAACTTGCAGACTTTGCGAGCTATTTTCGCTTCATCGCCAAGGAGAGCCGCGAGCCAGGTCGCTACCGCACAAACATCATCCGCGCGCTCGTTTTCGCGCTGATGCTCGAAATCACGGCCGAGTACGAAGATCAATACGAACTCGGAAGTGCGGGCAAAATCCATGACGAGAGCGTTTCAGACCGATTTTTCCGGTTGCTTGCAGCCAATTTCAGGGTGAAGCGCACGGTTTCCTGGTACGCTTCACAGATGAATCTGACACCCAAATATCTTTCGCAGGTGATAAAGTCGCACACCGGCCGCACTATCCTCGACTGGATACATGAGTCCGTGATGACCGAGGCGCGTATGCTACTGAAAACCACAGAATTGACCATTCAGCAAATCTCAGACCGCCTATCTTTCTCCAGTCCCTCGGCCTTCGTCCAGTTCTTCCGCAAGCATTCTGGCCATACTCCCGGCTCAGAACGCGAATGATTGCAAAGTAAAATCAGCTGCACTCAGCCGTTTGTATTTTAAGTTTCGCATGTGCGAAACACCCCATTTCCCGTCACTTATGTGACGGAGCAAGTCCCTCCCCCGAGGGGAGGGATTTAG
>CAZXVE010000041.1:0-10718 GCA_964644125.1 uncultured Muribaculaceae bacterium
GAGCATCTGACTCATAATCAGGGGGTCGTAGGATCATGCCCTACTGGGACCACAAAAGAGGAGTGGAGCTTTTGCTCCACTCCTCTTTTGTGATTCACATCCCGCCAGTCACTTCGTGACAACACGGATCTGGGCTTTCCGGACTCAAAACAAGAATCAATACTCAAGTTGGAAACCATCGACCCAGAGGATGGAATCTGGGCTTCCGGTAAAATAGTCCCCAAGCATGCTTGCAGCACAGGAAACTATGATATGAGTAGGGCGGCGCGAAGTGGAAACATATTCAAGAGGAATCTCAACCTTTGTCCACTCCATGTCATGATCCGCGACAAAACTGCCATAGGCAATGACATTCGGTCCCTTGGAATCGAAGAAAGTCTCCTTCATCGTGGTGTTCACCTCAACAGGGCTGTCGGCCGTTCCGCCATAATCCTTGTAATTCCAGTCTCCCAGGGCGACCCATACTATTCCTCTGTCGTTGTCCCCGACCTTGACCTCGTCTCCGTCAGGATAACCGCCGAGAGTCTTCTGCTGAATCTTGCCGCATTTGTACTTGAACCAGACTGTCAGTTTTCTTGGACGCAAGGTAAAAGGACGCCCCATCCTGACCTTGCCTCCGGACACCCCGACATTACCTGCATATTCACCGGAAAAGATATTGCCTGCAGCGAATTTTATGACAACATACTGCGACTCCATCTTCAAAGAATAATCTCCTTCCATCTTTTCCGCAGCATCGGGCTTGGTTATCGCATAACTTGCCCCCACGGTGGTCGAGCCTTTGTTGCCGCTGCCCCACCATTTGGTCTTCAATGCCGGATCGGAAGATTCGGGATCGTAGAACGAGAAATACTTCGACGACTCCGCATTGCTGAAGGATTCGAATCCGGAATTCGGCAACTGGATCTCATCTTCCGTCGTGAAGGACACAACTTCAGAAACGTCCTCTCCGCTGTAGGCGCAGCACTCATATTCAGTCAAAGGTTCAAGCCCGTCGGCAGCGGCACTGAATGCGCCCCCGTCATTTGAAACTCCTCCGACCTCATTCCATTCCGTCACCCCGGCCTTTCTGATCCGGAACCCGTTTTCACGGCCTTCCACTCCGTTCGCCTTGAGCCATGCAACTCTTGTCCAAACATCAGGTTTGGACATCGTGACTCCTGACTCGACAGTCTCAACATAAACGGACCAATCCTGCGTAACATTACGATAAGTAACTTTCAAGACGACCGGTTCCTCAAAATCGCCAAGCGTGAACGGATCCGGAGAACATGCCGTGCAGCCCTCCGGCCCCAACTTGAACGAAGACACCTTGAGTTTTGACAGATCCGCCGTTGATGGCATCTGACATACTATACGCCTGTTGGGAACATCTATCACAGTTTCTCCGACCTGCCCTGAAATCGTAAAATACCTGTCAATCACCTGCTCAGCCTTGATGGTCCAGAGATATTCGTTGCCATACGCTTTCAGCATCACGCTGAACGGCGACGACAGATCCTTGACGCCGGTGATCTGTTCCGAAGCCTCCACTGCTGGATCATTGAATTCAACTTCCTTGATGTTCACACTTCCAAGATCGGCATCTTCCCCGAAGGTGACAAGAACCTCCCGGGACTCACCGTCTATACTCACCGAACCGGAGCCTGCCACCACAAGGCGTGAAATGGAAGCTTCCACTTCAGGGTATGGAATATCGTTCCTGATGCATGAGGCAAGCAGAAGCGAAACAATCAGCATGAAAGTCAATAACAATCTGTTCATAGTCTAAATATGGAAACTGAGTCCAAAAGAAATGTCAAGAATGTCCAGCATGAAACGTACTTTGGAGAAATCCCTTGTCCCGACAATCTCTCCATTCTTGTAATAGTCGATGTGGTTGTAGGTCGCCCCGACGATGCCGATCGAGACATGAGTGCTGATGTTGTTGGTGACGAATACCATCAGTCCTGGATGGACCGCTATCTTGATTCTGTTTGCAGCCGAGTAGGTGTCAAGGCTTTCCTCATTGTACGAGAAGGACGTTCTGGTGTAGGAATATCCAAGCGAAAGATCCGTGAACACCCCGAAACGGCTATGCTTGTCCAGCGGAGCATAGGCACGATGGAAGACTTCAGCCTGAACCGTGCGTGAATCCGCCTGTATGTCATTCAACGAGAGAGAGAGATCGTCACTGAGCGCGGAGAGATCCGCATTGGATATTCCTCCTTTGGCAGATGAATACTTCGCCCTCAACCCGACAGACCGATTGTTCCTGTAGGTGAAGTCGAAATAAGGAGAAATCATCATCATCGATCCGTCCGCATCAAGATGCTGGAGCAGCATGAGATACTCGCTGTCGCTGCTTGAAAGATCCACATAAAAGAACTGCACTCCGGCAGACAGGTCTCCTTGGGGCATAAAAACCCTGTCAGGGCCTCTTTTCTCATCATTGACTGAGACACTGTCCTTGGGAGAAGCATCAAGTGCAAGACAACCCAAGGCAAGCATTATTATTATCGTTATTCTTTTCACGGGACTACAAGTAATAGTAAAGACTGAATCCGATTGCAAGCAGGTTTACCCTGAAGTTGATCAACGACACGCTCCTGTCCCCTGACGAGACCCGGTTATGAGACTGGTCCGCCCAGTCAAAATGCAGACCAAGCATATTCACGCTCACATCTATGGCAAGTTTGTCGGTGACAAAAGCCATAAAGCCCGGGCTCAGATTGATCCCCAAGGAGTTGGATGTCTCGTAAGAGGCATCCACCTTGTTGCCGTGGCCATCGAGGACTTTTCCTTGACCATAGGAATAGGCCAGCTGCAATTCATTGAAAAGACCGATCCTCTTAAGCGAGCCTACAGGAATATAGTAGCGTCCTATTCCCTGAATTTCAAAGGCATGGCTGATTTTATGGTAGTCAGAGACCGACAAGTCGATGTCCTCGAAATTCATTTTGGCAGAATCAAGCTGGAGCATGTTCCTTTTGTAGCCCACACGGATTCCCACGCCCATATTGTCCTTGACCATGTAACAGAAAGCAGGATTTACGGAAAGGGTGTAGCCTGTTGATTTTATGCCGTTGAACACGAGCAGACGCGAGTTGTCATTGTCATGCAGCATGTAACTGGCTCCACCACCTATCATCCACGTACCCTTCCTGATGAAACACGGTTGGGATGACAAATCTATCCCCCTGTCCAGTTTCTGGCCTTCAGCATGGAATGAGCTGAAGGCCAGGATAAGGACAGCAAGTATTCTGATCGTGTGTCTTGCCATTATTCGTAAAGAAGTTCCATCCCGTCGAGCCAAAGCTTGCTTTCATCATAACCGGAGAAGTAGTCTCCGTACATGCTTGCAGCACAACTGATGATGATGTGTGTCGGGAAAGTCGTGAGGTTGCTGTAATTGAGAGGAATCGTCACCTGCTTCCAGACATTTGTCGAATTGGAAGAATCGGAGGCCACAATCTCCTCACCGAATGCGATTGTGGATCCGTCGGTGCTGAAGTCCACAAATGTGCTCGGGTCGGTTGTGTCAAACTTGACAGGGCTGTCAGAATCTCCCCCGTATTTCTTGAAGTCCCATGTTCCCAATGCAATCCTTATGGAAGCCTTGTCGTAGTTGCCTTTCTTGCCATCGTCAGGGACACCGCTTGATTCACGGTTGATGACTCCACCTGAATATTTCATCCAGAATCGCAGGGCAGTCGGTCTGGCCGTGAACGGTCTGCCGAAATAGACAGTACCTCCGTTGGTTCCGATAAGGCTTCCGAAATGTCCGCTGAACAGGTTTCCGGCAGCGAACTTGACTACAACCCAACGGGACTGCAGACATACGGACTGGGTACCCTCCTTATAGTCGGACTTGTCCGGATAGCAGATTACGGAACTTGATCCGACAAGCGTGGAGCCGTAGTTACCATTGCCCCACCACTGTGTCTGCAATGTAGAATCAGAGGAATCCGGATTGTAGAAAGACAAGTACTTGGAACTTTCAGCATTGGAAGTCGTCTCGAAGCCGCCGTTCGGAACCGGAACAGCCTTGTCCGTGGTCACGTCGGATGATGCCGGTATCTGCTCGACATTCCCTGAATCCAAAGAGGTCACGCACAAACGGTACTCATAGACGGTCGACGGTGTCAAGCCGCTTACAACAGCACTGAACGATCCTTCGGAATCGCGGGTTGCGCTCACCTTGATCCAATCCTGACTTCCTTTCTCCCTCACTTCGAACCAGACTTCGTCCTTGTCATACTGAGTCTCATCGACATCTGCATGGGCAGTGAAATGTCCCGCCCAGATCTCATGCTTGGAAGTTTTGGACACGCCGGTGGATGTAGGTTCGAAAATGATGTCATCGTAGATCTTGTTGGTAGAATCATCGACAAGCAGATCGAATGAAAGCAGGCCGGTGTTGTCAGTGTATTTCAAAACAAGCTTGTACCTTTTCCCGGATTCAACCGATGCAATTTCGCCTGATTTCGTGAAAGTTGTACCATCCTTGGCAAGAACACCCGAAAAAGACCAGTAAAGCGAAGGCTCGAAACCGGATGTGATGAAAAAGCCGTCCTTCCCGCTTTCCGACGAACCATAGACAAGCTGGTCGGAAGCGTTGCTCCCCAGCCCTACGGTACATGTGTAGCCAGAAGAGAAAGCCTTGCTCACCGACTCATCGAATGTGACGTTGGAAATCACGTTCGAGACCTTGGCTACTACCGTGACACTGCTGGTGGCACCGGCGCTGATCGTCACATCGGAAGATCCCTTGTAGCTTTTCTGGTCCCACGAAGCCGCAACCGGATTTTCTTTGGCCAGTTCACCGGCCACGACATCCACACGATAATCATCGGCCGGAAGATAAATCGTCTCCGGAATCTGAGAATATGAATATTCACGCACCTTGCCGGAAAAATCGCCCTTGTAGATGCTGACCACTGCCGTGGAAAGCAGTTCATCCTGGCTCATGGCCGCCTTAGTTGCAGCCTCGCCCATCCTTATGTCAACTGAGAAAGAGCCTTCACCGTCCGGAGTCTCATCGAACCTTGCACATGCGCCAACTACGGAAACTGAAAGAGCCAACGCTGTTATGAATCTGATCTGCATGTTCAATCCTCCTCAATTAAAGAACTTTAAGGCTGATAGGAATACTCTTGCGGCAACCCTTGCCATCGACAACATTCATAGTGAACGTGTGTGTACCAGGGAACGCCAGCAAAGGAGTCTGCGCCTCTGAAAGGTCAAAGTCTATCTCAGTCTTTCCGGCCAGATCCGAACCATGAGGGAACGGAACGATGCTGAACACGCCTTCAGCTGCCGCAGAAGGATTGATCAGGTCAAGCGTCGTACCTCCGACCGTATTGACGGAGTTGATGAAGTCCTCGTTGGTCGAAGCTATGTCAACTGTAAACTTACGGACTCCGTTAGGTACACGCGCCTTCATCGTCAACGGGAACGTTCCCGAAGATGGAACGGTCACTGGACTGGTAATGTCATAGGAGCAAGTGCTTACCAGTTCGATTCCTCCATCGCCGACAGGTGCGTTAGGGTCATTGCCGTCTCCGGTTTCCACACCGAGAATGTCATTTTCAAGTTCGATGTCTTCAACCAGACCGTCAATCTCAATGCTGAACGAAGCGTTTCCGGAAGCATCCACCTTCTTCATTATCGTGACCACATGCCAGTCTTTGGCTTTCACACCTGTTATGACTGTCTTCATCTTCTGCGATGATCCATCCACATAGCCTTTGAAAGTCAAAGCGATGGTAGCATCGCTTCCGTTGACAAGGAAGTACCCTTTGCTCTGATCATAGGTAGGATTTCCGCCGGAATAGTTCAACTTGTACACCAACGGGTACCCGGATGCCAGTTCTACGGAAACCGTTCCGTCTCCGGTGACCGATTTCAGAAACTCATCGTTGTAGCCGACCGTCACGACTGCCTGTAGAAGAGTGCAGGTGATCGAACCCAATGTCGTTGTCACACCGGCCTTTATGGCAAAACTCTTGGAAGCGCCATAGACAGGAGCTTCGAATTTCGCCTGCGGCACGTCATCAGCAGTTGAGCGTGCTTCAAGAGTGTAGTTCCCAGCAGGAAGAGAGATGTCACCGCCGGCAAGCACATCCTTGTAAGATTTCTCCCAGACGAGAGACCCGGCATTGTCGTAAAGGAACAGGACATAGTCGCCTCCTGCTGCGACTGAGGATCTCGTTACCATGTTGACATCCTCAGAGACCATCAGAGACAATCCATCGAATGACAGCACACCGTACTTGTCGCCCTGATGGTAATTGAAATTGTCCTTCTTGCAGGACACCGTGGACAGAAGTACCACGGCCATGAATATGTAGATAAGCTTCTTCATCATATTCAATTAATCATTAAGTTCAACGTCAATAAGTTCAGCATCGGTGACAGTGTCATCGAACGAAATGGTCACCCTTACGCCTCCAACATTGGAGACATCGAATTTAAGAGTATAGCAGGTCTTCGGAGAGAGACTCGAAGTGTATTCCTTCGAAAAAGTCTGAGTCTTGCCTCCCTGACTGGTCACGGTACCGGAAACGGAAATCGTGTAGGCATCCACAAACGCCGCGCGGCTCTCATCCGCAGGAAACGGTATCTCAGTGCCGCCACCTGTTTTGACAGCGAATGAATAGTCCGTGTAGTAGGATTTGAAATTTGAAGTACATTCAACGCGGACAAGCGAATTGGACAAAGAGACCGGAACTGTCACAGCAGTGGTACCGCCGCCCACAATTGAAAAGGACTTCTCACCTTCAAGACATGGCTTGTCGAACCCCTCATCGTCGACAGAGCCATAACTTGCTTTCACAAGATAGTTCCCCGTTTTCAAGGAAGTTGATGCGTCGTAGTCCTCCAGCGGGCCATTGTAGATTTCATCACCGTCCACTTTAGTCAGGACAATATTGAATGAACCTGCAGCGGGAAGGGTCGTATAGTCTGAAAGGCTGCTTCTCGTCACTTCTTTCACCATGTCTTCAGCAGCCAAGGCGAAAGAAACTTTCCCTGTGGCATCATCGGACTGTCTGGAACATGCCACTGACAACAGTGCCAGCACAGACATCCCTAACAAGATTCTGTTGATTCCCATATTCAATTATTATTTTTTGATTTTCACTTTGATGTTGTCAATGTAAAGCCAACAGGTGTTGTTTGAAGTACCGGCCTTGTGCTCAGGAGTCGTGCGCCAGCTTAACCTGAAAGGAGCCGTAAGAGACGTCAATTCAGCACTGTAAGTGTGATTGACATTAGTGTAGGATCCGCTTGTCTCGTTGACCGTGAATTCAACCTGGAAATTTCCTGTCCCGTCACCGCTCTTGAGCGCATCCGAAGTCGTAATGCTGCCGAGATGGACAGTCTGGCTTATCTCAGGGACCGAGAACGGCCAGGTGGCATAGCCCTGCCTGTTCATGGAATAGTCAAAGACCAGTTCCAGATTAACTGTAACACCATCTTTCAATCCCGACAGGAACGGAGAATCCGCCCTGGCTGGATAATCAGCAGATGTCTCCCTGCGGCATGCCAGTCTGATTGAGGTTCCGGCCTGTGCGCCGACTCTCGCCGCTGTCCATCCGTTCAGGAAGGAAACCGCACTCTTGGATCCGAGGCTGGACATGGAATATTCATCGTTGGAACTCAAATCATCCACAGCGCTGAAATCTTCGTAGAACAGGTAAGGGCAATTCAGTGAGCATGTCTTGCTCATCACATCTGAAAGATTGCCCAACGCCAAATTTTCGTTCACGATGGCGCTTTCGGATTCATATTCGACCGTCAGCTGCTTCGAAGACAGGTTTTTGAAGAAATCTTTATCCTTAGTCGAGAAAGTGAAAGTGTCGCCTGTCTTGACGAATCCGCCGTCAGCGGCGCTGAAGCTCAAAGTCGAGGATTCTTCTCCTGGCCAGAGCTCTCCGTCAGGCAGAGTAATCCTTATGTTCTTTACATCCTCTCCAAGATTGTTTGATGCAAGGACAAATTTCAGTTCATAGACTATCGGCTTGACATCTGTAGGTTTCAGAGGCACTCTTGTGATGTGCCCGGCTGCAAAGCTACGCCCTGAAAGCGAAACCGGAGACAATTCAGACCATTTGTTCTCGGAATAGACTTTAATGGTCATCTGATCATCGGAACCATAGAATTCATCCGGCGGGAATATGGCAGCCAATGCAAAATCATTACCGTCCGAAGACTCATCCACAGGTGTCTTGAGATTCAGTACCATCGAGTTCTGTTTCCCGCCGAGACTCGCCGACGAGGCATCTGTCACATCCACTGAAACTATACCGGCAAATGACTGAGGCATTGTGAATTCAATCCTCTTCACAGGCTCTCCAAGCTTGTTGCATCCTTCCGGAATATAGAAACGCAGAAAATGCAGAATGTGTTTCATCCTTATCTTCACCACGTTTCCCTGATCAACAGGGCTACCCTCAGCAACAGGGGAAAGTTCAGGGCCAGTCACCGGCACGGACAGAAGTATGTCAGCACCGCCGGAAGCAGTTCCATCCTGAACGGCAGGGACATTGAAAGTCACATTGCTTCCGTCAGCCGATTCCGGGACAGGGTAAGTGACATAGTAGGAATATGTTCCCTCATCCATCGCAGAGGAAAGGGAGGATGTGAAATAGGCTGAAGTTCCGCCAACGTCCGTCGCCAGAAGGTGAAAAACCTGATCGGCAAGCGTGAAGGAACCGGAAGAAGATTTGGCCCACACGGCCAGTTCGTCGCCTGTCCTCCAGATGAAATTATTTTCGGAAGCGTCATAGACGGTTTTTGTCCCGACTGCTTCACCTACCATCAAAGCAACTTTGGGAACCTCATTCACAACAGGTTCCAAGGTTGATTCCCCGCATCCGCACACAAGAAGGCCAACGGACAACAGGCCGATGTTCAATCGATTTTTCAAAACACTGTTTGTCATTATGAATGGCAAATGTAATGATTTTCTCAATAAAGCGAAAATCGGCCCGCGTCAAAGCCAGTTCAACCCATGGCTCACATTCCATGCTTGTTGAACGGTTGAATGGCAGACAATCAGTTAGCTCTCAAGAGAGTGATTTCATCAGACACTCCATTGTTGGAGACCACTTTGAAGGTGTCTTCACCGGTCTTCATGCGTACTGCAGGGAATGTCCAGACCACGCCGCTGGACTCTCCGGAAGAAGTCAGCTTTGATACGAGACGGCCATTCTGATAGAGGGTCAGGTACTTGGCATTGCTGTAGACCTTGATGCAAAGATCCTGGTCGGACGGGAAGTATTTCAAACGGCTGGACGTGATGTGGACTGTCGTCTCACTCTTGTTCCAGAGGGACTTGTAGAGGTAGAACACGTCTTTCTTCGTCTGACGGTCACGGGTCACGATCCCCTTGTCGTTCATATACTTCCTGTCATTGTTGGCTGTAAATCTACGTCCGTCGTCCGAATCCATGAAGCCTTCCTTGCGGGAAGCCACAGGGAAATCGAACATCACCCACACTGAAGTGAAGTTCAGCCAAGGCATAGCCAGAATCTGGCGAACGTACGACTCATGGAAGCGGTTGCCATATTCCTCATAGTGTCTGGAATCGTCTCCTGTGTCGCGGACTGCGTCAGCATCGTTCCACACATGACAGTAAGGGTTGATTCCGACGCCATATTCGGAAACATTTATCGGACAATCGGGCCTTGCCTCACGCACTTTCTTCAGAGAAGTCGTCAAACCGCTGAAATCATTAGGGGTCCAATACCAGCCATAGTAGATGTTCTGCGAGCAGAAGTCACCCTTCAGGTCCTTGTAACCGTCGCGTGCAAGCCTGCTGTCATCAGTAAATCCTACATAGCGGTCAGGATCCAGTTCCTTGGCATGGTTGTAGAGTTTCTCAGTTTCCTCCGCCACCAGCCTTGTGTCAAGCGGGCCCTGCAGGTTGTTGTTGTTGCCCCAGGTGTCAAGTTCGTTCCACATTCCCCAGAACGCGATGGAAGGATGGTTGTACAGATTGCTTACCATCTCCGTCATCTGATGGTGAATGTTGTTGAAATAATTTTGACTTGCATTGGCTCCGCATACGTTCACCCACGGAATCTCGGTCTGGACTACAATTCCGAGGGAGTCGCAAAGCCGGAAAGCCATATCGTTGTGAGGATAGTGAGCCAGGCGGACAAAATTGGCACCGAGTTCCTTGATGATCCTGTAGTCGCGGCGGTAGTCAGCCTCGGACATTGCGGAAGCCTTGCCATCCATGTCCTGATGCATGGCGACACCGCGGAGCGGATAAGGATGTCCGTTAAGGAAGAATCCCCTTTCCGGATCCATCTCGATTGAACGGTAGCCGATCTTCGTCTCGGCAATGTCCATCATCCTTTTTCCCTTGAAAAGTTCCACTCTGAGCGTATAGAGGTAAGGGTCGTTCAAGCCGTCCCAAAGATGAAGACCTGCAAGGATGAATTCATGATCGAAGTCATATTCAGAAAAAGCTCTCACAGGCACCTCCCGGTCCGCCTGATAACCAAGGGCGCCGTTGGCCTCGAGAAGCTGGACTCTGACGAGAATGCTGACATCTTTGTTGCTGGTGTTGACCAACTTGGTTCTGACATTTGTCACTGCCTTCTTTTTGCTGACCTCAGGGGTTTCGCACCTGATCCTGTACATTCCGTACTCCTCCGGAGAGAGGTACACATCGTCCATTATCAGAAGCCAGGCCGGATAGTGGATGCCGCCGTTCTTGTTGAAAT
>CAZXVE010000042.1:0-10713 GCA_964644125.1 uncultured Muribaculaceae bacterium
GTCGAGAAGATCTGGAAGTTCGTCACTGCCGTGCTCGAGAATATTCCTGAAAAGTGATAATTCTCTTCTTCATGAAAACTTTTTTCTGATGTTGTTTACATCTGAATAAAGTTTGCGTAAGTTGAAATAAATGACTATATTTGCAGTCCTTTTGGGTTGGCATACGTCCCTGAAAGGACTGCAATTTATTTATTATTAAACAATTAAGTTAAAATGTTAAAACAGTACGAGACCGTTTTCATCGCTACTCCCGTTTTGTCTGACCAACAGATGAAGGAAGCGGTTGCGAAGTACACCAAACTCATCGCTGACAATGGTGGTGAAGTAGTGTACGAGGAGGATTGGGGACTCCGTCAGCTGGCATATCCTATCCAGCACAAGACCTCAGGTTTCTATTATCTTATCCAGTTCAAGGCTGAGCCTGCTTTTGTCGAGACTCTGGAAACCCAGTATTTCCGTGACGAGAGAATCATCAGGTTCCTCACCGTCGCTCTTGACAAGCACGCCGTTGCTTATGCCGCGAAGAGAAGGGAGAACAGGAACAAGCCTGCTGCAGCCAAGACCGAAGAGTCTTCTGTTGAGGCTCCAGTTGCCGTTGAAGAGAAAAACGAAGAAAACGCTTAATCAAGGAGGAATAATCCATGGCACAGAATGACGCTCAGAATGCGGGAATCCGCTATCTTAATCCTCCTACAGTTGAGGTAAGAAAGAAAAAGTACTGCCGTTTCAAGAAGGCAGGAATCAAGTATGTTGACTACAAGGACGCTGAGTTCCTTAAGAAGTTCCTCAACGAGCAGGGTAAGATTCTCCCTCGCCGTATAACAGGTACTTCACTGAAATTCCAGAGGAAAGTCGCTCAGGCAGTCAAGAGGGCCCGTTCCCTTGCTCTGCTTCCTTATGTAACTGACCTTCTTAAATAATAGGAGAGCGAGATTATGAAGATCATTTTGAAGAAAGAGGTTGCCAATCTCGGCGAGGCCGGAGATGTGGTAGAGGTAAAGGCAGGTTACGGTAGGAACTATCTTATCCCTCAGGGATTCGCTTGCGCTGCCACCCAGTCCGCTCTTAAGCAGCTTGAGGAGACCAAGCGTCAGAGAGCTCACAAAGAGGCTAAGCTTATCGCTGATGCAGAGGCTCTTGCTGCAAAGATTGCTGCTACACCAGTCAAGGTAGCCGTCAAGGTCAGCGAGTCCGGCAAGATCTATGGTTCTGTTACAACTGCTCAGGTTGAGGCTGCTCTTGCTGCTGCCGGAGTTGAAGTTGACAAGAAGAACATCACTCTTGGTGAAATCAAGACTGTAGGTGAGTACGAAGGTACAGTTAAATGCTACAAGGCTGTCAAGGCTGTAGTCAAGGTAACTGTTGAGGCTGAGGCCTAATCTGTCAAGATCACCTTTGAGGTAGAAAATATTTCCGTTGGGGGATGGCTGAAATCATTCAGTCATCCCTTGATGTTTTACAGAGATTCTGTTTTTTTATCTGAAAAGTTTGTCGATTTCCTTGACGGCGTGTGGAAGAGCAAAGACGACAACGCGGTCGTAGGGTTCGATTCGGGTTGATCCGATGGCGATGTAGGATTCGCTGCCGCGAATCAGTCCGCCGATTACTGCGTCTTTTGGAAATGAGATTTCCTTCAGTGCACCTTTGGTAATTGCACTGCCTGTGGCTACGGTATATTCGAGAACTTCTGCATCTGTACCGCTCATGTATTTCACAAGACGAGCTTTTCCGCTCAGTGTGAATTTGAAAAGTCTGCCGGCAGTTATGAGTTTCTTGTTGATAACTGAATCCACCCCCATCTCTTCGGCAAGGTGAATGTACTCTATGTTTTCTACCTCGGCAATTGTCCGTTCCACGCCGAATTTCTTGGCTACCACGCATGCGAGCACATTCGCCTCGTCATTGCTGGTAAGTGCCAGAAAAGCATCGTGTTCCTTTATTCCCTCTTCCAGAAGCAGGTCGGAGTTCCTTCCGTCCCCGATGACGACGATCACATTGTCCGGCAGCCTTTCCGACAGTACCATTCCCCGCTCTTTGTCCTTTTCCAGGATTTTTACGGAACTTATCTTCGCACTTAGTCTGGCTGCTACGAGTTCGGCTATGTCCGAACCACCGAGTATCATGACTTTGTCCACTTCTATGTTGCTCTTTCCAAGGAATTTCATGAGGAACGACATTCCTTCCCTGGTCGCTATTATGAAGACAAGATCATTGAAAATGAACTTGGTGTCATACTTTGGCATGATTGTCTTTCCATTTCGTGAGATTGCAATCACGCGGAATTGAAGTTCATCGCTGGTGGCTATGGCTGCGAATTCTGCTATCTTCATGTCCAGAAGCGGGGAGTCCTCTTCGAGCTTGAATACCTCGACCTGAAGTCTTCCACGAGCGAAATCCATCGATTCGATAGAGGATGAATGCTTCAGGTAATCGAAGATCTCGTCTGCCGCGAGCCTTTCCGGATAGAACATGAGCTCAATGCCCATCTGCTTGAAAAGAAGCTTGTTCTCTGCTGAAAGAAAATCATTGTCGTCAATTCTGGCCGTCACTTTCTTTGCCCCGAGATTTTTCGCGAGAAGCGCGCTGACCAGATTCACGTCCTGAGGTACAAAAGGCACGACGGAAATGAAAAGGTCTGCATTCTGGACATCAGCCTCGCGCATCACTTTCAACGATGAGTTGGATCCCTCGATCGTTATCACGTCGGCAATGGCACTGATGTTGGCAAGCCTTTGCGGGTTGTCGTCAATGACTGTGATGTCATTGGCTTCAAGGCTTAGCATTTTTGCAAGATGTGAACCTACTTCTCCGGCTCCCTGAATGACGATTTTCATGATATTGCGAGTTACTTGCTATTTCAGAGGAATTTTCTCAGATATTCAAATATTCCTTCTCCTTTCAGCATTGCAAGCGGTACAATCCATTCCGGAAAAAGCGTCGGGACATCAATCCGCCGGTGTGATCCGGCATATTCACAAACATCTTTGACATCCGGTTTGTTTCCCAGTTTCCGGAATTCCTTGTGGGCTTCCTTCACTGCCTTGAAGCATTCCTTCTTCCCGGTAAGCAGATAGACCAGTGCGGAGCATCCGTCAAGGCACATCCTGAAGAATATTGTACCTTGTGCCCGCCGGCATGCCTTGATTGCCGCTTTTTCCGGTGTAAGTTCCTTGACTTCCTGCAATGAATATGTCTTGGCAAGGTTGTTCTGAAGCATCAGGAGATTGTTGCGGTAGTTCAGCTTCAGTTTCCACGGAGAGTCGTTAGGCAATGTGCCGCCTCCAAGATGCCAGACGACTGACTGGGGAACTACGAATATGCTTTTCCCCTCCAGTTGAAGCCTCCAGCACAAGTCGATCTCCTCCATGTGGGCAAAGAATCTGTCGTCCAGCCCGTGCATGCTTGAATATTCAGTTTTACGTACCATAAGGCATGCCCCTGTTGCCCAGAATACCTTGGCCGGAGAGTTGTACTGTCCGTTGTCCTTCTCTACTCTTTTGAGTACCCTTCCGCGGCAGAACGGGTAGCCGAAACGGTCCAGATGTCCGCCGGCAGCTCCTGCATATTCAAATTTGTCCTTTTCGTACCATGAATGGAGTATGGGGGCGCAGGCTGCGCAGTCCGGATGCCCGTCCATCCATTCTGTCAGCGGCCGGAGCCAGCCCCTTGAAACCTCTATGTCGGAATTGATCAGGACAAAATATTCAAGATCAACGGCCTCCGGCAGCTCGCAGATCGCCTTGAAGGCTCTGTTGTAGCCGCCTGTGAAGCCGTAGTTCTTTTCCAGGCGAATCTGTCTTACCGAAGGAAATTTCCTTGACATCATCTCCATTGATCCATCTGTGGAGGCACTGTCAGCCACAATAATCTCTGCCCCTTCCGTAGCGGAAGCCAGCAGGCCGGGCAGGAAACGCTCAAGATATTCCTTTGTGTTCCAGTTCAGTATGACAATCGCCGTGCGCATTGTTTATTGTTCTTTATGGCAGTTTCCGTTGCCGTGGCAGCACTCTCCGTCTTTTTTGCCTTCACCGTGGCAGCACTCTCCGTCCTTGTGCCCTTCTCCATGGCATCCGCCCTCTCCTTTATGGCAATGGCATTCGTGATCTTCTTCCGGAAGGAATTCTCCGTGAAGCCCTTCCTTGAGTTCCTTCTCCGTTGCTTCCCTGACGCTTACAACCTTTCCGGTGAAGTTGAGAGTCTTACCGGCCATAGGGTGGTTGAAGTCCATGGTGACGGTGTCTGCCTTTACTTCGTGTACTGTTCCCTGTACAACCTGGCCTGTGTTGCTGAGCATTGGAATGATCTGTCCGACTACCAGAAGATCCTCCCGGATTTTGCCATCAATCTCGAAAGCTGCTTTTGGAAGGTCAATGAGTCGGCTTTCATCGAAAGTCCCGTAGCCTTCTTCAGGTGTCAGCGTGAATGCGAATTCCTCTCCCGGTTCCTTCCCCTCCACTTCGCTTTCGAATTTGGGAAGAAGCATATGTGTTCCGTGAATGTAGCCGAGCGGACGCTCTTCTGTGGCCTTGTCGGCAAGTTTCCCGTCAACGATCAGTTCGTAGGTCAGCTCGACCACATTGTTTTTCTGTACTTTCATGATGTCTGTTATTGTTGTTAATGTTGTTTTTCCTTGTTTGCCGCATTCTGTCATGCGCTGAAATCGACATTTCCGAACGCTAAGGTAGGAATAAGTTTTGACTTACAGAACCTCGCATCGTTCCCGGCTGCAAGAAGATTGTTCCAGAGGCTGAGAAGATTGCCTGTTATCAGCATCTCACGGACGGGATGGACAATAGCGCCGTCCTTGAACAGAAAGCCTTCCACGCCGAACGAGAAATCACCGGTGGCGGAGTTGCTGTTGCCTCCGTTGAATCCGGTAACAAGAATCCCGTTTCCCGTCAGTTTCATCAGTTCATCTTTTCCGTATCGTGCACCCTCTGTTGCCTGCACATTAAGATCCGGTGCAAAGCAGGTCTGAAGCACCGGCCTGACTGCATCTTCAACCGTCGGTGCCATGCCCATTTTGCGGGACATGTAGGTGTTCAGGAAATATTCCTTGACAACTCCATTCTCTATGATCGGTTTCTCAGCTGTCGCGACACCTTCCGAATCGAACATTCTGGAACCTGTCTCTCCGGCATTCAACGGTTTGTCCCAGACATTGAGCCATTCCGGGAACATCTTCTTTCCAAGGGAATCCAGCATGAACGAGTTCTTCTGCTGCAACGAGTATCCACCCAGAGCGTTAAGTACCGGTGTGAGAAGTCTTGACGCTGCTTCGCTGTCGATTACCATTGTATATCTTCCGCTCTCTATCTTGACAGGTCCTATCTGCGACTTGGCGCGTTCAAACGCAACCTCTCCGCAGTCTTTGTAGTTCAGATCCGTCAGTTTCGGGGCTGCATCCCACCAGTATCCGCTGAACCTGTTCCCGGCTTCATCCTGAACGGTCATCTCAACTCCATATTCAAAAGAAGTCTCAGTGTGGCGGCAACGAAGCCCGTTGGAATCAATCACCAGCGTGTCGTAGATTGAATCTGAATATTCTCCCTCTTCCGAGAGCAGCCCTTCTCCACAATGATTCCTGAATATGCTCGCTTCCATTGCCATCTGTAGCCTTTTGTCGGAGGTAAGTCCAGCATATTCAGGATCATATAGATTGAGCTCATTCCCTGTCGCTGCATTCTTTGCCGTTCTGCCCGGCTCCGGCAGATCCCTGCAAGGATCTTCTGCAAGCATCCTGACTGTTGCAATCGCTTTCTTTAGAAAATCATCCAATTCGTTTTCTACCAGTCTGTTGGTGGAGAAGCTCCCGAATCTGCCATCCACGAAAAGGCAGATGCTGATCGACCTGTCAAGGCAGTGGTTTACTTTGTCCAGTTCTCCATTGAGAGTTCCGAACAATTCCATCAGGCTCTTGTTCAATGTTATACGAACTTTCTGCGCCCCCAGCGCAATGGCTTTCCGAAGGCAGGCATCCGCTGTCTGGATCTCCTTTTCCGTCAACATTCCGTTAATCTCTTCCATCCTATTCTCCTCCAACTGTCAGTTTGTTTATCAGTACTGTCGGAATTCCGCACGAAACCGCACAGCTCTGTCCCTTTCCGCAGGTCCATGCTCCTTCGTCAATCTTCAGATCATTGCCAACTGCAGCTATGTCTGCCAGGGCTTCCGGCCCGTTGCCGATGATGTTTATGTCTTTGATCGGTTGTGTCAGCCGCCCGTTTTCAATGAGGAATCCGCTTTTGACAAAAAAGGTGAAGTCTCCTTCGCCGATCTGTACCTCCCCGTTGCTGAACTGGTCCACATAGATTCCTTTCTTCACTGACGCTATGATGCTTTCTTTGTCTGCGTTGCCGCTCTCCATGTATGTGGCCCTCATTCTTGGAATGGGAGCATAGCGGAAAGATTCGCGGCGACCGTTCCCTGTCGGTGCTACACCGTAGAATCCTGCGCTGATACGGTCGTGAAGGTAAGAAGTCAGTACACCGTCCCTGACCATGTAGGTCTTTTGCCCTGGGACTCCTTCGTCATCGAAATTGATTGAGCCCCTGTTGTAAGGAATTGTTCCGTCATCCACAATCGAGATGCTTCCGTCGCAAATCTTCTGTCCCATTTTCTCGGAAAAAACGGATTGCCCCTTTCTGTTGAAATCCGCCTCGAATGCGTGTCCCATGGCTTCGTGCAGCAATATTCCCGAAGCTCCAGCTCCCATCACGACCGGCATCATGCCGCCTTTGGGGCGCTTTGCCGCGAATCTGTCGTCAATTCCTGACACAATGTCGTCTGCAATCTCGTCCAGCAATGTTTCCGTGAGCATCTCTGCGCCTTTGCGGTAGGCTCTTGACGAACTCTTGTTTTCAATCCTGCCGTTCTGGCTGAAAACGGCGGAGGCCGACAAGATACCCATCGGACGGGTTTCAAATGTCAATTCCCCGAAAGTGTTGAACATCATGATGTCGCTGACTTGACCGGAAAATGACACAATTACTTTCATCACCCTTGAGTCACGAGATGAAATCTTGTCTTTCAGCTTTTCCATCCAGGTAACAATCTGAACAGTATCGTATGATCGCCAGTCTTGTTTGCAAGAATATCTGTCTGCCGGAGGAGTGCATGATTTGCAATGAATCTCTGCTGAGCATGGTGAAGCTCCGTCAGCTATTTTCGATGCGGCTTTTGTCGCCTCTGACATTGAGTGCGGATCAGTGCTTTCTGAGTAGGCGTAGCCTGTCTTGTCTCCTTTCAGGACACGGATCCCTACTCCATGGTCTATGTGGAATCCACCGGAGGCTACCACTCCGTCTCTCAGCATCAGGTCATTGTAGGACGTGTTTTCAAAGAACAGGTCGCAGTAGCTCCCTCCTCCCCCCAATCCATCGGAGGCGAGCCTTTCCAGTTGTGTTTCACTGACTTGGAACAGGTTCAGGTAGTAATTCTTATCCTTGTACATTCTTCAGTTTCTTTTTCTCTTCATCCAGATGTTTTTCATATTCGCTGTTGATTGCCTGTATCCTGCTGAATTTTTCCGGTTCCCTGATGATTTTACCGTCTTCAGATGCTTCTGCAACTATAGAAAGAGGCGGACATGAATTGTCTATGAGAACCCACTTGTCACACAATGGCATGAAGTCTCTGAAAAGATAATGCAGTCCGACGTTGTAGCGTCTGCGTATCGTCTCTTCCTTTATGTTATGTCCGCCGGCCGCGACCCTTGCTGCCACTCTTTTGATTGCAAGATCAGGAGAATTGAGCCAGAAATAGAGTAAGGTTACATGATAGCCGGCTTCCTTGGCCTCTTTTATCACTTTGATCAGAAAGCGTGTCGCCAGCGTAGTCTCAATGCAGAAATCTGCTTTCTTCCTTAGCAGATAGTGCATCTTCAACAGCATGTAGCGGCTTGCCGCAACGTAGGCGCTTTCCGGATTGAAAGGTGCAAGACTCTTTGCGAATTCGTCTGAATTCACGAATTCGCTGCACTCAAGGATTTTTGGCAGAACTGCATAGGATGCCGTGGTCTTCCCGGACCCGTTGCAGCCTGCAATGATGAAAAGTCTTGGCATAATTCCTTTCTGGCAGGATTACTGTTGCGTCATGGATGGCAAGTAGTCCATTATTCTTATTATACGTGCATATCCGTTATTTTGTTTTGCCGGTTTCCCTTGGGTGTGTGACGCCATAGCCGAAGAGGGCGAAGTCGCCCTTGCATGGATCTCCGGGGAATATGTCGGCAAAGCAATCCGTTATTTCTTTTACCGTCAAGATGTCCTTCTGTTTTCTTTGTGTGAGCCCGAGTGCAGTTGCCATGTCGTAAACGTGGACGTCCAACGGAATGAGCAGTTCAGCAGGATTAGTGTCTTTCCATATTCCCAGATCCACTTTACAGTCATTCCTGACCATCCATCGTCTCATCATGTTGATTTTTTTGTTCGGGGCCTTCAGGTCTGTCTTTTGACCGTAGATTTCCGTCCTGAATTCGTCAGGAGAGAATGGTTCGAGGGAAACTCTTGATTCATAGACGTTTTTCAGACGTTCGCATATTCGTGCCACGTCACTCCATCTGACAGTCCTGTGGGCGCTGGATTCGTCATTCCTCCATCTGCCTCCCATGACATAGTCATAAGGCCTCCAGTCCATTTCATCGAACAGCCTGCCGCAATCCCGGATTATCATCGCCCTTCGTCCCCAAGCGAAATGTGCGGCGAAGATTGCTGCAATCTCCACATCGGCCAATGTGCAATTCCCGACCTTGTACTTTTGAGCGAATAAGGTCGGAAATGCTATCGGGTCTTCCCGGAAATACTGTGGGTCGTTGTAGATTCCGGCCCACAGTGTCAGATTGTGTCTTGTCTCTTCTGTCATCAGAACTCTTGATGTCAGTCTTTTGTGGCTGCCTCCAGCTTCTTCAGGAGTCCGAACATCACTATTCCGGCGGCCAGGCAGAGCCCTGCCAGAATGCTCCAGTTCGCTGTCAGCGAAACCTTTTTCCAAAGCAGACCAGGAATGGAACTCAAATAGTTTCCGACAGCGGTTGCCGCGAACCACAATCCCATCATAAGGCCTTTGTATTTTGGAGGCGCTACCTTTGAAACGAAAGAGATGCCCATCGGGCTGAGCAGGAGTTCTGCGAATGTCAGAATCAGGTAAGTGCCTATCAGGTAAGTAGGTACTACAGGATCCGGAGACACTGTCCCGTTCAGGGCAGTAGGAGATGGTTGACCGGCAGAAGCGAAAATCATTACAAGGTAGCCGAGTGCCGCGACAATCATCCCTATCCCTATCTTCATCGGTGCGGACGGTTCCATCCCCTCCGGATGTCTCATTGTCTTTCTTGCTGCAAGGGCATTGAATATGGCCATTGACACCGGCGTGAGCGCAACTACGAAAAACGGGTTGAACTGCTGGAAGAGCTGCGGTTGGATCTCCAGTGGGTCAGGCAGTCCGTTGAATATCGCATAAGCTCCGCACCATAATGCGGCTGTCGCAATTCCGCAGCCGAATTTGCCGGATGGCTTCTCCGACTGGAATATTCCGAATAAGGTGTAGACTGAAACTGCTATGAGTGTCAATGCCCAGATGTTGAATCCGATCCGGCTCCAGCCTTCCGCTGTGCTGCTGGTGTAGTCCCGTGCGAACCATGTCAGAGACTGTCCGTTCTGGTTGAATGCCATCCAGAAGAAGATCACCACGGCAAATACCAGGCACAGAGCCACAATCCTCTCTTTGGTCTGCTTAGGAGTGAGTTCAGCATGGCTGTTTCCTGCTGCTTCCGCCTGTTTTGCGCTGATGTCAGCGTGTTTGAACCAGCTTTTTGTGGCCAGATAAATTGCCATTGAGACCACCAGCGAGATGCATGCCACGGCAAAGCCCATGTTGTAGGATGAAGACAGTTTGTCGATGTAATACTGACTGAACTGTCCCAATCCCATTCCGGCGACACTTGGATCAGGCATCATCCCCATGAGCCCTTCAAGCTGTTCTGCGGATTCCGGTGTTATTGTTCCGGCTATCTGCTGGTGGGCGAGGGCTGGAATGGCGGCCTTGTAGACGAGTCCGGCTTTTGCCATGAATCTGTTTGTGATTGCAGTTGCGGCAGCCGGTGCGAACATCGATCCGATGTTGATGGCCATGTAGAAGAGACTGAACGCGCTGTCCCGTTTGTGGGCGTATCGGGGATCATCGTAAAGATTCCCCACAAGAACTTGCAGGTTGCCTTTGAACAGACCGGTGCCGACTGCGATGAGAAGCAGTGCCGACAGCATCACGGCGACTCCTGCAGCATTGGCCGCAGTAGGAACGGTCAGTACAAGATAGCCTGTGAACATCACGCAGATGCCTGTTACCACGCATTTCCCGTATCCGATTTTGTCTGCGAGCCATCCTCCGACGACCGGCATGAAATAAACGGCTGCAAGGAAGATTGAGTACACCTGGCTGGCGGTTGACTGCTCCCAGCCGAATTTGGCTTGGAGATACAGCATGAAGATGGCCAGCATTGTGTAATAGCCGAAACGCTCTCCCGTGTTGGCAAGGGAGAGCGCGAATAAACCTTTAGGTTGATTTTTGAACATGCGGTTCCTTACTTGGTTACCTTTTCAAGCCAGTTGACCATTCCTAGCATCAC
Organism: uncultured Muribaculaceae bacterium; assembly: GCA_964644125.1. Taxonomy (GTDB): domain Bacteria; phylum Bacteroidota; class Bacteroidia; order Bacteroidales; family UBA932; genus Cryptobacteroides. The sequence continues at coordinate 10,625 of CAZXVE010000042.1, forward strand.
GCTCATGGAAACGAGACAGATGACAAGGAACACGAGCCAGCAGTACTTGATCGGCCAGGCGTTGTACATCACAGGTCCGATCCAGATCA
>CAZXVE010000043.1:0-10621 GCA_964644125.1 uncultured Muribaculaceae bacterium
GCCTGCCAGTCCTCTTTACCCCAGAACGCAGGTACGGTCTTACCTTTTTCCATTTTATTGATAAATTAGTATAATATCTTACTATTTCGCAAAGATATAACAACAGATGGTTTCTCGCAACAGTTTTCAAAACTTCTGTCAAGTAATCGGCTGGTTTGCGATGGCTAAAGGTTTATGCTGAATATCCAGCCAATGTAATTTGCATTAAGATTGTTGATGGAGAAAGTGTCCAGATTGCCCCAGAAGTTGCGAGCGTAGCGTATTCCGATCTGCGTGTCATACGGAAGCCAGAAAAAATTGCCGAGATTGACGGTAAGATCCGCTCCGGCGCTGAACAGATTTTCGCTGAGGACACCGCCCGGGTTGAAATGCAGTTTGGAACTCCAATTGAAATTCTGGTAGGACCAGTCGAAGAACGGAGTGAACTCGAAATTCTTGATGTAGGCCACAGGGCTGAGGAAAGACCAGTCAACATCCAGGAAAGGGATTGCGTAGTCCACTGTAACTCTGAACCTTTCTCCTGAACTTGAGTTGAGGATGCTTTTCAGATTGGTGTTCACGAATCCTCTCGGAATAGCTGTCAGGGCTCCTTCCGGGCTGCTGTAGATTCCACCCGTCCCAAGATCTCCTTCCAAGGATGCTGTCAGCCTCCAACCCTGTCTCGGACTGAATCCGGGAAGATACCCGTAGGTGTAAAGGTAAAGGGTGCTGCTGTAGGACTCCGAGTGTCCGGGTCTGGTGTGCACTCCGAGTTCCGCTCCGAAACCCAATGACGGGAACACCTGACTTTGAGCCTTTTGTCTAAGAATGTAGCCTCTGACGGAAAAGTCAAGAGTCCTTAGCGGTGCTGTGTGGTCATCATTGAAGGTTTCGACTGTTTCAGCAACCTGCTTACCGTCTTTTCCGGTGACTGTCTGGAGAAGAATCCGGTCATTGTACTTGTCATTTGAGAACTTGTACTTGACTTGCGGAACAAGTCCGCGGCTTATTCCTCCTGAAGAGAAATTGAACGGTATGTAAACCTTGATGTTTCCCTCGAACAACGGTTTGTCTGACAGAGTTCCCCGGTTGTAGATTCTGAATGCGTTTCCTTTTGTGACCTGGATTTTCTGGATGTCCATGGCGGCCCTGTCATTGATGTCCGCTGAAATCTCGAACACAGGGTAAAGTCCGGTGTAACTGTATTTGAAATGCCCTGAATGTCTCCACTTTCCTTGCCGGTAGGGATCTTCGTGCGCCCCATAGCCGATCATTCCATAGCCCGTGCTGAGCAGATTCTGGAACATTGCCGTGGCTCCGAGCGAAATGCCCTTGTAGTAATCGTCTCCGCTGATCCGGTCAATTTCATCATAGTTGAAATAGACCGGTGCCCATGAGTGGAAATGCGGGAATCTTATCTTTGAATATCTTTTCGTCTTCGAGAAAGTCACTTCCGCGCTTTCAGCGGAGCCCATGGTGTCAGCAATGGCATTTTCCTGCATCGTCAGCGCATCGGCGACAGGATAGCCATGAATATCCTCAAACGACACTTCCGCGAAAGGGAGGTCTCTTACGGCGGTGGCATATACCATCCGGCCCTGCCGGTAGTCTTGCGGTCTGTCGGAAGCGGCCAGAGAACTGTAGTACAATGTGTCCGCCTTGGAGTTAAGAAACGGTGCGCTGATTCCGTACCGGGTTGAAGTCACCTGTTGCAGAGTCAGGCTGTCTGCGTTCAATGAATATAATTCCGTCACCCCTGTCCGGTCGCATAGAAAAGAGAGTCGCGTCTCTTTCTGACCTTGAGTCTGCGCGAGGTCCGGGACAGTGCGAAGATGCGACAAGGTGACCGGTTGAGGCGCAAGAAGGGTTCTGAGCAGAGCCTTTCCGTCAGTCCCTTGTCCGATGACCTCGTACACTCCGGTTCCATTCTCGGACAAACCTGCCGTGAACAGCCGTTTCCCGATCCATGCTGACTCTGTGAACTGTATAGAGTCCGGAGCCGTGTAGAATTTCAGGGCGGATCCGTCGGAAGACTCCAGCAGAACTATTCTCGAACCTCCCGAGTAAGGATATTCAGTGACGGCTACAATTTTTCCGTCAGGCGAAGTCGTGGGATTGAAATACCGACCTTTCTTCGTGAAATTGCGGGCCTTCCACGGTCTTGACATATTGACATACCGGATTCTTGAACTTCCCTCAAGAGTCCATCTGCGTCCTGAAACCGGCTCGCTCCAGAATATTCTCTGACCTTCAGGATCAAAGGACAGATCGCTTGAAGAAGAGGCGAAACTTCTGATTCTCTTCTCTTTGCCCGAGGCTTCCAACCGAACAAGGCATTCAGGAGTGGCCAGTCCTGACTTTATTGAATATATTCCCGAATCATCCGCCAGGATGCTTCCAGAATATTCAGTGTGCCTCCAAGGTTTCTGTGAAACTTGTCTTGCCGGCATGAAAGGTTCGCGCAGTGCTGCTTCCACATTCCAGATGTGCTGGAAATTTTCTTCTATGTCGCGGAATGACTCCTTGAAATTCTTTCCGCTTGCTGTCTTGACGGTCCTTTGCAGATTGAAGAACCAGCCTTTGCGGACAACCCGGTCAAAATATTCCTGAGTGAAAAGTGGGTCGTTGAAGAATGTCCTTGATCCGGCTATGAGCATGTAACCGACTCTGTAATAGTCCGGCGCGTAGTTTTTATCCGATCCGTAGAACCATTTGTAATAGTCCCTCCAGTCTCCGCAGTCGAATGCCGGCATCATGTAACCCAGGAAATCAGCCTGTCTTCCGCGTCCGCTTCGGCTGAGCGCAGTTTCCGCCACCACGGCGTCACCTTCAAGAAATGCCGGTCCCGGGTATATCCCTGCAAAGGCTCCTGCTGCCATTTCTCCCAGAATCCAATGCAGAGGTTTGCCCCATTTCCCGGCTGCACCGAACTGCATTTGGGCTGCATGACGTCCTTCGTGGAGTGAAAGATTCCGTACCCAAGTCATGGCTGTCGGTGCGTAAGGGTCGTTGACCGTGTAAAAATCCATCCTTTTCGGGGCCCATGTGACTGATGCGTTGGGATAAACGTAGCGGCTGTGAAGCACTACAGGCATTTTGCCACTGTAGCTTTGCCCGATCAGGAATCCTGACGATCCAGCTGTCTGAATCCTGGCTTTCTCCAGTTCCGCCCCATAGACTCTGGCCAGCGAGTCGTTGCCTTCCGGAAAGATCAGCTTGAAGTTCTTCGTTTCCATCTGCCTCCATTTCAATGATGCCGGGTCGTTTCCCGTCAGTGAAAACTGAGCGGTGGCTTCAGGGCAGAAAAGAGTCAGCAGAACTACCGTTGCCGACAGGAGATGGATTAGGGTTCTGGTCATAGATTCATATTCAAAAACACTTCTGCAAATATAACTTTTTACCGTAAGACAGATCCTTTTGTCCATGAATATTCTTTATACGGGACGGTGAGTGTGACGGATGCGGATAAGGCTGAATATGATGCCGTCACTTGATGCGTGACATGTGACGGACGCGGATAAGCCCGAATGTGATGCCGTAGCACAAGGCATAAAGGGTGAAGGGAGCGAATATGCGGGGGAACGCCCTGTTAAGAGATAAACGATTGAGTCATGGTGAATCAAGTATTCACCATAGTTAAAATAGCGGAATCAGAGTGAATAAAGAGATTTTTGCGTAAATTTGTAGGAACATTCTTACTAAGATAGATGCAGGTTTTTCTACAGATTCTTACCCTGCTCGGTGCTATGGCTATGTTCCTGTACGGAATGACCATGATGAGCGAGGGGCTTCAGAAGGCGGCGGGTGACAAGCTGCGATCATTTCTGGCGTCCATGACGTCAACCACCTTCAAAGGTATCATTACGGGTATTGTTGTCACAGCCCTCATCCAATCATCCAGCGGAACAACGGTCATGGTTGTCAGCATGGTCAATGCCGGTCTGCTTGCACTGAGCAATGCCATCGGTGTGATCATGGGTGCGAACATCGGTACCACACTCACTGCGTGGCTCATTTCGCTGTTCGGATTCAGCTATGACATCGGTGCTCTTGCCATCCCGTTCATCGCTCTGGGTTTCTTCATGATGACTCTCAAGAGCAACAAGAACCGCAGCATAGGTGAGTTCATCATCGGATTTGCATTCCTGCTGATCGGTCTCGCAACGATGAAGGATTCCGTACCTGACCTTAACCAGTACCCTGAGGTGCTGTCAACAGTTCAGAACCTGACCAGCTATGGCTTCTTCTCCGTGATCATATTCACCCTCGTGGGTGCTTTGATAACAGTGATTGTGCAGGCCTCCAGCGCTTCTCTTGCCTTGACGATGGTCTTTGTCGCCAATGGTTGGATCAATTTTGAGATGGCCGCAGCGATGGTTCTTGGAGCCAACATCGGTACCACCATCACGGCTAACATTGCGGCTGCAGTGGCGAACTATTCTGCCAAGCGGGCTGCTATCGTCAACACCCTCTTCAATGTCATCGGAGTCCTGATTGCACTGATTTTCTTCCATCCTTTGATGAAAGTCATCAGCGCCCTGACGATGTCTTTCGGTTTCGTCGATCCTGTCATCCTGTTCGATCAGGCGGGAGGAGTCTCCGGCGACTTCACGCCGGAGCAGCAGAATTCCATGCTTTACGGAATATGCATACTCCACTCGGTTTTCAATGTCACCACGACATTAATCCTTGTATGGTTCATTCCACAGCTTGTCAAAGCCGTCAACAGAATCATTCCGACCCCTAAGGGTGAAGAAGAAGTCTATCGTCTGAAGTTCATTCAGGGCGGACCTCTTTCCACGGCAGAACTTTCACTGGATGAAGCAAAACAGGAGATTATCCATTTTGCTGAAATATGCCGCCGCGAAGTCGGATTCATTCGTAATGCGGTAAGCGCGAAGACTCAGTCTGAACTCGAACCGGCCAACGATAAGCTTGTCAAGTACGAAAGTATCACGGACAAGATCGAGTACGAGATTGCTTCGTATCTTAACGAGGTCTCCAAGGGGGACATAAGCGCTGAATCTGCATTGAGGATAAAGTCGATGTACAAGGCCATCGGAGAGCTTGAGAGCCTTGGAGATTCCGGCGAAGCCATCGGAAGGATGATGAAGCGTGCTCTTGACCACGGCAAGTCTTTCGATGAGGAGATGATCAAGAGAATTGACAGAATGCTTGACCTTCTTGAGGTGGCTTTTGCCGCGATGATAGAGAATCTCAGTTCACCTACAGTCTTCCTTAAGGACATCTCCAATGCAGATGACGCAGAGTACAACATCAATGAATGCCGCAACAATCTGCGTGAGGAGCATATCATCAACATTGAGAAGGAAGGCTACAACTATCAGACGGGAGTGTTCTACATCGACATAGTCCAGGAAATTGAGAAGATGGGTGATTTCATCATCAACATTTCTCAGAGTCTGTTGGAAAAGAATGATTAGAAGACATGAGGAGGTCACTGGCATATTCATTGGCGATTCTCTGCATCCTGTTGACTGCGGGTTGCGGAGGCCGGAGGAATGGTAAGGCTGAAGTCTTTGAGCCGCACCGTTTCCCGCCGATGCCTGAACCGCCTGCAATGATTTCGGAACCTGAAGAGGCCGCTGAGTATGTGGTGTCGAATTTCTGGAACGAGTTTCTCGGGAAATCCTTCCCTTGTGATTCCAACATTGTCAATGGAGTTCCGGCAGATGATGTGGAGGAGGCTCTCGGAACTTTTGTGACCATTCTTGAGCGATCCTGTCCGATAGATTTCGGAAGGAAGGCCATGGCCGGGTTCTTTGATCAGGTCGAAAAGTTCCAGGCTGCCGACACGGCATCAAATGTTTTCGGATTCTTTGAAAAGATGGTACCGAAGTACCTTTATGATCCGAATTCGCCGGTACGGAATGAGGACCTCTATCTGCCATATGTTTCCCGTCTTGCGGCATCCGGCTATTCGGACTCTGATTCCAGGCCGTCATATTCATTTGAAGCTGAAATGTGCTCATTGAATATGATAGGGTCGCCTGCCGCCGATTTTTCATTCACGGACCTGTCCGGCAGAAGGCATACCCTCTATGAGGTTAAGGCCGGGACCACTTTGCTCTTTTTCACCAATCCTGGCTGCCCTGCGTGCAAGGACATCATTCAGGCCTTGACTTCGGATGCAATGATAGCTGATCTGGTGGCTTCCCGGAAACTTGCCGTGGTCAACATCTACATAGATGAAGAATTGGACAAATGGCGTGAATATGCTTCCGTTTATCCGAAGGACTGGTACAACGGCTATGATCAGGACTATCTGATCAGGTCTGATGTCACTTATAACGTGCGGGCTATTCCGTCGCTCTATGTGCTTGACAATGAAAAGAAGGTGATAATGAAGGATGCTCCTGTCGAGAATGTCCTCTCTTATCTTGACAATCTAAAATAACACTGATATGAAAATCAATAAAGAACTTTGGGGAACATCCCGTGACGGGAAGGAAATATTCCTTTATACTCTTGAGAATGAAAAAGGTGCTTTCGTGCGTCTTTCAAGTGTCGGTGCCGGGATTGTTTCGATTGCCGTTCCGGACAGGGATGGAAAGATTGCGGATGTGGTTCTTGGCTACACCAGGCCGGAGGATTATTTTGCCGATGGCCCTTGCGCCGGAAAATGCCCGGGTCGTTATGCCAACCGCATAGCTCTCGGAAAGTTCTCACTTGACGGGATTGAATATTCATTGCCAATCAACAACGGTCCCAATCATCTGCACGGCGGTCCTGAAGGATTCCAGAATCAAGTCTGGGACAGCCGGGTTGAAGGCGATGCAGTTGAATTCATGTATTTTTCACAGGACGGAGAGGCCGGCTATCCCGGAAACCTCAAGGTTGTGGCGCACTATGAGTGGAGCGAGGACAACACTTTGAAATTGACGTTCACTGCACAGTCCGATGCAGCTACCGTTATAAATCTTACCAATCACGTTTATTTCAACCTCAACGGTGAGGGCAACGGGGATATACTCGATCATGAGCTGAAGCTCAATGCTTCCGTCTATCTGCCTACCGATGAGACTTTGATTCCATGTGGAGAGCCTGATCCTGTGGCCGGAACCCCTATGGATTTTCAGGAATTCAAAAAGATAGGGGCAGAGATCAAGGATGATTTTCCGGCCTTGAATTATGGGAAGGGGTATGACAACTGCTTCATGATCAACGGCTATGAAGCTGGACAACTTCAGACTGCGGCTCAACTGCGCTCTCCTTTGAGCGGCCGTGCTCTTGAAGTGCTGACCACCCAGCCTGCAGTTCAGATTTACACCGGGAACTGGCTTGAAGGGTGTCCTGCAGGCAAGTGCGGTCGCGGCTATCACGACTATGAGGGTGTCGCAGTCGAATGCCAGCATTGCCCTGACTCGCCGAACAAACCGGATTATCCGACCACTGTTCTTCGGCCCGGTGAAACATTCAATGAAGCCATAATCTGGTCGTTCTCTGTCATGGAATAGCTGATTGTGGTTGAAAAACCATTGCAGCAGTGTACGGACGACCGCTCTTTAATTGTCTAACAAATGCGTCAGTATCAAGATCTTCTGCGTCACATAATGGATGACGGTGTGGTAAGGCACGACCGTACGGGCGTTGGAACCAAAAGCATATTCGGTTATCAGATGCGTTTTGACCTCTCCGAAGGATTCCCGCTTCTCACCACGAAGAAGGTTCATCTCAAATCCATCATCTACGAACTTCTGTGGTTCATTTCCGGGAATACCAACATCAAGTATCTGAAGGATCACGGAGTTTCAATCTGGGACGAATGGGCGGACGAAAACGGGGATCTTGGTCCGGTTTACGGTCATCAATGGCGTTCCTGGCCAGCTCCGGACGGCAGGTCAATCGACCAGTTGTCCGAGGTCATCGACACAATCAAGAATAATCCTGATTCGAGACGTATGCTGGTTACGGCCTGGAATCCGGGCGAGGTTGACAAGATGGCTCTTCCGCCTTGTCACTGCCTGTTCCAGTTCTATGTGGCTGACGGGAAACTTTCCTGCCAACTTTACCAGCGCAGTGCTGACACTTTTCTCGGAGTGCCTTTCAACATCGCCTCCTATGCTTTGCTGACAATGATGGTAGCTCAGGTCTGCGGCCTGAAGCCCGGCGAATTCATCCACACCACGGGAGACACTCACATTTACCTCAACCATTTTGACCAGGTTCGCGAGCAGCTCAGCCGTGAGCCGCGTCCGCTTCCGACAATGCACATCAATCCGGATGTCAAGGATATTTACGGTTTCAAGTTCGAAGATTTCACCCTCGAGGGCTATGATCCGTGGCCTGCAATCAAGGCTCCCGTAGCAGTTTGATCTTAGTTTTCTGTTATTTGAGGTTACAAACTAAAGCCGGAATAGGCGCAATTATTGCCTGTTCCGGTACAACTTGCTCATTTTGTGTTTGGAATATAGGTAAAAAATCGTAACTTAGCGGCCGCGAAATAAGATCCGGCATCCCCATTCAAGGCCGGATTCTGTCATAAACGGACTTTACTTATGTCAAACAGAGAAAATTTCGGCAGCCGTGCGGCCGTCATCATGGCATTGGCTGGATCTGCCATCGGACTTGGCAACATCTGGAGATTCCCTTACATTGTGGGAGAGTATGGAGGAGCAGCCTTCATACTCGTCTACATCATCTGCTCGTTTGCCTTGTCGCTTCCGATTCTTTTTTCCGAATCGGTAATCGGACGGAAAACCCACCTCAGTACATTTGGGGCAATGAACGCTCTTGCACCGCATTCCAAATGGAAATGGCTCGGCCTGCTTACAGTTGTCACCCCTATGATCATTGTCTCCTACTATAGCGTTGTAGGAGGGTGGGCAATAGATTATCTGGTGAAGTCCGCAACATTCAGTTTCACTGCTGACAAAGCCGAAACTGTTACCGGAATGTTCGGGGAACTTGCTTCATCCGTCTGGGAACCGATCATAGGCCTGTTTGCGTTTCTGTTCATGACGGCGATGATTGTCGTTCTTGGCATCAAGAAAGGCATTGAGAAGTTCAGCAACATTTCCATCCCGATTCTCTTTGTGCTGATTGTCGCCATCGTCATTTACTCCGTCACTCTTCCCGGAGCAGGGGAGGGGGTCAAGTATCTTGTAAAGCCGGATTTCTCAAAACTGACTCCGGATGCATTTTCCGCCGCTCTCGGCCAGAGTTTCTTCTCGCTTTCGCTCGGAGTTGGGACTATGCTGACATATTCTTCGTATGTCAGTGAGAAAGAAAATCTTATGGTCTCCGGAGCCGGAACGGCCGTCTTTGATCTGCTGTTTGCCATCCTTGCCGGTTTCGCAATCATGCCTGCTGTCTTTGCCGCAGGCATCGCTCCATCCTCCGGTCCGGGACTGATCTTTGAAACCTTGCCATACATATTCGCGAAGATGAGTGCCGGCGGGCAGATTGTCAGCTATGCGGTGGCAATTCTTTTCTTCCTGACAGTTCTTGTCGCAGCCCTTTCCTCTTCTGTTTCGATTTATGAGGTGGGCGTGGCCTATCTCGTCGAAGAAAAGAACATTTCGAGGCCTAAAGCGACAATCTTGGTGTTTTTCGCTACGTTTGCGATTGGAATCCTTTGCTCGCTGTCCTTCGGTCCTCTCTCCGATGTCAAGATTCTGGGCAACAGCATCTTCAACTTCTGTGACAAGTTGTGCTCCAACTATCTGATGGCTCTCGGGGCACTTCTCTTTTCAGTTTTCGTCGGTTGGAAAATGGACAGGAAATCCGTCCGGGACGAACTTACCAACTATGGCACCCTTAAAGTGAACAGCAAGCTGTTTCCTGTCGTCTATTTTCTTATCCGGTACATTGCTCCGATCACCGTCGCGGTGATATTCATTACAAGCCTTGTCGGTTAGAAATTTCCGGTTTTATTTTCCGTACGGAGTGTAGACTCCGAATTCGGCGAGGGAGAGGAGGCCGCTCCAGCGGGTGAAACGGACACGGACCGCATCGGCGTAAACCTTGTCAAAACGATGAATCTTCACCCGGCTCTGAGTAGGCGCGGCTCCGCTGAAGACCGTGTGCCAGGAGCCTTTGTGGAGATATTCAATGACATATTCCTGCATCACGCCGCCTTTCGGTTCGGTCATCACGACCATGTTGATGAGGGAACCCGGGCCGAGTTCGACTTCCCAGAACGGTTCCTTGACCTCGGGGCTTGACACCCAGCAGGTGGTGAAGTCGTCATCGTTGGCGAAGTCCATTATGTCCATATCGTCCGACCAGGACGAGTCGCACGGCTTTCCGATCGCGATGTTAATGTCGGTGACAGGTTCTTCGGTCTCGGCCACATCCACGATGTGCCCGGTGTTCTTCCACATCTTCCCAATCTTCTTCAGCGCCTCTATGCAGTTGTCGTCCATCAGACCGTCGCGGTTCGGAGCTGAGTTGAGGATGTAGGTGCAGTAGGCATTGTTGTAAGGGATAATGTTCTCTTTCACAATGGTTTCAACATTCTTCAGGGGTGATGTCGGGAATTCGGTTTTCCAGAACCATGTCCTCTGCAAAGGGTAGCAGGCCATCGCCGGAAGCCGGTTGGTCTCCGGGGAAATCTTCTGACCAGCTCCCTGTTCGTAGCAGCGGATGTCCGAGTAGAACAGAGCCTCGGACGGGTACT
>CAZXVE010000044.1:0-10605 GCA_964644125.1 uncultured Muribaculaceae bacterium
TTGAAGAGCACCATTGGGGATATTATATTGTCTCCAATGGTGCTGATTGTATGTGCCGAGCCTTCCCACATGCCACGCATCAAGTGACGGGAGCATATCCGTGCATTTACACTACCGTCACACACCATACATAGAGTGACGGTAGCACTTTCGACCTTATCCGCGCCACTCACACACCTCACTCGAGTGACGGAATCATATTCGGGCATATTCGCTCCCGTTACCCCTTCCGTCGCGTGTGACTGCATCGATTCCGCCCCGAAATGCTCCCGTCATGCTTCACATTATATGTGACTGCGTCGATTTCGTCCCGAAACGCTCCCGTCGCTCTCTCAAGGTGACCTGTGGCGGATAACCGATTGAGAAACAGTATAAAAAGTAAAGGTCTGGTACTGATTTCAGTACCAAACCTTTGCTCATCTATCTTAATGTTAATTGTTTATCTGCCACAACCACATCTTCTGTCTCCGGCAGGGGGTTACTTCACGGTCCAGGTGCAGGTGTCCTCCATTTTGGACTTGCCCTTGACACCAACGACACGGACTACATTCTCTCCCTGCTTCAATTCGACGCCTTCCCAGCAGGCTCTGTTCAGGTGGTCAGGCTTGACGCTGCCGACTTTTTCACCGTTCAGGTAAAGCGTCGCCTTGTCCATATTCGTGTACACGCGGACATCAGCCTTTGCCTCCGGGCGTTCGGTGTAGCGGCGCTGGGTTATGTAGACCATCGGCTCAGGATTCCACTGCGCCTTGTAGAAATAGAAGACATCCTTCTTGACACTGCGATCGTAGGTTACCATACCCTTGTCGTTCTTTCCGAGGGCATCGCCTTCTACTCGCAGAGCGGACTGGAAGTCGGCAAGGTTCCACACCAGCCTGCACCACAGGTAAGGCCGAGAACTGATCTGGTCATAGAACCCCTCGTGGACAAGGCACTGGTTCTCCTCGCTGTGGTAGGAACCGTAGAGCGGACCGTTGAAAAGTTCGCGTGGACCATGCTGCTTTACGCTTCCTCCGATGCCGTATTCGGCAACGCCGACAGGCTGGGCCTCAGGGTCGTTTTTGATGGAATCGAAATACTGTCCGAACTGTCCGTTCTGTCCGCCTTCCCAACCGTTGTACTTGTTGACTCCGATAAGGTCACCTACGCTGTAGTAGTCGCTGGCACGTGTAAAGATGGCGAATGAAGTAAGGCGTGACGGGTCTGCTGTCTTGTAGAGAGTGTTCAGCTCCTCCATGAAAGGAATCGGGTCATCGTAGGCTTTTTCATCGGCACGTACCTCATTGAAAATGCCCCAGATGCACACGCATGGATGGTTGATGTTCTGATACACGAGTTCCAGGGCATTCTGGCGAGCGGTTGCCTTGAAATCCTGATTCTCGATGTAGCCGGTGTAGCTGTAGCCGCCCGGACCTACAAACGGGATCTCGGTCCAGACAACGATGCCGTGCTCGTCGCTCATGTTGTAGTCGCGCTGTGAATGCTGGTAGTGTGCGAATCGAAGGGCTGTGGCTCCGACTTCATCTATGATTTCATAGTCCCGCTCGAAGTGTTCCGGAAGCAGTGCGCTGCCGACCCCTGCAAAATCTTCATGCCGTCCGAAACCGCACAAGGTGTAAGGCTCGCCGTTCAGGAAGAAACCTTTCTCCTTGTCCACGGAGAAGAATCGTAGTCCTGTGCGCTGCTCCACCTTGTCGACGACCTTGCCGTCACGTATGAGTTCCGCCACAACTTTGTACATGGGAGCACCTTTGCGGCCGTTCCACAGAGCCGGGTTGTTCACCTTGAAATTCTGACTTACGGTGCCATCCTGTACCTGGCTTTGCTGAGTTGCGATCTGTGCCCCTTCAGGATCCACAAGAGTGGTCTTGAGGGTAAGTGCGCTGCCGCTGCCTGCGCTTACTATGGTCTCAATGCGTAGTTCTGCACTTTCCCTGCTGACTTTGTCCTGATGAATCAATACGCCAGGGGAGGCGTAGAAAACCGGAGAGATGCAGTCCTTTCCTGTTGCGATCAGATGGCATGGACGATGGATTCCGCCATAGATGTTGAAGTCACCGGTGAGCGGCAGGACATCGCTGCGCCATGCGTTGCTGACCCACAGTTCGAGATCGTTGCTGCCGATTTTCACATTGTCGGTCACCTCGAGGCTGAAGGCTGAGTAGCCACCTTTGTGGCAAGTGACATGTTTCCTGTTCACGAACACGTCCGCTACTGAGTTGACTCCCTCGAAATAGAGGAAAAGTCTGCCTGCGGCCATTTCCGGTGTGATTTCAATGGCTTTGTGGTAAACCATGGTTTCACGGTTATAGGTGTTGGTGCCGGGTGCGTATGTAGCGTTCCATGTGTGCGGCACATTGACGGTGTCGCGTGGCGAGAGGTCGTTGCCTCTGGTTGAGATCGGACGAATGTCCCATCCTTTGTCAAGAGTGATTACAGTGCGTTGTGCCATTGATGCAGGTGCGCAGAGCAATGTTGCTGCAGCAAGAATAATCAGAGTCGAAAGATGTTTCATGTTTTAATGTTATTATAATAGTTGATGTTGTACCTATAAACTGATTTTGACGACATCGTCGGTCTTGGTGCGGGCCGAATCCGGAAGCTTGAAGATGACTGCTCCGCAGACATATTCAAAATCAACTGCTCCGCCGGTTCGCAGAAGGATGACGGACTTCGGCTTCTTTCCTGTGAGTACGCTTGTCTGCCCCTTGAACTGAGGAAGAAGGTGAGCGTACCATATGTTGTTGCCCCTGGTAGTGAGAGGCACGTTGGCAAGACGCGCTCCAGGTGTCGGGCCGGCCCCGTCGAGGGACTCTCTGCTGTGCGCCATCCAGGTCTTGAGCGAGTCGATCTGCCTGTAGAAATTCGGATGCATGTCCCCGTTGCCGTCAGGACTTGCGTTAGGCAGGAAATTGCCTCCCAGAGATCTTGTGGTGACATATTCATCGAAGAACCAGCTCATCGGGCGGAAGGTGCCGGTCTTGTCGTAGCCCCAGCCACCGCCACCGCAAGTCCAGATGTGGCAATGCTCCCACCACTGTGAAGGGGCGTAGGTCGGTTTGACGCACTCGAAAGGAGTGGTGAAGTCGCCTACGCGCACGCTCGTCCCGTCCGGATTGTCAGGGTTCACGATGTTCGACCAGCGGTCGTTGATGACGATGTCAGGCTGGATGGAACGGATCCAGGCATAGACCTGGTCGTTGTGGTGGTCGGTCACGCCCATCATCCACATTCCGTCCAGCCAGAGGATGTCTATCTTGCCGTAGTTCGTAAGCAGCTCCTCGATCTGGGCCATCACGTAGCCGAGCATCTTCGTATACTCCTTCTCCCTTTCCACAGGGTCGCTGATGGCCGTTATCTGACCGCGGGTATTGTTGTCGAAGAACTTTTCATCGTAGGTGCCAGAGTACAGCCAGTCGCGCGGCGAGTAGTAGAATCCCACCTTGAGTCCGGCCTTGCGGCAGGCTTCGACATATTCCTTGACAAGGTCACGCCCTCCGAGGAACTGCTTCGTGCCTATGCCGTACCTGGATGGCCAGAGGCAGTACCCGTCGTGGTGGCGGGTCGTGAGGACGGCGTAGTTGAAGCCGGCTTCCTTCGCCGCCTCAAGGTATTTGTCTGCGTTGAATTCCGGGTTGAATTTCTCCGCCTGGCCGTAGTAGAGTTCCTTCGACTTGTAGCCGCCGTTGTAGCGGTAGTGGTTGATCATCGCCCAGGAAGGCTGGGCTCCGAGCATGCTGTGGATGCCCCAGTGCATGAAAAGTCCGAGGCTGGCCTGCGGGTACCACTGAGCTCCTTTCGCCGGATTCGGGTACTCGAGCGGCTTCTTCAGCGGGGTGTCCAGAAGCTTTTGGGCGCGGTCGATGTCGCTCTGCTCGATAGCATAGTACTCCGCCGGCGGGAAGTTTATCTGGGCTTCAAGGCTTAGGCAGCACAGGACAGCACAGGTCGCCAAAAAAAGTCTTTTCATTTCTTGAATATTATTACTGTTGCCCAGACCTCGCAGCCTTCTTCCCTGCCGACAAAACCAAGATGCTCTGTTGTAGTGGCTTTTACTGAAATTCTTTCCGGTTCTGTTCCAATTGTTTCCGCAAGAGAGACACGCATTGTGTCAATGTGCGGACGCAGTTTCGGAGCCTGCAGGGCTATCGTGATGTCAGCGTTGCCGAGTTCGTAGCCTCCGGCCCTCAGCATGGCCATGACGTCTTTCAGAAGCAATTTGCTGTCGATGCCCTTCCATCTGTCGTCATTGTCAGGAAAGTGCAGTCCGATGTCTCCAAGTGCCGCCGCTCCAAGAAGTGCATCGCAAAGTGCGTGGATTGCCACATCTCCGTCCGAATGAGCCACAAATCCGGCCTCGCTTTTGATTTGTACTCCGCAAAGCCACATCGGCAGCCCTTCCTTGAGGGCGTGCACATCGTAGCCGTTGCCTATTCTGATGTCGGAATATTCCATTATGCAGTTCATATTTTCACAAAAGTAAGCAATTTCTACGTTTCAGCCCGCCAATTTTCTTAAATTTGCGTCTGCTGCAAGCATGAGAATGCAGTAAGAAACCTCTAACGTGGATTGCCCAAACTTCATTGATGATGAAAAGAATGATCTCCATAATTGTCCTGGCTCTGGCAGCCGTCCGGGCGTTAGCCGGATCCTGGATCAGAATCAATCAGATCGGCTATCTCCCTTATGCTACCAAGGTGGCTGTCTTTATGAGCGATGAGGCAGTACAGGTGGAAGGATTTGAACTGATTGATGCTTTTACGGAAGAGGTTGCTTTCAAATCCGGCTCAATCAGGCCTTCAGGGCCGCTTGGCAGGATGAAGACGACTTGCCGTCTTGATTTCAGTGCCTTGCGTGCGGATGGAGCCTATTTCATAAAAGTTGTGTCGCAGACCGGAGAGACCCGCTCGGAGATATTCCCTATCAATTCAAAAGTGTATGACGGGACGGCGGATCATGTGCTGAACTACATGCGTCAGCAGCGTTGCGGCTGGAATCCTTTCTTCAAAGACAGCTGTCACAGGAAGGACGGAATCATAGTAGGCCATCCTGATCCACGGAAGGACAGTACTTTTCTGGATGTGACAGGAGGTTGGCATGACGCATCCGACTGTCTGCAGTACACCACGACTTCGGCCAACGCCATTTACCAGATGATGTTCGCCTACCAGAGCAATCCGGAATCGTTCGCTGACAATCATAAGGCTGACGGCACCCTTGGCCGAAACGGAATCCCGGACATCGTGGACGAGATTTACTGGGGCCTCAAGTGGCTGGACAAGATGAATCCGGAACCTGGTGAGATGTATAATCAGATTGCCGATGACAGGGATCATGTCGGGATGCGTGTCCCGAGCAATGACCAGGCAGACTACGGTTGGGGAAAGGGTGAGTACAGACCGGTATGGTTCTGCTCAGGGGAGCCTCAGCAGAGAGGAAGGCACGGAGGCAGGAACAAGACAACCGGAATTGCAAGCACTGCCGGAAAGTTCGCTTCCGACTTTGCCCTCGGTGCCGAGATTCTGAAGCCGTTCTATCCCGAATTTGCGCAGAAGATAGGAGCCAAGGCGCAGGCTGCCTATGATGCCGGAGTCGCCAAACCTGGTGTTTGCCAGACGGCTTCAGTACGTTCACCTTACATCTATGAGGAAGACAACTGGGTGGATGACATGGAACTCGCCGCTTGCGAGATGTTCCGTCGCACCGGGGACGGAAAATACAGGACGGAGGCCATTGAATATGCGCGCCGCGAGCCTGTTACTCCCTGGATGGGTGCCGACAGCGCCCGTCACTACCAGTGGTACCCTTTCATGAATATGGGGCATTACCGTATAGCGAAGAACTTCGGAGGGAAGGTCTCGGCGGAATTCATCAGGAACATCCGGTCCGGCATCCAGCGAGTCTATGAGCGAGGAAAGGATCATCCGTTCATGTTCGGCATTCCGGGAATATGGTGTTCCAACAATCTGACCGCAGCCATGCTGACCCAGTGCATCCTTTACCGTGAATTGACCGGCGACACCACCTATCAGGAGATGGAAGGTTCTTTGCGGGACTGGCTTCTGGGCTGTAATCCTTGGGGCGTGAGCATGATTGTGGAACTGCCGAAGGGAGGCACATTCCCGACTCAGCCCCATTCGTTCATCATCAAGTACAGGATGGGAAACACCACAGGCGGTCTGGTGGACGGCCCGGTTTATTCTACGATATTCGGAAATCTGCTTGGAATCAGTACAGACGGCGGAATCAACTATGAGGAGTTCCAGCCTGGCGATCTGGTCTATCATGACAGTACGCATGATTATTCCACCAATGAGCCTACGATGGACGGCACCGCTTCGCTGACATTCCCTTTGTCATATTACCAGCATGAAGGGAAATCGCATAATGAAAAAGCGGAATCTGCGGTCTCCGGCACCGACAACAACATCTATCAGGACGGAGGAATAATCAGGACTGATCCGTCGGTCAGGCACATCGCTTTCGTGTTCACGGCTGCTGACAAGGCCGATGGTGCTGAAAAAATCATCAGCACATTGAAAAAGTACAACATCAAAGGCGGTTTCTTCTTTACGGGGGAATTTTTCGAGATGTATCCTGACATAGTCCGCAGGCTCGTGGCAGACGGACATTACGTCGGAAGTCACTCCTATGGCCATCTTCTCTATGCCCCATGGGGTGGCAAGCGGGATTCCCTGCTGGTTACGAAGCAGGAGTTTGAAGAAGACATGTTCAAGAGTTACAGTGTATTGAGAAAGTTCGGCATCACCGATGCACCGTATTTCATCCCCCCGTATGAGCATTATAATCAGACAATATCCTCCTGGGCCCGTCAGCTCGGACTTCAGGTAGTCAACTACACTCCGGGAACTCTGACCAACGGAGACTACACCACCCCTGAAATGAAGCGTTACTTCAGCAGCAGGGAAATCCTCAGGAAGATCCGGGAATGTGAGAGCAAGGACCCCGACGGCCTCAACGGCTACATCATGCTGATTCATTTCGGTACGGATCCGGCCAGAACTGACAAATTCTACGACAAGCTGCCGGGACTTATCAGGGAACTCCGCAGGAAAGGATATTCATTCACACCATTGAACGACAATGATCAAGCACATCTATAAGCACAAAGGAGCGTTCGAGTTCGAGACAGGAGGAAGCATCGGCAATCTTGAGGTTGCCTATCACACGTCTCCTTTTGAATATTCAGCTGACAGGAAGGTAATCTGGCTTTGCCATGCTCTCACTGCGGATTCGGATCCGGAAGGTTCTTGGTGGCCGGCTCTTGTCGGCTCTGGAAAACTGATTGACACTGAGAAATATTTCGTGATATGTGCCAATGTCCTCGGTTCTGCCTGCGGCTCTTCCGGCCCGGCTTCGGCAAATCCGGTGACCGGAAAGCCCTACTATTTCGATTTTCCCCATGTGACTGTCCGGGACACCGTCCGTGCCTTTGATCTTTTGAGGCAGCATCTCGGAATAGAGAAAATCGACATGCTGATCGGCACTTCTATGGGTGGGTTCATGTCCTTTGAATGGGCATTGCTGCGTCCGGAGATCTTCGGAAAGATATTCTTCATTGCCACCGGTGCCCGTGTCACTCCCTGGCTTGCCGGATTCAATGCCGCAAGCCGTATGGCTCTTTTGGCGGATCCGACTTTCAAGGAACATCGTGACCTGAATGGAGGTATGGAGGGACTCAAAGCCGCAAGGGCCATAGCTCTGCTGACCTACCGCTGCGAGGAAGGCCTTTTCAAGCAGAACGAAGACAGTGACGACACTGTGTTCGCCGGAAAGGTGGGATCCTACTATCGCCATCAGACCTCCAAATTCGTGAAGGATTGGGATGCCTATTCCTACCTCTATGTCTGCGATGAAGTTGACAGCAACAATGTCGGCCGAGGACGGGGAGGCGTCGCAGCCGCTTTGTCGCAGATCAAGGCTGACTGCATTTTCATCTGCATGTCTTCGGATGAACTTTTCCCTCCAGAGGATATGAAACCTCTTTCCGCCATGGTTCCCGGATCAGTTTACCATCAGATTGAGACTCCTTACGGACATGATGGCTTTCTCATCGAGACCTCGGCTATCGCCGGTATTCTCCGGCCGGTTATGCCGTGATCCCTCTTATTTATTCTCCATGGGACCGGAATTTCACCGACATATTCGGAATTTCACAACAAATTCCCCTCGTTGGCGGATAGATGCAGGGTATTGCCACTTATTTTTCGGGTTTCTGGGGATGTCCGGTATATTTGCTTGAAAGAAACCGAAGGAACTATTCCAAAACAGTTTCTGAACACAACTGACATGATTGAACAAAAAGGACGCTTGCTGGCGATCGACACCGGATCGACCTCAACGAAAATCGGATATTTTATTGACGGAAAACTGGCTTTCGACGAAAACCTGACACTGAGTGCCGAGGATTTGGCCGGATTCAAGGATGTGATGGATCAGGACACTCTGAGGAGAGACAATCTGCGGACATTCATGCGTGGAAAGGGAATCCATGCCCAGGATGTGGACATCATCATGGCTCGCGGCGGACTCTTCTATCCGGTGGTCACGGGTGTATATTCGGTGAATGAGGACATGAGGGATGTGTTGAGGAGTTGCAAGTATGGCCGCCATGCATGCAATCTTAGTGCAATCATCGCTGACGATCTTGCAAAGGAAGTGACAGAAAAGAACAGGGTCAGAGGAGTAAGCATGCCTTTCGGCGCTTGCAGGGCCTACATAGCCGATCCGCCGATGGCTGATGAGATGCTGCCGGAGTGCCGCGTGGGAGGTTTGCCTGAATTCCAGAGAAGGCCGTTCTTCCATGCGCTCAACTCACGTGCCGTCGTTAGACAGTATCTGAGGGATCATGGACACGATACGAATGACATCACTGCTATTGTCGCCCACATCGGCGGTGGAATCACGGTCACTCTTCACCGTAACGGTAAGGTGATCGACTCAAACAACGGTGTCGGCGGAGACGGGCCGTTCACTCCTGAGAGAGTGGGGTCATGCCCCGGTTTCCAATTGGTTGACCTTTGTTTCAGCGGTGAATATTCCAAAGCCGAAATCAAGAAGAAACTGATGGGGAAAGGAGGATCAATGGCGTTTTTCGGTACGAATGACCTTAGGGAGCTTATTCGCAGGGGAGAAGAAGGCGACATCAAGGCGAAGGTCTGGATGGAGGCGTTTGTCCTCAACATCGCCAAATACATCGCTTCGGAAGCTGCCGACGTTTTCGGCAAGATTGATGTGATCCTGCTGACCGGCGGTGGTGCCTATGGGCAGTACATCGTTGACGGAATCCGCCGAAGGGTGGAATTCATTGCTCCGGTTGAGGTTTATCCAGGAGAATTTGAGCTTCAGAGTCTTGCCGAGCATGGCTACGACATCCTTGCCGGCCGTGCCACCATCCTGACTTATGACAAGAATGCTCCGGAACCGGATCCGTTTGTCGGCTGACAGCATTCTCCGGAATTTCTGGCACGTCTGCTGCACCCTTTAGGGTGATTCACTGTTCGTCGAGTGATTGGGCCAAGGTCTTCAGCGACCTGTTTTCGGCCAGTTCCTTGTCCGTCTTCAGTTTGTGGTACGCCTTCACGCTGAATCCTCTGTCCTGTATCATCCTGTAAAGCGCGAGCCGGAATTTCAGCTCGGTAAGAAAATCTCCGGCTGCTGGCTTGAAAGCCTTGTTCACCTCCTTGTTCCCGATTTCGATGAGTGTCAGCGGAGCTGCGAACGATGCCAAAGGCTTGAGTTCTTTTATGAAATATTCGCATGCTTTGCAGACACGTTCCCGCAGAAGAGGAAAATTCTCCACTGCACCGCCGTGAATGGTGGACACTATGTATCGCATTTGTTTCTGGAACTTCTGCGCCGTGTCGCTGAGAGAGCGAATTCCGGCGAACATCACCTGGTTCCCTTCTCCGGCATTGTCCTTGGAACCGGCACTGATTAAAGAAGGATATCCCGCTCCGACAGACTTGAATCTGTCTGCCTGATCAGGATAGCTGTTCGACAGGTTGACCTGGTATATTCGGTTCACCCTATTGTAGAGATAGCGGAGTTGTTGAAGGTCAAAGGCTTCGCAGATAGTTGAGGTGAAATATTCATTGGCCATCGCCGGCAGTTTGATCTGCGCTTCTTCCGCTGTTCCGCGGCTGTCCTCGAATGCCGAGACTTCCTCGCTGGTGAAGGTGCAGCGGCGGGTGATCGGGGTGGTCAGGACAATGCCCTCGAGGGTGCGGCAGCGGGAAAGCGCTACATAGACCTGCCCGAACGAGAAAGCTGCACCTGCATCGATGATGACATTGTCGAAGGTAAGACCCTGGCTTTTGTGGATGGTTACTGCCCACGCCGGGCGGAGCGGCATCTGTTCGAAAGTTCCTTCCACGATTCCTTCTATTTCTCCGCTCTCCTCGTTGAGGCCGTAGCGGATGTTCTCCCACTTCTCAGGAGTCACCACGATGCTGTCGCCGCCATCGTCTTGTACGATGAGCTGCGGCTTCACCTTCTCAACTGTCGCAATTTTGCCGTTGTAGTACCGAGCCTGCCCCGAAGTGTCGTTGCGGATGAACATCACCTGCGCCCCCTCCTTCAGCC
>CAZXVE010000045.1:0-10507 GCA_964644125.1 uncultured Muribaculaceae bacterium
TCAGCAGAACTGACCGTATCTGCAAGTACAACCGTCTCATGAAGATCGAGATGGAGCTTGGCGAGACCGCTCAGTACGGCTACGCAAAATTGAAATAAGCTAATTCCGACAGTTTCTGTCGAAATTATCAAAAAGTCTTAAAAAAGACGGGCTCGATGTCATAATCGGCCCGTCTTTTTGTCTTTTTGGGAAATTTCTGTAAATTTGGCTTAGAATTTTCAGCATTTTTTCTCTGTCGCGCGAGCGGCATGTTAACAACCATATTCAAGATGGCGGAAAAAGAAAAAACAGGGTATATTGCCCAGGTCATAGGTCCTGTCGTGGATGTCCATTTCGATCTGGATTCCAGCGAGGTGGGACTCCCGCGCATCAATGATGCGCTTGATGTTGACAGAGGTGATGGCAGGAAGCCTCTGGTCATTGAAGTTCAGCAGCACATCGGTGAAGACACCGTGCGGTGCGTTGCCATGGATTCGACCGACGGGCTCAGGCGTGGAATGAAGGCCGTGAGCACGAATGCTCCGATCTCGATGCCGACCGGCGCTCAGATCAGGGGACGTGTGATGAATGTCGTCGGAGAGTCCATTGATGGTCTTGGTGACTTGAGCGAGGCCAACTCCCTGCCTATTCATCGTGAACCTCCGAAATTCGAGGACTTGAAGACCTCCCAGGAAATCCTTTACACCGGAATCAAGGTCATCGATCTTCTGGAGCCCTACCTCAAAGGCGGGAAAATCGGTCTTTTCGGCGGTGCCGGTGTGGGCAAGACGGTACTTATCAAGGAATTGATCAACAACATCGCCAAGAAGCACAACGGGTTCTCGATCTTCGCCGGAGTGGGGGAGCGTACCAGGGAGGGCAACGACCTGCTCCGCGAAATGATAGAGTCGGGGGTCATCAAGTACGGTGACGAGTTCGTGAAATCGATGGAGGAAGGCCATTGGGATCTCTCCAAAGTTGACAGGAAAGAACTTGAGAAATCACAGGTCGCGATGGTCTTCGGTCAGATGAACGAACCGCCGGGGGCGCGTTCTTCAGTTGCCCTTTCCGGTCTTACTCTGGCTGAATCGTTCCGTGACAGCGACAGAGGGGACGGCCCGAGGGACATCCTCTTCTTCATCGACAACATATTCAGATTCACTCAGGCCGGGTCCGAGGTGTCCGCGCTTCTCGGACGTATGCCTTCCGCAGTGGGTTACCAGCCTACGCTTGCCACTGAGATGGGAAGGATGCAGGAACGCATCACTTCCACGAAGAACGGTTCCATCACTTCCGTGCAGGCGGTCTATGTGCCTGCCGATGACCTGACGGACCCTGCTCCGGCAACGACGTTCTCGCACCTTGATGCCACGACGGTCCTCAGCAGAAAGATCACTGAATTGGGAATATATCCGGCTGTCGATCCGCTTGAATCGACTTCCAGGATCCTTGATCCGAACGTGGTCGGACAGGAACACTACGACACGGCCCAGAGGGTCAAGCAGATTCTCCAGAGGAACAAGGAACTTCAGGACATCATAGCGATCCTTGGCATGGACGAGCTTTCGGATGAGGACAAGCAGACTGTGAACCGTGCACGCCGCGTGCAGAGATTCCTTTCGCAGCCGTTCTCCGTGGCTGAGCAGTTCACCGGAGTTCCGGGCGTGATGGTTGACATCAAGGACACTGTGGACGGATTCCGCAGAATCCTTGACGGTGAGGTGGATTACCTTCCTGAGCAGGCGTTCCTCAACGTTGGAACACTGGAGGACGCGATAAAGAAAGGCGAGGCAATCCTCGCGAAAGCGAAGTAGAAGATTTACAGGAATATGTCAAAGAACTCTTCAGATTTGATCCTGGATGTCATTTCCCCTGAACGTACCTTGGTTCACGCTTCGGTGGATTCCGTCGAGCTTCCCGGCTCGAAAGGACGTTTCGAGGTCCTCAGGGACCACGCTGCGCTGATCTCTTCGCTGGAGAAAGGGCAGGTGACTTACAGGGTCGGTGAGAAGACGGAGAGCCTGGGGATTTCCTCCGGCTTTGTTGAAGTCAATGACAATCATGTTGTAGCTTGCGTGGAGTTGTGATGAAAAAGTGGATCTGCATATTCATCGGCCTTTTGCTTCCGTTTGCCGTTTGGGCGGCGGAGGAGAATTCCGGAATGTCGTCCGGTCAGCAGGACAGGCAGGATGCCGTGTCTGAACAGGGGACGGAAAGTTCCGGTCAGGGCTTCGACATGGATGAATATCTCTACGGACATGTCCGTGATTCCTATGAATGGCACATCACCACCGTCAAAGGACATCCGGTCAGCATCCCGCTGCCGGTGATCGTGGTGAGCAAGACAGGCAACGGTCTGCACATCTTCAGTTCCCGGCATCTTGAAGATGGAGAGTATGAAGGGTTCAGCATAGCCCCGGCCGGAAGCAGGTACGAGAACAAGATTGTCGAGCATACGGCTGACGGGACTGAAATCAGGCCGTGGGACTTTTCGATCACGAAGAATGTGTTCGGCCTGATGATCAATTGCGCCCTGCTGCTGTTCATCGTGCTGGGCACCGCCCGCTGGTACCGCCGCCACGATGCAAGGAACGAGGCTCCTAAAGGTGGAGTCGGCCTGATGGAGATGCTGGTGACGATGATAGAGGATGATGTGATCAAGGGGAGCGTCGGAGAGGACTATAAAAGGTACTCGCCTTATCTGCTGACAGCGTTCTTCTTCATATTCATAAACAATCTGATGGGAATAGTCCCGTTTTTCCCGGGAGGAGCCAACATCACCGGCAACATCGCCGTGACTCTGGTGCTGGCATTGTTCACATTCTTCATAGTCAATGTCTTCGGTAACAAGCATTACTGGAAGGACATCCTTTGGCCTGAGGTCCCGACCTGGCTCAAGGTCCCTGTGCCGCTGATGCCGGCAATTGAGCTGATCGGCATATTCACGAAGCCTTTCAGCTTGATGGTGAGGCTTTTCGCCAACATTCTGGCCGGGCATTTCATGATTCTTGGAGTTGTGGCCGTGATCTTCCTGACTGCTGAGCTGGGAGCCGCCCTGAACGGCAGCCTCACGGTGGTTGCCGTGCTGCTCGGGGTGTTTATGGACTGTTTGGAACTGCTTGTCGCCTTTATCCAGGCCTATGTCTTCACCATGCTGTCAGCGGTCTTCATCGGACTGTCGCGGCAGAAGCCGGAGGCGGCGGAATGAGAAATTTTTTTTGAATATAAGATTATAAGATATTGATTAATTTTAAAACAAAAAGTTATGTTACTTTCAACAATGTTGCTTCAGGCCGGTCTGTCACTCGGTAAGCTGGGTGCTGCGATTGGAGCCGGCATAGCGGTTTTTGGCGCTGCTTTCGGTATTGGAAAAATCGGTGCCGCTTCTCTTGAGGCCGGTGCGCGCCAGCCGGAAAAGGCTGACCATTACAGAATGACGGCCATCATCGTCAGCGCCCTCATCGAAGGTGCCTGTCTGTTCGCAATTGTCGTTTGTCTTATCGCGAAATAAGCAATGTCACTCATCACTCCTGATTTCGGATTGCTTGTCTGGATGACGCTGATCTTCGGCATCGTCTTCTTTGTGCTGGCCAAGTGGGGATTCCCTATGATCACCGGTTCGGTAGAGAAGAGGGCGGAGAGGATCAATGATTCCATCAAGGCGGCCAAGGAGGCGGAGGAAAAGCTTCGCAATCTGGCTGAGGAACAGTCCCGGATGATCGAGGAGACACGGCAGGAACAGAGCAGAATCCTGAAGGAGGCTACCGCTTCCCGGGACAACATCATCGCCCAGGCCAAGGATCAGGCCCGTCAGGAGGCTTCCCGCATTCTTGATCAGGCCAGGACCCAGATCGCCGCTGAGAAGGAGAGCGCTTTGCGGGATGTCCGCAAGGAGGTGGCTCTGCTTTCGGTCAGCGTTGCGGAAAAGGTCTTGAAAAAGAATCTTTCCGACGGGTCCGGGCAGGCTGCCTTTGTGGACAGGCTTGTGGATGAGATTGCCTCGTCGAAGGACTTGAAGAACTGATGCCATGAACACGGGAATCATCGCTTCGCGTTATGCCACAGCTCTGCTGAAGCTGGTCGATGAGACCGGGTCCGGGGAGACTGTCGCGGCTCAGGTCCAGGCCTTGGAAAAGGCTCTTGACGAGGTTCCGGACTTCCGCCGTGCTCTGGATGATCCTGCAGTTCCGGCGGCCAGGAAGATTTCGCTTGCCGAGGCTTCTCTGGAAGGACCGATGGCACCTGACCTGCGCAAGTTTCTTGAACTTCTTATCCGCAACGGGCGGATCGGGGACATCCGGTTGGTGTTGATGGCCTTCATCACGGAATATTACCGTTCGCGGCACATCTTGCGCGCCACCTTGGCGGTCGCCGATCCGGCGTTGCTGGAAGCGGGGGCATCTCTGGAGTCCCGTCTCAGGGATCTGGTCAATGAGAAGACCGGCTGCGGACTGATTCTGAAAACTGAGGTCAATCCTTCCCTGATCGGAGGTTTCGTCTTTGAGGTTGAGGATACCGTTCTGGATGCCAGCGTTTCCCGCCAACTTGATGTCATCCGGCGTCAATTCATTGAAAAGAACAGAAGAATAGTTTAGTGTATGGACAACATAAAACCAAGTGAAATCTCCCAGGTGCTGCTGGAACAGCTGAAGGACATCGACACATCTCTCCAGTTCGAGGAGATCGGCAAAGTTCTTCAGGTCAGCGACGGTGTGGCCAGGATGTACGGGCTCACCAATGCTGAGGCAGGGGAACTGCTTGAGTTCGAGAGCGGAGTCATGGGAGTTGTGATGAACCTTGAGCAGGACAATGTCGGCGCCGTGCTTCTCGGACCTACAGATGAGGTCAAGGAAGACATGACTGTCCGCAGGACGGGCCGCATCGCATCCATCAAGGTTGGTGAGCAGATGCTCGGAAGGGTCGTGGATCCGCTTGGCGAGCCTCTTGACGGACTCGGAAAAATTGAGGGCGAACTGACCGAGATGCCTCTTGAACGCAAGGCTCCGGGCGTCATCTTCCGTCAGCCTGTGACCGAGCCTCTCCAGACCGGTCTCAAGGCCATTGATGCCATGATTCCTATCGGCCGCGGTCAGAGGGAACTCATCATCGGTGACCGTCAGACCGGAAAGACGGCCATTGCCATCGACACGATCATCAACCAGCGTTCCGCCTACGAGGCCGGCAAGCCTGTCTACTGCATCTATGTGGCGATCGGCCAGAAAGGCTCAACGGTGGCTAACATCGTGGAGACTCTGAGGGCGAAAGGCGCGATGGACTACACAGTCGTCATCGCCGCAACCGCAGCCGATCCGGCCGCCATGCAGTACTTCGCTCCGTTTGCTGGCGCCGCTGTGGGGGAATATTTCCGTGACACCGGCCGTGCTGCTCTTGTCGTCTATGACGACCTTTCCAAGCAGGCTGTGGCTTATCGTGAGGTTTCCCTGATTCTGCGCCGTCCTTCCGGACGTGAAGCCTATCCGGGCGATGTGTTCTACCTGCACTCGAGACTTCTTGAAAGGGCTGCAAAGATTATAGACCAGCAGGAGGTCGCTGAAAAGATGAACGACCTTCCTGACTCTCTGAAGGGCAAGGTTAAGGCCGGTGGTTCTCTCACGGCGCTTCCTATCATCGAGACCCAGGCCGGTGACGTGTCCGCCTACATCCCTACGAATGTGATCTCCATCACCGATGGTCAGATCTATCTGGAGTCGGGTCTCTTCAATCAGGGCCAGCGTCCGGCGATCAATGTCGGAATCTCCGTGTCCCGAGTCGGTGGAGCCGCTCAGGTCAAGTCCATGAAGAAGGTGGCCGGTACTCTGAAGATCGATCAGGCGCAGTTCAACGAACTTGAGTCTTTCTCCAAGTTCTCTTCGGACATGGACAAGGTGACTGCCATGGCTATTGACAAGGGCCGCAAAAACAACAAACTCCTGATTCAGCCGCAATATTCTCCGATGCCTGTCGGAGAGCAGGTCGCCATACTTTATTGCGGAGTCCATGCTCTCATGAGCGGGATTGGCACTGATCAGGTGCAGGAGTTCCAGTCGGAATTCCTGACCAGGATGAGGGCTTCCCATCAGAAGGATGTCCTTGAGCCGCTGTCGGCCGGAAAACTGGATGAAACAATCACCGGAATCATCGAGAGCGAGGCGGCCGCTGTCGTGAAATCTCTTCAGCCGCAGGAGCGCAAGGCTTAATGCTAATGGAATCAGATGGCATCTCTAAAGGAAATAAAGGATAGGATCGCTTCTGTCAGCGGAACTCTGAAGATCACTTCAGCGATGAAGATGGTCGCTTCCGCCAAACT
Source organism: uncultured Muribaculaceae bacterium (assembly GCA_964644125.1). Taxonomy (GTDB): domain Bacteria; phylum Bacteroidota; class Bacteroidia; order Bacteroidales; family UBA932; genus Cryptobacteroides. The sequence continues at coordinate 6,287 of CAZXVE010000045.1, forward strand.
GCACAAGGCGCAGCAGGCGATCGGGAATATGCTTCCGTACGAGAAGCGTCTGCATGGCATGCTTGTCGATCTGATTGGATCCATGAATATCCCGGCGTCGCCGTCAGACGGATCGGTTGCGGAGGGTTCGGCCGCCATGCCTGATGACAGGAAGGAGAATTCTGAGGCTGGATATTCATTGATGGCCAGCCGCGAAGTGCGCAAGGTTGCAATCGTCGCTTTCGCTTCCAATTCTTCACTATGCGGTGCTTTCAATTCCAACGTCATCCGGGAGGCTTCCGCTGTGGTTGACGAATATCTTGCCGCAGGTCTCAGGGCTTCTGACATCGTTGTGTATTCCGTAGGCCGCAAGATGGCTGACGCGATGAAGAAACGTGGCTTCGAGAGTCCGGCGGACTACACTAAAATGTCTGATTCTCCGTCCTATGAAGCTGCTTCGGCCTTGGCTCAGGAACTGCTTGACGGATTTGTCTCCGGCAGGTTCGACAAGGTGGAACTTGTCTTCAACCATTACAAGTCCACTTCTTCCCAGCCTACATGCAGACAAACCTATCTGCCTCTGTCCCTGGACGATGCGGTAGCTGACCCGGAGTCAGGGACATCCGTTGCTCCTGACGTGATATATGAACCGTCGCCGGAGGCTCTGGTTCAGGTGCTTCTTCCGAAGGTTGTCAGGCTCCGCATATTCACAACACTTCTTGACAGCGCCGCAGCTGAACATGCCGCCCGCACTGTCGCGATGCAGCTCGCCACCGACAACGGCAACGATCTTCTTCAGGAACTAACCCTTGAGTACAACAAGGGTCGTCAGCAGAAGATCACAACTGAGATTCTGGACATTATCGGTGGATCCATGGGGTAGAATCCTCTTTGAACCGCCGTTTTGGATTACATTTTTCTGCGCTTCTTACGAGGCGCTTTTTTTGTCGTCGGAATTTCGTATCTTCGGTCCGGAAAAATATTGAGAGCATGAAATTCAGTCATAAAATCTGGATTGCCGCTTTGGCGGTGTTGTCGCAGGTGAGCGGTTGTGCTTCCGCGCAGGCATATTCAAATGCTGTGGTTCTGGGAGATGAGAGATTTGAGGAGTATCTGCCTCTGCTGTCCGGCAAAAAGGTTGCGGTGTTCAGCAATCAGACTGGAATAGTCGGGGACAGGGTCCGCGGTTCGAAATTGGCGGATGCCCTTTCTGAATATGGCGGTTGTTTCCCGATGGAGGGGCAGTCCTGTACGTCTGATGATGAAGGAGGAGTTTTCGATGAGATTTCACTTATTCCGTTCCTTCAGCCATCCGTTCAAGGCGGAGCCATCGAGTACGGTCAGCACATCGTGGATGCGTTGATTGAGAAGGGCGTAGATGTCAGGGTGATATTCTCTCCTGAACATGGTTTCCGAGGCAATGCCGATGCGGGAGAGCAGGTCGGCAGCAGCGTGGATGAGAAAACCGGAGTGGAGATTGTGTCTCTTTACGGCAGCGGTTCCCAGATTCCGGATAAGGAGAAGACCGGCAAGTTTGATGTTCTGGTTGTTGACATTCAGGATGTCGGACTCAGGTACTATACCTATTATGTCACGATGCATCATCTGATGGAGGCTTGTGCCAGAGACGGCAAGAAGGTCGTTATCCTTGACAGGCCCAATCCGAACGGTTTCTATGTTGACGGTCCGGTTCTGGACATGGATCTGAAGTCAGGTGTCGGCTGGCTGCCGATCACTACCGTCCACGGAATGACGCTTGGCGAACTCGCCAGGATGATAAACGGTGAGGAATGGCTTGAGAACGGCTCCTGCGATCTGACCGTGATTCCATGCCTGAACTACACCCACAGGACTCGCTACAGCCTCATTCTGCCTCCTTCACCGAACATCAAGGACATGAGGGCTGTTTACCTCTATTCTTCGACCTGCTATTTCGAGGGGACGGTGGCCAGTCTCGGGCGCGGCACTTCGTTCCCGTTTGAAGTCTATGGGCATCCGGAGATGACGGGTTGTTCATTCTCCTTTGTGCCGCGCAGCATCTCCGGGGCGAAGAATCCGCAGTTTCTGGATACATTGTGCCATGGTGTGGACCTTCGCGGCAAGCCGCTCGAATGCATCTGGTCTGAAAAGATCAATCTTGAATATGTCATCGATGCCTACTGCAATCTGGACATTGGCGACAAGTTCTTCAGCGGAAGCAATTTCTTTGAACTTCTTTCAGGTGCGGACTGGATCCGTCCGATGATAGAGAACGGATCTTCTGCGTCCGGAATCTCCGCCCGCTGGGCCTCTGATGTCAAGGCTTTCAAGAAACTCAGGGCTCCTTATCTCCTGTATTCCGAGTGATTTGAAACACTCATGTGCAGTGGTGTGATTCGGCCTCCGGACTCTGTCCGGGAGGTTGAGCCAACTGCAAAAAAAATAAACGAAGCGTGGTTCTCACCAGGCTTCGTTATTTTATTCAATACTTATGAAATAACTATTGAGTCAGTTTTTGGTTTATGAGTAAAAATATTTATGTCGACTGGGGATTATGCCATTTCCGTGCCAAAGTTCCAGTCGGCTGAAAAAACAAATTTTAAATGTCTATGAATCCAGAACAGAACCGTCTGAAAGGCTGCAATATGCGAGACGGCTCTGCAGAAATCTGCAAAGCCGTCTTGCGGAGAGAGCGAGATTCGAACTCGCGAACCCCTTTGGGAGGTCACACGCTTTCCAGGCGTGCCTCTTCAGCCACTCGAGCATCTCTCCAATGACCTTTTGTTGTTGAAAGGACTGCAAAGATAATCAAATCATTTGAATATTCAGCGGCCGAGGCGGAAATTTTAATCTCCTCTGGTGCGTGAATATCCAGCCGCACCGGCGTGGGAGTCTACAGTGTGCCTCGCTTGAGTTTCTCGACGTAGGCCTCGATCCTGCGCAGTTCGCGCGGGATGGCGATGCTTTGAGGACAATGCTCGACGCACTTCCTGCACCCGATGCAATGGCTCGCCTGGCGGACGGAAGGGATCGCCCTGTCGTAACTTACGAGGTAGGCCCTGCGCAGCTTGCGGTAATTCTCCTGCTCGGCGCTCTGAGCCACCTGACCCTCGTTCACGCACTCATTGTAGTGCTTGAATATTCCGGGAATATCCACTCCGTACGGGCAAGGCATACAGTACTTGCAGTCATTGCAGTTGATGGTAGGGAAGCTGGCCATTATGCCGGCGACCTCGGTCCCGAGGAAGGCTTTCTCTTCTTCGGTCAGGTACTTGAACCCCTTGAAGGTCTTGAGGTTGTCTTCGAGATGCTCCTGGTAGACCATCCCGCTCAGCACCGTGAGGATCCTCGGGTACGAACCCACGAACCTGAACGCCCACGAGGCGAGGGAAGCCTCAGGGTCACGCTCCTTCAGCCTGTTCACGACACTCTCGGCCGGATTGGCCAGCCGTCCTCCCTGCAGAGGCTCCATTATCACGATAGGGATCTCTCTCTTGTCCAGCTCGTCGTAGAGGTACTCGGCGTTGACGTTGCGCTGTCCGTCGGCGTGCTTCCAGTCATAGTAGTTCATCTGGATCTGGACGAAATCCCAGTGGTACTTGTCGTGGAGGGTCATCAGTTGGTCGAACTGCTCCTTGTTGCCGTGAAAGGACAGGCCCAGCTGGCGGATCTTGCCCTTTTCCCTGTCCGCCTGCAGCAGGTCCATCATCCCGTTGGCAACGAACCTTTCGTCGAAGGCCTCAAGGCCTCCGCGGCCGAGGGAATGCAGCAGGTAATAGTCCAGATAGTCGGTCTGAAGGTACTCGAAGGAGTCGTTGTAGAGCTTCATCGAGGCGGCCTTCGAGTGGTCGCTGAAGTTGGACAGCTTGGTGGCGATGTAGTAGGAGTTCCTCGGATGCCGGCTGAGGGCTTTCCCGACAGCCTCCTCGGAGAGTCCCCGCAGGTAGACCGGGGAGGTGTCGTAGTAGTTCACTCCGTTCGCCAACGCATAGTCAATCAACTTGTTGGCGTTCTCCTGATCTACGATGTCCTCTCCGTTTCCGCCCTTGGTCATCGTGAAACGCATGCATCCGTAGCCCAGCAGGGAGACTTTGTCGCCGTTGCCGGGATTGACGCGCATTTCCATCTCTCCGTTTCCGGCGGCGTTTCCGGCGTTTTCTGAGCCGGCCAGAGTCTCAGCCGTCTTTTTCGGTGCGCAGGCTCCGGCGAGCGCGAGGCTTCCGGCTACGGCCGCCCCGGCCCCGGCTCTCTTCAGGAATTCTC
>CAZXVE010000046.1:0-10203 GCA_964644125.1 uncultured Muribaculaceae bacterium
ACAAGTACTACATATTCGGAAAAGACGGAGGAAAGACGATGGCCGAAAAGTACGGAATTCCGCTCCTGGGCCAGATTCCGATCGTGCAGTCCATCCGCGAATGCGGAGACTCAGGAGAGCCGGCGGCTCTCTCCTCCCGTCCTGACAGCCAGGCATTCATAGATCTTGCCGGCCGTCTCGCAGAAGCTGCGGAATCGTAAAAATCAGTTTTTCCTTCCGGAAAGAGCCATACCGACTATTGAAAGGGCCAGAAGGACGAACAGAGCCAAAGACGAAACTTTGGAAACGGCGGCGCTGGAAGCATAAATCCGAGGAGCGAACCGCATCACGATTTCATGGTTTCCGGCCGGAAGATTGGCGGCTCTCAGAATCCAGTCGGCCCTGAACAGATCCAAAGGCTGTCCGTCAATGGTGGCAGTCCAACCCTCCGGATAGTAAATCTCGCTGAAGATGGCTGTTTTGTCAACCGAAGAACTGTACTGGTAGCGAAGTTCGTTTGGAGCATAGGAAACCATTCTGATCTCGGGCTGCAGTACGGTGGAAGTATCGGTGACGGCAATCTGCAAGGACTTGTCCAATGCTTCCGGGAAATCAGATCCTATGACGGCGGTCCGGCGAAGGTCAACTGAATCCAGCAAGGCTATCTCCTCGTCCGGAGTCGAAGCGGAAACGGATGAATCCACGAACCATGCCGGTCCGAAAGCCTCACCGTTCTCCACTGGCGGAAGATCCGCTCCAAGTATGAAGTACTTGGTGTTCAGCGCGGAAAGAACCGGGATGCCGGTTATTCCATCCTGAAATTCCTGGACTGACTTTGACCTGCCCGCGAGACTTGTCAGATGACGCAGTTCGCCCATCAGATGACGGTCAATCAAATCCTGGTAACGCTGCAGCTTTGCAGGGCTGTAGCCTCCGACACACTTGTGCCAATAAGGGTTGAAGGAATCATTGAATATGTCTGCGCTCAGATCGACAACCCTGTAGGATGGCGATTTGTCCTCAAGGATCTGTTTGTCCACAGGCCTTTCGGCGAACTTGTTGTTGAAATTGCGAGGTGTCGTGAAGCTGTCCGAATTGAGATAACGCTTGCCGACTGCGAACATATTCACGAAGACGAGCAGGCATATTCCCACCATAGCTTGCAGCTTCCTTGAGTTACCGGCGGCCGAAGATGCCGAATCAGACTTGGCCTCCGTGCCGTAGCCCCAGAGAATCAGGCCGAAAGTCACCACTATCAAGAGCATGGACCAGAGAGCATCCACTGAAAGGATGTGTTTGCGGTCTGCTTTCAGAGCGTCCACGATGATGTCCTGCATCTGCGCGTCCGAGGCGTTCGAGAATGAACCTGCAACGCTTGGTATGAGGAAGCAGAGCAGGCAGAAGCCTCCTGTCAGAGCCAGTGCAAACCATCCCTTGCGGAGAAACTCCTGCTTTGAATATTCCTGCTTGAGAATCCTGTCAAGAACAAGGAATCCGAGCATAGGCAGCGTGAACTGAAGCACAATCAGGGCCATGGACACTGTCCTGAACTTGTTGTACATCGGTGCATAGTCGAAGAAAAGTTTCGTGAACCACATGAAATGGTTTCCGAGACCAAGGAATACCGCCACGACTGTCGCCACAAGCATCCACCATTTCTCCTTGCCTTTGTAGAGGAAAAGGCCCAGAACAAAGAGGAAAACCGTAATTGCGCCCATGTACATAGGTCCCGCAGTAAACGGTTGAGGCCCCCAGTAAAGAGGAAGAGACTTGGCGATTTCAGAGGCATTGCCCTGCCCTGCCTGACGGAACAGTTTGACTACCTCCGACTTGTCAGGATTGACTGATCCGGCTGACGATCCTCCGTTGAAATTAGGAATCATCAGGTTCGGAAGTTCCTCCCAACCGTAAGACCAGGCCGTTGCATAGTCAAGCTGGAGGCCATTTTTGTTGATTTCACCGCCTTGTGGGTGCGACAGCTCCGAACCACCGCGCATAGTGTATCCGGTATATTCATAAAGCGGAGCGAGCTTGATGGTATTGGTCGCTATTCCCGCGATACCGATGACAAGAAGCAGTGCACTGGCCGTGAAGAACCGCCCAATGGCTGATTTGCGGGTGCGGATGCCCTCCGTCTCCTTCTTTCCGAAGCAGGTCTGAAGAAAGGCATAAACTGCGTAGATGACAATCATTATCGCCAGATAGTAGGTGATCTGCTGGTGATTGGCTTTGATCTGGAAGCTTAGGGCGAAGCCGAACAGGACAGCTCCGAGCAGAGTCTGCGGAAGCCAGGATTTCCAACCGGATCTCTTTGACTCCAATGATATGCCATCATTCAGGGCGGCAGGCTTCCGGAGAGCCGAACGGTAAGTGAAGATCACAGCCGCGAGAACCCATGGAAGAAAGGCGATAGCCTGCATCTTTGTGTTGTGTCCGACCTGAATGATCTGAAAATTGTACGAACAATATGTGACGGCAACCGCACCTCCGATTGCCAGCACCTTGTCTATCCCAAGGGAAAGCATCAGCAGAAATGCTCCCAACAAGGAGATGAAAAGCCAATTGGCCGGCCGTTTGCCCGTCAGAAGAAGATTGTACAGTTTCTGAGTCCAGTCCCCGTCGCTGGAAGGCATGAACGAAGTTGTCGGCATTCCTCCGAACATCGAATCCGTCCATTGTGTCTGATCGTCAGGATGGGTTTTGTTCCATGCCGCCGCTTCATGGGACATGCTTGTGTAGCCGGTGATGTCGCTCTGGTTGACAATCTTCCCGGTAAGGACTTCCGGCACGAAGCCATAGGCCAAAGCCAGGAAAAGCATGATGATTCCGGCGAATGTTCCAATCTTCTTGATGAGAGCCTTGTTCATGATCTATGAATATGCTGGTTAATTATTGTTTCTCGGTTATTTGATTCAAAAGGTCAGACAGTCTGACCGTCAGGTTGCGTCTGGTGAAACATGAGATGTCGGAACTGTTGTCGTAAAGTTCATCATTCTTGAATTCCTCCCAGCAGAAGTCAATCCATGCCCGGATCTTCTTCTCATCATCCCAGTCGTAAACGACACCGGAACTTGTTTCGCTTACAATCCTTGCCATGGCACCATCGGTCTGGCCTATCCCTAGAATCGGCCGGCGGGAGGCAAGATATTCAAAAAGTTTCCCTGGAAGAACGGCACGATACTCTGGTTCTTTCCTCAGCGGAAGAATCAGGATTGACGCATTAAGCTGCTCCCTTACCGCCGTTTCGTGGCTTTGATAGCCGAAATCCTTCAAATTGCCGCCAAGACCTGCAGCAGCGATCGAATCCGTGATGGTCCTGTCAGTCTTCCCCACAAGTCTTATCCTCAAGGATCTTCTGAACTCTTCATCCTCACTGCACTTCAGAGCGAGCACTTTCCAAAGAGTTTCAGGATTGCCGTCAGACGCAAAGAGACCAGTGTGGGTGATGTTGAAGTTTTCATCAAGCTCGACTTCTTTCTTGAAGTCTTCTTCATCATAACCGTTGGTTATCAATTCGACCAGAGTTCCGGTCATCGCCTTGAACTCTTCCTGAACCAAAGGAGAGACTGCAATTACTCTTGTGGCTCCGTCCAGAACGTCCCGTTCCTGTTCATGATGCTTTCTTTCCGCCCACTTGGTAAGCCCCAGGTGCTTGAAGTAGAACATTTTTGTCCATGGGTCACGAAAATCGGCAACCCATGGAATTCCTGTTGCCCTTGACAGTCTGAGCCCGATGAGGTGCATCGACTGAGGAGGGCCGGTCGTGACGATGGCATCAACAGGATGCTCCTTGAGGTAGTTCCTGAGAAACCGCACGGAAGGACGTACCCACATGACACGAGGGTCCGGAATGAAAAAATTGCCTCGTATGAAAAGCGAGAGCTTTTGTTTCCAGTTCTTTTTCTGCCCGTTGATCGGATTGACCTCGTCCTTTCCGGCGGAAGCCGTCAATGTCTTCAGATCCGTGGTGCTCCCTTTGCCCATCAGCCTGCGGTAGATTCCGTAAGGTTCCATGATACGGGTTTTCACGATCTCAGCCTCAGACGGAATCTCTTCTGAAAGAGTCTTGTCCACAGCAGTCAGTTCCGGATTCTCCGGAGTGTAGATGACCGGTTGCCAGCCGTTCGAAGGCAGGTACTTCGCGAATTTCACCCATCTCTGGACTCCCGATCCGCCAGCAGGCGGCCAATAATATGTTATGATCAGCACCCGTTTCATAAGGATTGAGCATTAAATTCCCAGTTCGTCTTTCATTGATCGGAGCAGGTCAAAGGCCTGTAGCGGTGTGATGTTGTTGAGATCCGCTGCCGAGAGCTTGTCCCGCAGTGACTCCAGCGTAGGATCGTCCAGCTGGAAGAACGAGAGCTGAAGGCTGCCGTCGCTTTCAAGAGTGCCGGCCTTGGTCTGGACAGGCTTCTTGATTTCACCTTTCTTAGCACTGACCAGATGCTGCGAATCATTCATCTCCAACGCCTTCAGAGTGCTCTCGGCACTTTCGATGACCTCCTTCGGCATTCCGGCCATTCTGGCGACATGAATACCGAAGCTGTGCGCTGTGCCCCCTTCTTTGAGTTTACGCAGGAAAATCACCTGTGTACCGACTTCTTTCACTGCTATGTGAAAGTTCTTCACTCTCGGATAAATCTCCTCGAGATCGTTAAGCTCATGATAATGAGTGGCGAAAAGTGTCTTGGCACGATGACCGTACTCATGGATGTACTCAACGATGGCTCTGGCTATCGACATACCGTCATATGTCGAAGTGCCACGGCCTATTTCATCCAGAAGGACTAGCGAACGCTCGGAAAGATTGTGCAGAATCATGGATGTCTCCAGCATTTCTACCATGAAAGTGGATTCTCCCCTTGAGATGTTGTCCGTCGCCCCGACCCTTGTGAATATCTTGTCAAAATACCCGATTTCAGCGCTGTCAGCAGGCACAAATGATCCGACCTGAGCCAAAAGCACAATCAATGCGGTCTGACGGAGCAAAGCCGACTTGCCAGCCATGTTAGGACCGGTAAGGATGATGATCTGCTGCTTTCTTCCGTCAAGGAATATGTCGTTGGGAACATATTCCTCCCCGGCAGGCATGAGCGTCTCGATGACCGGATGGCGACCGCCTTTGATGTCCAGTACCAGATCTTTTGTCATCTTCGGGCGATTGTAGCGGTTGTCCCTTGCCAGTTGCGCAAATCCGGCAAGCACATCAAGACGGGCGATGATTCTGCAATTGATCTGGATAGCCGGAATGTTCCTTTGAATCTCGGCAACCAGCTCACCGAAAATCTTCGTCTCCAAGGCATAGATTCTTTCTTCAGCACTCAGAATCTTCTCCTCGTATTCCTTCAGTTCATGGGTAATGTAACGTTCGGCATTGACCAGAGTCTGCTTGCGGATCCACTCCGGAGGGACAAGATCCTTGAAAGAGTTGCGAACCTCAATATAATAGCCGAAGACATTATTGTAACTGATTTTGAGCGAGGATATTCCTGTTCTTTCCGCTTCGGACTGCTGAAGACGCAGAAGATAGTCCTTACCGCCGGATGAGATGTTTCTGAGCTCGTCCAGTTCCGCATTCACTCCTGATGCAATGACATCACCCTTCCCTATGGCAGCGGCAGGATCAGGAGTCAGTGTGGAAGTAATCTTTCCCAGCAGTTCCGAGCAGTTCTTCATTTTGCCGGCCATCGAGTCCAACGCTTTGACACCATGGTCTCTGCAAAGTTCAGCCAACGGTTCCATACAGGCCAGTCCACGCCCCAGCTGTCTTACTTCGCGCGGAGTTATTCTGCCAGTTGCAGCCCTTGAGATGATTCTTTCCAGATCACCGATCTCACCTACATATTCCTGAACCTTGTCAAGGTCGTCACCTGACTCCAGAAAATGCTGCACGACATCGTAGCGGTTGTTCAACTCTTTGATGTCCATTATCGGCATGGCCAGCCAGTTCCGCAGAAGCCTCGCCCCCATCGGAGACGAACACTTGTCCATGACGCTGACCAGCGACACGCCATCGCTGCCGATGGATGAACTGAATATCTCCAGATTCCTCATCGTGAACTTGTCCATCCACACGAACTTGTCTTCATCTATTCTGGAGATTGAACAGATGTTCTTCAGGCCTGTGTGCTGCGTCTGTTCCAGATAAACCATCAGAGCTCCGGCAGAGCAGATTCCCAGAGGAAATCCCTCCACGGCAAATCCTTTGAGAGACTCAACTCCGAACTGTTTCTTGAGCCTTTCAACTGCGGCATCATGAACGAACGCCCATTCCTCGATGGTGGAGACGTACAGCTTGTCTCCGAACCTTTCTTTGACACCTTTTTCGCAGCCTTTCTGAACCACTATCTCCTTGGGGTTCAAGGACGCGATCAATGTCCCTATGTAGTCCAGCGACCCTTGGGCCACTTGAAACGAACCTGTTGAAACATCCAGGAAAGCTGCTCCGCACTGATTCCTGTCAAAGGTCAGACCGGCAAGGAAGTTATTCTCCTTCTGGTCCAGAAGCTGGTCATTGAAAGCCACGCCGGGCGTGACCAGTTCGGTCACGCCGCGCTTGACAAGCTTCTTGGCAAATTTAGGATCCTCAAGCTGATCGCAAACGGCTACTTTATAACCGGCACGGACAAGTTTCGGAAGATAGACATCTATGGCATGATGAGGAAACCCGGCCATCTCTATGTAGCCTTTGTCCCCATTGGATTTTTTGGTCAGGACAATACCAAGAACCTTGCTGACCAGCACAGCATCGTCAGAATAGGACTCATAGAAGTCCCCCACCCTGTAAAGCAGGACCGCCTCAGGATGCTGGGCCTTCACTGAAAAGAACTGTTTGATCAGCGGAGTGTCTTCCGATACCTTACCTTTCGACATAATGGATGTTTGAATATTTGTCTTTCCGTTTTCGAGCAGCCTTCAAGGACTTGTTATGAGCTATTCAATTCAAGCCTTCGCCTTGCGGGACTCGGCTCCGTGGACAATGTTGATCAAGATGCTGCCCAGGATTCCGGCACAGATCGACCCCATCAGCACAGCCACCTTGCCCATATCCCTTAGGCGGGCGGTGACTTCAGGAAGCTGGTCTCCGAACGACAGAGTGTCCACGAAGATCGACATCGTGAATCCGATTCCTCCAAGACAGGCGACTGCCACCAGCATCGCCCAGGAAGCTTTGGCAGGCATTTCCCCGACGTGGAGCTTGACCGCAATGAAGCTTGCGAGCGAGATTCCGAGAGGCTTGCCGATGATGAGTCCGAGGAAGACGCCCATGCTGACGCTTCCGAGAGCAGGATCGAAATGGAACACATTGAAGTAGGACACGTCCGGAATCTCAACTCCTGCGTTGGCAAGGGCGAAGATAGGCATTATCAGGAAGTTGACCCATGGCGAAAGTGCGTGTTCGAGACGGTAGCTCATACCCATCGAACCCTTCGAGACGGCGGCGAGACGACGCAAGCAGTGTCTCTGCGGCCCGTTAGGGAATTCAGGTGAGGAAGAGGCTATGCCTTCATATTCATTGAGTCTCCTGATGTACTGGATACGTTTTCTCTGGAAATATGCCTCATTGTAGCGGGGAGCCATCGGAACAAGGAAGGCCATCACCACTCCGGACATCGTGGAATGGACTCCGGCATAGTAGAACAGCGACCAGATTGCTATGCCCGGAATGATGTAGAACCAGGTTCTTTTCTCGCCGAGCCTGTTCATCAAAAGAATCAGCGCAACGAGGACGGCGGCAATGGCTAGAAGGCCGAAATTGATTTCCCCTCCGTAGAACAATGCAACCACAAGAATGGCAATCAGGTCATCGGCAATTGCAAGCGCGGTAAGGAACACCTTCAGCGACACCGGCACGCGGTCTCCAAGAATCGAAAGAATTCCGACCGCAAAGGCGATGTCAGTTGCGGTAGGGATGCCCCAGCCTGAAGCGGCTGCGCTGCCGTGGTTGACGATTGTGAATATGATGGCTGGCATCACGACACCTCCAAAGGCCGCAATTACCGGCATCATCGCCTTTTTGACGCTTGAAAGTTCTCCGCATTTCATCTCCCGCCGGATTTCAAGGCCGACCGTAAAGAAAAAGACTGTCATCAGGATATCGTTGATGAAGCTTTCAACCGTCATACCATGCGGGAAGAGAAAACCATGTCCTCCGGGGGTTTGGAAACGAAGAGAGACTTCTGTTTCCAGTATATTGTGATAGAGATCTTTAGTAAATGGAAGGTTGGCAAGAAGCATCGCCACAATCACGCAGCAAAGGAGCAGGACTCCCTGCGCCCATGGCTGGCTTGAAAATCTCTTCCGTCGATTGTCGAAGTTCCTGATACCTTTTGTCCAAGTGTAGATCGGAATCAGTTTCATTGTTCCGTTTATTTAATCTGTTTTTATTCTCCGTAAAGATACCTGTGCTGTTCAGGGGTCAGGGTGTCGATGGTGATCCCCCAGTCGCTGAGTTTTCTGAAAGCGACTTCCCTGTCGATTGATTCCGGCACGTTGTGAAGCATTTCTCCAGGTTCTCTGGAAAGAGCCATCCTATTGTCGGCCAAATACTTGGCACTCAAAGCCTGAATCGCGAAAGACATGTCCATTATCTCTGCCGGATGTCCGTCACCGGCAGCCAGGTTCACCAACCTGCCTTCGGCGATGACGTAGACCTTGCGGCCGTTCGGGAGGTCATATCTCTGAATATTCTGCCGAGCCGGCTTCTCAGCCACCGCTATCTCCTTGAGCTGGGCCACACTGACCTCGCAGTCGAAATGGCCTGCATTGCAGCAGATGGCTCCATCCTTCATGGCAAGGAAATGCTCCCTGGTGATGACATCGTCGCAGCCTGTGACGGTCACGAATATGTCGCCGACTTCCGCCGCCTGCCTCATGCTCATCACCTGGAAACCGTCCATCACGGCCTCCATTGCTTTTATCGGATCGACCTCTGTGACGATTACCTTGGCCCCCAGTCCTTTGGCTCTCATAGCGACACCCTTGCCGCACCAGCCATAGCCGGCCACAACGACATACTTCCCGGCCACAATAAGGTTTGTGGTGCGGTTGATCCCGTCCCAGACTGACTGGCCTGTACCGTAGCGGTTGTCAAAGAAATGCTTGCAGGCGGCATCGTTGACGAGCATCATAGGGAATTTGAGCTTTTTCTCGCGGTTCATTGTCTGAAGACGCAGTATGCCTGTCGTGGTCTCCTCGCAGCCTCCGATTACGTTCGGGATAAGTTCCGGATAGTTCTCGTGAATCATGTTCACGAGGTCTCCCCCGTCATCGATGATGATGTCCGGGCCGCATTCGATGACCCTTCTTATGCCGCTTTCATATTCCTCCGGAGTCGCTCCGTGGACAGCGAAGACGTTCAGCCCTTCGTGCACGAGTGCGGCTGCCACATCGTCCTGAGTCGATAGCGGATTGCTGCCGGTGACAAACATGTTGGCTCCACCTTCAGCAAGAACCTCGCAAAGATGGGCCGTCTTTGCCTCCAGATGCACCGAAAGGGCAACTTTAAGACCCTTGAAAGGCTTTGTCTCCTTGAATTCCTTTTCCAGGCCTTCAAGCAGCGGCATATGATGCCTGACCCATTCGATTTTCAGTTCTCCGCTTTCCCAAAGCTGAGGATCGCGTATTTCACTCATTTCCGTTTTCCTTTTATTGTAAGTCAGCAAAGATAGCCATTTTATTCTTGGCTTTCGCCACATTTTGACCTCTTTCGCCAATTGGCGTGACAAAGTTTTGCCAAAGAAGACAAGAAGAATTAATTTCGCGATTAACGGCAGTGGTCTGAAGTTTGCGGCAACCTTAATTTCGGCCTCAGCAGACACCGCAGCAGGCAGAATTTTGAACAAACCAAAAGAAATAAATATGGGACTTTTAAATGGGAAAGTAGCTCTCATCACCGGAGCGGCAAGAGGAATCGGCAAGGCGATTGCGATGAAATTCGCCTCTGAAGGCGCTGATGTAGCTTTCACCGACCTCGTGATCAACGAGGCCGCCGAGCAGACCGTAAAAGACATCGAAACATTCGGGCACAAGGTCAAGGCATATGCTTCGAACGCCGCCAACTTCGAGGAGACACACACGGTCGTAAACCAGATTCTTGAAGACTTCGGCAGGATAGACATTCTGGTCAACAACGCCGGCATCACCAAGGACGGCCTGATGCTCAGGATGAGCGAGGCCCAGTGGGACGCTGTCATCAATGTGAATCTCAAATCCGCATTC
>CAZXVE010000047.1:0-10179 GCA_964644125.1 uncultured Muribaculaceae bacterium
TGTCAAGCCATTCAAAGAAACTGCGATGCCAGAAGAGAGCGTTCTGCGGCTGCAGGATCCAGTGGTTCTCTTCCGGGAAAACGATGAGTTTTGAAGGGACTCCCATCATCTGGGCGGCGTTGAAGGCAGCCATGCCCTGGTCGTAAGGTATGCGGTAGTCCATCATTCCGTGGATGCAGAGGATAGGCGTGTGCCACTTTGTGACGTTGACGGCAGGGGAGTTGGCGTAGTGGCGCTTTGCCTTTGCGGCGCTGCTCCACGGCGATCCGGCCTGCTGGATGCCGCCGAATGTCCTGCCGTCCCCGCGCGGACCCATCTCTCCGGCAGTGTATGAATATTCAGAAAGACCTCCGTTGTCGAAGTTCGGGAACCACATCTCTTCCGTCTCGTAGTACATGTATTTCTCGTCAAAGATGCCGGCGTGGGCGATGAAGCAGTCGTAGACGTTGCCGTGGATGCCAGCCATGTAGTAGACGCTGAATCCGCCGTAGGAGGCTCCGCAGGCCGCCATCTTGCCGATATAAGACTCCTTTTTGAGTTCCTTGGCCGCGCTGAGGTAGTCCTGCATGTTCTGTCCGACGTAGTCGCCGCTGATCTGCTCGCACCATTCCTGCCCGAATGCAGTTGTTCCGCGGCGGTTTGGAAGAATCACTACATATCCCTGGTTGGCCATCAGACGGTAGTTCCACCTGTAGCTCCAGCCCTGGCTCAAAGTGCCCTGCGGCCCGCCGAGGAATATTTCGATGGCTGGATAGACCTTTGTGGAGTCGAACTTCGGCGGGTAGAGAACCCAGGTCAGCATTTTCTTGCCGTCGGTTGTCCTGATCCAGCGTTCGCGTGTCTCGTAGGCCGAAAGCTGGCCTATGATGTCACCGTTCTCATCGGTGATTCTGCTGAATGAACCGTCCTGTCTGGACACGGCCACAAGTTCCTTCGGAAATTCCATCGAGCAATAGCTGGCGAGAAGGGTGCTGTCGATTACCGCAAACGGAGAATCGAAATCGTACCAGGCATCGTCCGGCGTGATGCGGACGATGTCGCTTGTCCCGCAGGTCGTCTCTTCGGTCGGAAGGCTGACATTGTAGATGGCCTGCAGACCCTCGGTCAAAGAGTTGAAATAAAGGCTCTTGGAGTCTTCTGCCCAGACCGGACCGGCGGCGTTGTAGGTAAATGTGGCCGTGAGGTCGCGGATGTTTGAAACCGGAGGGATAGCGCTCTGGCCGTCCTCGTCCTTCGGGGTCTCGGCGATGTCGGCCACCATAAGGCGCACCTTGTCGGCCTCATAGCCGTTGCGGGCCATGCTCAACCATGCAATGTGCCTTCCGTCAGGACTCCAGACGGGATCCGTGTCATAGCCGCCTCCCATCGTAATCTGTACGGTTTCACCGGTCAGCGGACAGTAGATGTAAATCTCCGTGTCGGTCGAGAAGGCGTATTCGCGGCCGGTCTCCACTTTCTTGCAGGAATATGCCACATATCGTCCGTCAGGACTCCAGCAAAGTTGTTCGATTCCGCTGAAAGGTTCTGTCGGCAATTCGTACTTGCCGGCTCCGTCGTCAAGGATGTTGTGGGAATTGTCTGCGGTGATGCCTTTTTCTCCGCTGACTGCAGCGAAATATGTCTGTGGCTTTTCAGTTGTCCAGTGATCCCAGTGACGGTACATCAGATCTTCCGTTACATAGGCCTTCGCCTTGTCAAGCTTCTCATCGAAATCCTTTGGAGTCTTGACCGCACCCGGAACAGTTGATGTGTAGAGGACCAGTGCCTGGTCCGGGCTGAGAAGAAACTCTCCGATCCCTGCTTCGACATCGCTGAGCTGCTTTTTCGCCGACAGCGCTGCCTTCCCATCTGCAATCGTGATGGCCGCATTGAAAATCTGCCCTCCCTGAAGGAAGTAGATGGATTTTCCATCCAGGCTCCAGCGCGCGTTGCTGATGCTTCTGCCCTCTGCAGTCAACTGGACTTTATCCCCGAAAGCGAGGCTCCCGTCTTCGTTTTCAAGAACTTCAGCAAGGAAAAGATTCCTGCAGGAACGGTTTTCCTCCATTGATGTGTAACTTACACCATAAAGAATCCAGCGCCCGTCCGGAGACAGCTGCGGATCTGACAAACGTCCCAGGGACAGAAGCACTTCCGGAGTCATCACTCCATCTTCCACCTTGATGTCGGAAGGACCGATGTACATGCCGTCTGTCTGTGTCTCATTTTTTTGTGCGCAACTCATCATTGTAATCAATGTCGCCGCCGCAAGGACGGCCTTTCCACTTCTGACCATATTCATAAGTATTGTTTATACGCTTTTTCGAGTTCCTCTTTTACTTCTTGCCTGACCGTTTCAGGTTCAAGAACTTCCAATCTCCCGGAATGCCGGCAGAATTCCATAGTCAGATCCCTGTTCGGAATGACGCGGATTCTGAATATCCTTCCGCCGTCAGCACTCCCGCCTTCTTCTGCCTGGGATCGGTGAAGCGGCAGATCTCTAAGATAGCGAGCCTCTTCTTCCGTTACCTTGAAACGGATGGTGACAGGCTTTTGCCCGGGTCTCGGAAAATATATTCCATAGCTTTGGCTGAACAAGTTCTCCACATCGAAGTTCTTCGGCATTCTGAAGGAAGTCCCGGTCATTTGCATGGAAGCTATCCGGTCGAGTCCGTAGACCCTCCATCCAGTCATGTCTCCGTTGTCATTGCCGTTCATGGCTCTTTCGTGGCAGAAGGCCACCAGATACCACCTTTTGTCATGCTCCTTTACGGCGAGCGGCTGGACATGGAATGTTCCGGTTGATGAAGAACTGTACTTCCCATAGACAATCTCCAGTTCTCTTTCTTCCTCCATGGCCTGCATTATGGCAGTCAGATATTTCTGCCCGGAAGGAATCTCCTCGACACTCACCCTTCCTGAGAGCCGCTCTTTGCCGAGACAAAGCAAACTGTTGACGGTGAATGTGCTGACGAGCCAGCCTATGCTTTCGTCATTGTCCAGGACATCTTCGCTGAAAGGAATATAATAGCGGTTTGAACTCCTGTTGCAATCGATGTCAACTCCGAAAAGGTCCGCTATGGCATTCCTGTGGTTGTTGAAACTGCTTCTTGAATATTCGGTCCCGAATCTTCTGCAATATTTCTCTTTGATTTCCTTGAATGTTATACCGCGATTCCCGGCCGCTGTGAGCGTCTGGATCAGCCATATGTATTTCACTACAAGTTCGGAAACCATCGTAATGCTTGTTCGGAACATCAAAGATAGCAAACAAACCCGATTTGTTCAATTAATTCTGGAAAGGGAGTTGATTTTCGGGATTTAGTGAGTAGATTTGCGTTCGGAATGATGAAAGTCGGCATTAATGTGTTTTTCAAGGCACTTGCTCTGCCGTTCCCGCAGATGTCGTTCCCGAGAAAAAGCAACAGGCTTGTGTCATGATCAGGAACAAGTTGGAAACGGAAGTGCAGTATCTGCCTGGAGTGGGGCCTAAAAGAGCATCACTCCTGAGCAGTGAACTGAATGTGGTCACAGTCGGCGATCTTCTTCACACCTTCCCGTTCCGTTACATTGACCGCAGTACCATAATGATGATTTCCGACATCCGGTCCACCAGCGTCTATGTCCAGATTCTGGCTCAGGTCGTGTCTTCGCAGGTCAGCGGCAAGAAACTCAGTGTCATGGTCAAGGACCGGAGCGGGATGATTGAACTGGTTTTCTTCAGAGGGATCAAATATACCTATGACAGGCTCAAGGTCGGATCTGTCTTTCTGTTTTTCGGAAAACCCAACCAGTTCAACGGTCGTTTCAACATTGTTCATCCCGAAATAGACAATCCTCCTTCACAGGGGTCCTCCGGTTTCAGCGGAGTTCTGACCGGGGTTTACAACTCGACCGACAAGTTGCGCAACGGGGGAGTGACTGGCAAGGTGATGAACAAACTGATGGCAGAAGCTATCGATCTTGCGATTGGAGACATAGAAGAGACTCTTCCTGAATATGTCCTCAGAGAAAAAGGCCTTGTCCCGCTGCGGTTCGCAATCAGGAATGTCCATTTCCCGTCAGACCAGAATGCCCTCGAGAAGGCTCGCTATCGTCTCAAGTGGGAGGAGTTGTTTCTGCTGCAGTTGTCTTTGCTGAAGCAGAAATATGTACGCAGCCGTTCGGCCGTCGGAATCCCGATGCCGAAAGTCGGTTCGCCGTTCAACGCCTGTTACAATGCCTTGCCTTATGAACTCACCGGGGCGCAGAAACGTGTCATCAAGGAAATACGGTCAGACATGATGAGCGGCATCCAGATGAACCGCCTTCTGCAGGGTGATGTCGGTTCCGGAAAGACTATGGTTGCAGTGCTTACCGCTCTGATTGCCGTCGGAAACGGGTATCAGGCCTGTATCATGGCACCTACCGAGGTCCTTGCCCAGCAGCATTACGCCAACATCTCCAAGTATCTGGCTCCTACCGGTGTCAGGTGTGAACTGCTGATAGGTTCGACTGGCAAGGCTGCACGCAGGCCTATTCTGGAAGGCCTGGCGGAAGGCTCGGTGGGAATAATAATAGGTACGCATGCCTTGATTGAAGACACCGTCGTGTTCAGGAATCTCGGACTTGCCATCATAGACGAGCAGCATCGCTTCGGGGTGGATCAAAGGTCAAGGCTTTGGTCGAAAGGCGCTTCCGGCGTTCCTCCGCATGTGCTTGTGATGACTGCCACACCTATTCCGCGCACGCTTGCGATGACATTTTACGGAGATCTTGATGTCTCCGTGATCGATGAGATGCCTCCGGGAAGAAAACCTGTACAGACCATGCTGATAGGGGAGGGCAAGCGTCCGCAGCTTTACAATTTCATGAAGAAGGAGATTGCCGCCGGCCGGCAGGTGTTCATAGTCTATCCTTTGATATTCGAAAGCGAGAAAGTTGATTACCAGAACCTTGAAGCTGGCTATGAAGACATCGTCTCTAAGTTCCCGTTTCCGCCTTACAAGGTCGCCATCGTGCACGGTCAGCAGACCAGTGAGGTCAAGCAGTTCAATATGGATGCCTTTTCCGCAGGTCGTGCGGACATCCTTGTGTCAACGACAGTGATAGAGGTCGGGGTCGATGTCCCGAACGCTTCCGTGATGGTCATTGAAAGTGCGGAAAGGTTTGGCTTGGCACAGCTTCATCAGCTTCGCGGGAGAGTGGGCCGCGGATGTGAAAAATCCTACTGTGTGCTTATGCACGGGAACAAGGTCAGCAAAGAGTCCCGCAAAAGACTGGAACTGATGTGTGCCACGGAGAACGGATTCGATCTGGCTGAAGAGGACATGAAGATGCGAGGGCCAGGCGATCTGGAAGGAACGCAGCAGAGCGGCCTCCCGATTGAACTCAGCATTGCGTCGTTGGCGCATGACGGGGCTTTGCTGGCTGACGCCAGAAGTTACGCCGAGCATGTCCTTGCTCTTGATCCCTCTTTGAAACTGCCTGTCAATGAGCTTCTCGCGCAGGAACTCCGAAAGGATAAATATAACGTCAAGGATTACAGCCGGATTTCATGATTGTTTTCAGAAATCTTCCGGTTGGCAGTCTCTAAGTCTCGGATGGTTCCTGTCTTTTCCCGAGAGGATAATTCTGTTTTCCGGAATCTTCCAGTCAATTCCCAGGTCCGGGTCGTCCCATGCGATTGCTCCCTCGGATTCGGGACAGTAGAAGTTGTCGCATTTGTACTGGAAGACAACTTCATCGCTGAGTACGCTGAAGCCGTGCGCGAAACCTTTAGGAATGAACAGCTGCCTGTGGTTTTCCTCTGACAATTCGACAGCCACATGCTTGCCGAATGTCTTTGAACCTTTCCTGATGTCCACTGCGACATCCAGAACTTTTCCTTTGACAACCCTTACCAGTTTGCTTTGCGAGTGGCTGCCTTTCTGGAAATGCAGCCCTCTTATCACGCCATAGCAGGATTTGCTTTCATTGTCCTGAACGAAAATGACATTCCCGACTTTTTCTTCAAACTCCTTCTGGTTGAATGCCTCAAAGAAATATCCTCTTCCGTCATGGAATATCCTTGGTTCTATGACTATGACATCCTCGATTTCAGTTGTGATGATGTTCATTATATTCTTCCGTTATTTTCATCGTTGTTCTGCTGAACACCGGCCGCTTATTCTTCGGCGATCTTGAGCAGATACTGTCCGTACTGGTTCTTCAGCATCGGTTTCGCAAGTTCCTTGAGTTTGCCGGCTGAGATCCATCCTTTCCTGAAAGCGATCTCCTCAAGGCAGGCAACCTTGAGCCCCTGACGTTTCTCGATGACTTCTATGTAAGTGGACGCTTCGGCAAGGGATTCATGTGTGCCGGTGTCAAGCCATGCGAATCCCCGTCCGAGCCTCTGAACCTTAAGTCTGCCTTCCGACAGAAATTCCTGATTCACGGTTGTTATCTCAAGTTCGCCTCTTGCGGAAGGCTTGATCCGATGGGCGATCTCAACCACATCGTTCGGATAGAAATAGAGCCCGGTCACTGCGAAGTCGCTTTTAGGCTTGGCTGGCTTTTCTTCAATGCTGAGGCAGTTGCCTTCGGCATCAAATTCCGCGACGCCATAGCGTTGCGGATCGCTTACCTGATAGCCGAACACCGTTGCCTTGCCTTTGTCTTCCGCCGCATGCACGGCTTCTCTGAGTTGCGTTCCGAAACCGGCTCCCTGGAATATGTTGTCGCCCAGTACAAGGCACACGCAGTCATCTCCGATGAACTCCTTCCCGATAATGAACGCTTGGGCGAGCCCGTCCGGAGACGGCTGCTCGGCATATTCGAAGTTCACTCCGAAATCGCTGCCGTCACCGAGAAGTCGGCGGAATCCCGGCAGATCGACAGGTGTGGAAATAATGAGTATGTCCTTGATTCCTGCCGTCATCAGCACGGAAACCGGGTAATAGATCATCGGCTTGTCATAAACCGGCAGCATTTGCTTGCTTATTCCTTTTGTGATAGGATAGAGTCTGGTGCCGCTTCCTCCGGCGAGAACGATTCCTTTCATGATCGAGTTTTATTTCATTCTTTCAATGCAATCCTTCAGCGATTCTCTCCAGTATGGAATAGTGATTCCGAAGGTGCTCTTGACTTTTGTCTTGTCCAGAACCGAGAAACGCGGTCTGCAGGCTTTGGAAGGGTATTCTTCCGTATGGCAGGGCCGTATGTCACAGTCGTTTCCACTGATCTCGCGAATTGACTCGGCGAAATCATACCACGAAACCGCCCCCTCATTTGAGAAATGATAGGTTCCTGTCTTTTCGAGCTGATTCCCATCAATGATCCTGACAATCAGGGATGCCAGGTCATGAGCGTATGTGGGCGTTCCGATCTGGTCGAAAACAACCTTGATCGAGTCTTTCTCAGCCGTCAGGCGAAGCATCGTCTTTACGAAGTTCTTGCCGTAAGGTGAATATAGCCAAGCAGTTCTGAATATGATGTTTCTGCATCCGGATTCCCTGATCGCCCTCTCTCCGGCCAGTTTGGTGGAGCCATAGACTCCTGACGGATCTGTTGGCCAATCCTCTTTGCAGGGCATCGGAACATCTCCATGAAAAACGTAGTCTGTGGATATGTGGATCAATGCTGCGTTTCTTTCCGCTGCAACTTTTGCCAGGTTCCCGGCGGCGGTGCAGTTGATCAAGGTGGCCTTTGACGGATCATCCTCAGCCTTGTCAACGTCAGTGTAGGCTGCGCAGTTCACTATCACATCAATGCTGTCCGACTCACAGACAATCCTGACTGCATCGATGTCCGTAATGTCAAGGTTGATCGTCTCAATTCCTGGCAGCGATGTTACATCCGTGAATATGTAGTTGTCACGACTCCCCGCCGTGACATTCCTGAGCTCGGTTCCCAGTTGGCCGTTCGCTCCCGTTACAAGAATATTCATATTTTCCTTTTGACTTTCCGCGCGGCTTGGAAATCTGCACGGGAAGATACCATTATTCACAAATTTAGTCAGAAATCTTGCATAAGCAAAATCAATCTTGTACGGAATCACAACGGAATCACATTCGGGCATATTCGCTCCCGTCACCCTTCCATCCCAGCCCTCAAGGAGACTGACCTTATCGGCAACCTTGCCAAGGAACCGCGTGGCGCCGTATTGACGGTCAATATCTTCGGTCTCGTAAGAGATCCGTCCCTGAATATGCTCGATTCCGACAAATGTGTCCTGATGAAAGACGCCATGCCGGAAAATATCTTCGCTTTCATTGACAATCTGAATTGATATTCCTATATTTGATGATTCGAGCCACTACGCCCCGACACATAACGGAATATCAATTCAAGCTATATGAAAATAACACAGGAAACCTGGAGCAAGACCCCGGATGATAAGGCCGTTATCAAGTATATCATTACCATTGCAAAGGGTGCAAGTGTCACCCTGAGTTCGCTCGGCGCCTGCATCGTGTCCGCCATCGTGCCGGACAAGGAAGGCAAGTCCGCCGACGTGGTCCTCGGCTACGACGATCCGCTCAACTACACAGGCGACGGCCCGTGCTTCGGAAAATGCCCGGGCGAGGTCGGCAAGGTGGTGTTGAATTCGTTGTATACAAGAAACGTTAATTAATTATAATTATGAAAAGATTCCTCTTACTGACAACATTGGCGCTCTGCGCCGCCCTTACACTGGGCGCAGCCCCTAAAAACTACACGGTGGTGTCCCCTGACGGCCGTCTGAAAGCGACGGTGGAGCTGGGCGAGCAGATTTCCTATACTCTGGAGGCTGACGGCGTGCAGCTGATTGCGCCTTCGCAGATTTCGATGACGCTGTCTGACGGCAAGGTGTACGGCGGAGCGGCGAAGCTTCGCAAAGTCAGCCGCACTTCGGTGGATCAGACTTACGCCGCAACTATCTACAAACGTTCGCAGGTTCGCGACAATTATAATGAAATGACGCTGAATTTCAAGGACTTCCGCCTCGTGTGGAGAGCTTACGATGA
This sequence comes from uncultured Muribaculaceae bacterium, assembly GCA_964644125.1. Lineage (GTDB taxonomy): Bacteria > Bacteroidota > Bacteroidia > Bacteroidales > UBA932 > Cryptobacteroides. Next base: position 8,946 of record CAZXVE010000047.1, read on the forward strand.
GGGCGTGGCCTATCGTTTCATCTCGAATTCAAAGAAGGAGTTCCGCGTGAAGGCTGAGCAGGCCGAGTTCCGCTTCCCTGAAGACTGGATGATGTACGCTCCGTATTCCAACGGCCTCGCAGAGGCTCAGTTCGAAAATTCCTTCGAGTCTCAATATCAGCACGCTCCGATTTCGCAGTTCTACGAAGGCCGTTTGGCAATTCTGCCTTTTATGGTTGAAGCTCCGCAGGGAATGAAGGTCGTGATCGCCGAGGCTGATCTGCTGGACTATCCGGGAATGTATCTGAACAATGCCGACGCTTCCTCTACGCTGCACGGCGTCTGGGCTCCTTATCCTGCCGAGACGAAGCAGGGAGGACACAATATGCTTCAGGGCGTTGTCACCAGAAGTGCGGACTATCTTGCTCAGTGTTATGCAGGTGAGGCTTTCCCTTGGAGGGTTCTCGGTGTGTCCCGAAAAGACTGCGAGCTGACGGCTTCCGATCTGGTTTATAATCTCGCTACTCCTGCGGACGCTTCATTTGACTGGAGCTGGGTTCGTCCGGGAAAGGTTGCCTGGGACTGGTGGAATGACTGGAATATTGACGGTGTGGATTTCGCTTCGGGAATCAACAACGACACTTATAAGTATTATATCGACTTCGCTTCCAGCAAGGGTATAGAGTATGTTATTCTGGACGAGGGCTGGGCTGTTAATCTGCAGGCTGACCTGTTGCAGGTTGTGCCTGAGATCGACCTTCCTATGCTCTGCAAGTATGCCGCTTCGAAGAATGTCGGTCTGATTCTCTGGGCAGGCTATTATGCTTTGAACCGCGACATCGAGGGCCTCTGCAAGTATTTTTCTGAGATGGGCATCAAAGGCTTCAAGGTGGACTTCATGAACCGCGACGACCAGGAGATGGTTAATTTCTATGTGAAGACGGCTCAGATTGCCGCGAAGTACGGTCTTGTAATTGATTATCACGGGGCTTACAAGCCGACGGGTCTTCAGAGGACTTATCCTAACGTAATTAATGTCGAGGGTGTGTACGGTCTGGAGCAGATGAAGTGGGCACCAAACTCTATAGACCAGGTAACTTATGATGTTACAATCCCTTACGTTAGAATGTACTCAGGTCCGATGGATTATACTCAGGGTGCTATGCGCAATGCCACACGCTCGAATTATGCTCCGTTCGTTGACGAGCCTATGAGTCAGGGTACGCGTTGCCGTCAGCTGGCTGAGTATGTGATT
>CAZXVE010000048.1:0-9999 GCA_964644125.1 uncultured Muribaculaceae bacterium
CCTTGCGGAAAAGTCCGGTGTAGCCTTCGTGAAGGCCGATCACCCTGTAACCGTTAGAAAGAAAAGTCTTGGCAACGGAGAACACGACGGTGTTCATTCCCGGAGCAGGGCCGCCGCCACAGAGAATGATGATTGAATCTTTCATTTTAAAAATATTTGAAAATGTTGTACGTCCGGTAACTAACAATCGCAAATTTAAGCCATTTTCTGAAATTTATCGCCAATTTTCGTTAAATTTGTCATCTTATGGAAAAGACGGCGAAAATGGATTACGAACAGGTGAAGTTACGTGTCGGTGAACTCCGTACAATCCTCCGTGAGAACAGCAGACGTTACTATGTCGACAATGCTCCGACAATGAGCGATTTTGAATATGACCGTCTGATGCGTGAACTTGAGGATCTGGAAAGTCAGTACCCGGAACTGCAGACTTCAGACTCTCCTACTCAGAGAGTCGGCAGCGATCTTGAAGAAGGGGAAGGCATCAATGCCGAACCGGCCGTCAGGAAGGAGTTCGCCCAGTATGCGCACAAGTATCCGATGCTCTCTCTCGCCAACACCTACAATATCGGAGAGATTGAGGATTTTGTCCGCAGGGCTGAAAAGGATCTGGGCGAGGTCAAGTTTACATATTCCTGTGAACTGAAGTTTGATGGAACTGCTATATGCCTTACCTACAGGAATGGGAAACTGCTCCGTGCACTCACCAGAGGTGACGGTGTGGTTGGAGATGATGTAACGGTAAATGCATTGGAAATCAGTAATATCCCCAAAGAACTGAAAGGAACGGGCTGGCCGGAGGAATTTGAGATACGAGGCGAGGTCCTGATGCCTTACGAGTCGTTCGACAGGCTTAATGCTGAACGGGAGGACAATGAGGATCAGCCTTTTGCCAATCCGAGGAATGCAGCTTCCGGTTCACTTAAACTTTCCGATCCGGCGGAAGTCGCCCGAAGAGGGCTGATGTGCACACTCTATCATATTCCAAGCCAGAGCATTTCTTTCTCCACACATGACGATGCTCTCAGTGCTGCGGCCTCGTGGGGGCTTCCTGTTTCGGACAAACGTAAGATTGCTCACGGGATAGACGAGATTGAGGAATACATCCGTTACTGGGATTCGGAACGAAAGTTCCTTCCATACGCAACAGACGGAATCGTGATTAAGATCAATGAACTGGCCTATCAGAGCGCTCTGGGCTACACGGCAAAGTCACCACGGTGGGCTGTGGCCTACAAATTCCGGGCTGAAGAAGCGTACACCAAATTGATTTCCATAACCTATCAGGTAGGTCGGACAGGTGCCGTCACTCCTGTTGCGAATCTCGCCCCGGTACAGCTTGCCGGCACTGTAGTCAAGAGGGCGACCCTCAATAACCAGGACTTCATTGAACAGATGGACATACGTGTCGGTGACACGGTGACTGTCATCAAAGGAGGCGAGATAATTCCTAAAATCATAGATGTCAACCTGTCCCTCAGGTCCTCGGATGCCGGACGTCCAGTCTTTCCAACAGTATGTCCGGACTGCGGAACAGCTCTGGTCAAGGAAGAGGATGAAGCGAAGTGGTTCTGTCCGAACACTGACGGCTGTCCTACTCAAATCAAAGGCAAACTGGTGCATTTCCTGAGCCGCAAGGCAATGAATGTGCTGGCCGGAGATGCCACGGTGGAACAGATGTACAACCTGGGTCTTGTCAGGACGCCGGCAGATTTCTATTCATTGACCAAAGGACAGCTGCTTATGCTTGACGGATGGAAGGAACGCTCAGCGCAGCGTTTTCTCGGCAGTCTGGAAGATTCCCGGAAGGTTACCTTTGATCATGTTCTGTTCGCTCTCGGAATCAGATATGTCGGCGAGACGACGGCGAAGGAGGTGGCCCGGCATTTCGGCAACATCGATGCCATAGCCAGGGCGACAAAAGAACAGCTGCTTGAGGTTCCGGATGTCGGTGAGGTTATCGCGGACAGTATATTCAAGTATTTTCATGATTCCAAGCATCTGTCCGACATCGGGAGACTCAAGGCATACGGCATTCAATTCTCCATGGAGTCGAATGTTGCGGCATCCGATGTCCTGTCAGGCAAGACGATAGTTATTTCCGGCAATTTCAGCATTTCGAGGGAAGAAATGAAACGGCTTATCGAAGCCAACGGGGGCAGGAACAGTTCATCCATCAGCGGGAAGACATCGTTGCTTCTAGCCGGAAGCAAACCGGGACCTGAGAAGATTAAAAAGGCGGAATCGCTTGGTGTCAAGATCATTGACGAAGAAGAGTTCAGAAGAATGCTCCCGCAAGCAGCTGTAACAGCTGCCTCAACCGATGTACATGACAGTGAACCGGATCTGTTCTCAGGAATATATTAGAAGCATGAACGGATTAAAGGGAATGATATTCAGTTGCAAGCAGTGGTTCCGTGGAGTCAGTCAGTTCTTCGGACAGGATGTCTGGACTCTTGACGAGAGCAATCTGTCCAAGGCCAAGGCGAGGTTTGTCAAGGATGTCAGGATCGTGACGGTAGCTTTTCAGACTTTCGCAGAGCAGAGGATAGGATTCCAGGCTGTGGCATTGAGTTATTTCTGCACGATGGCTTTTGTGCCTTTCATTGCTGTAGCGTTCGCCGTTACCAACGGTTTCGGTCTCACCGACAAGCTTAAGGATATCCTTTTCTCCTGGAACATCAGCCAGAGCATAATGGACACTATCCTCAATGCTGCCGACAAAATCCTTGCATCGGCCACGAACGGGCTTTTCGGATTCATAAGTGCCTTGACTTTCGTCTGGCTCATAATCTGGATGATGATGAGGGTCGAGACCGTGTTCAACAATGTCTGGAAAGTCAGAAAACTGCAAAGAGCTTTCTACAAGCGGATAGGAATCGATGTGATCATCCTTGTACTGGCTCCTTTCGTCGTACTGCTCCTGTATTCAGGGACAATCATTTACTCGCATGTCCTCGATCTGATTCCAAACTGGATCGGGGTCACTGATACCATCAAATCATTTCTCGGCTGGATTATCGCATGGGCAGTTACCGTGCTGATATTCTCTGCCATGTACAAGTTCATTCCTGCAGTGGACGTGAAATACAGGTATGCGCTGAAGGCAGCGGTAATCGCCGGAGCGGCTTTTTCCGTGCTTCAATACCTTTATCTTGAAACACAGGTGTTTGTCATGCGCTTGAACACAGTTTACGGAACGATTGCCGCCATACCGCTGTTCATGGTCTGGATGAGGTTCGGTTGGCAGATCATTCTGTATGGAGCGCAGTTTTCCTATTCATTCCAGACCGTCAACGAAGGCGGTTATGTCAAAGGACTTCCGGGAGTTTCGGAGGCAATATTGAAACGTGATAAAGATTTGGTAGAAATATGAGTTTCTCACAATTCACAGAACATGATTACGAGCTGATCCGTCAAAGTTATGCTCAACTGAAGGTTGCGGCTGAAAAACGTTGCGCGAATCAGCGGGAACTGGATGTTGTCCAGAAAGCTTTTGATTTCGCGAACGAAGCGCACAAGAATGTGCGCCGTCGTTCCGGTGGGCCTTACATCATCCATCCGATAGAGGTCGCCAAGATAGTGGTGGGTGACATAGGTTTGGGCTACAAGTCGATAGCGGCGGCCTTGCTTCACGATGTCGTGGAGGACACGGACTACACAGTCGATGACATCCGCAAACTTTTCGGAGACAAGATTGCCAGCCTTGTTGACGGGCTTACGAAGATCAAAAATGTGCTTGACAACGAAGACCGCAGCAAGAAGTTCAGCGATGACAATGCCAGGAGTCTCCAGGCTGAGAATTTCAAGAGGATTCTGCTTACTCTTAACGATGATGTGAGGGTTGTGCTGATCAAGCTTGCCGACCGTCTGCATAATTGCAGAACGATTGAGTACATGCCTGAATACAAGCGTGACAAGATCCTCAGCGAGACAATGTTCATCTTTATTCCTCTGGCTCATCGTCTTGGCCTTTACGAGATAAAGTCCGAGATGGAGAACATCTGGCTGAAGTACAAGGAACCGGATGCATTCAATGAAATCAGCGGTTTGATCAACAGCAATCTGAACGGCATAAAAAAGCAGATTGACGATTTCATCGCGCCTATCGATGAGGCATTGAAAAAAGCGGGATTCAATTTTGAGATACGTCAGAGAGTCAAGACCCCGTATTCAGTCTGGCACAAGATGCAGACCAAGAATATAACCTTCGACCAGGTATATGATCTGTATGCATTGAGAATCGTGTTTACTCCGGCTGCCGACACTCAGGAAAGCGAACGTGACCAATGTTACCATATATTCTCCATCATTACGGGTCTTTACCGCTACAAGCCTGACCGTGTCAGGGATTGGGTGAAGCATCCTAAAAGCAATGGGTATGAAGCTCTTCACTGCACTTTGATGAGCGTCAAAGGGATCTGGATAGAGGTTCAGATCCGTTCGAAGAGGATGGATGACATAGCCGAAAAAGGCATAGCCGCCCATTGGACCTACAAGCGTGAGGGCTACATAAGCGAGAATGACAGCGAGATGGATAAATGGCTCGCCAAGGTGAAGGAGATTCTCGTCAACCCTGATGTCAATGCTCTCGAGCTACTTGACATTATTCACAATGATCTGACCAGCAGTGAAATAACTGTCTTTACTCCAAAAGGTGACCAGAAATCGATCCAGAAGGGTTCCACGGCGTTGGATTTCGCGTACAGCATCCACACACAGATAGGCAACAAGGCAATTGCAGCCAAGGTCAACATGAAACTTGTTCCACTGTCCCATGTCCTCAGAAGTGGTGACCAGGTGGAGATCATTACCGCAGAGGTGGAGCAGCCCAAGCGTGAATGGCTTCAGTTCCTTCAGACAAGACATGCCAGAAACGTGGTGATCGACTACTTGAAAGGTAACAAGAAGGAATTGGCTGAGATAGGCAGAAAGATGCTTTCGGATCAACTTGAGTCATTAGGCTACAGGCTTAACAATGATTCGATCGAGATACTCATTGACCATTTCTCGATTCCTGGAGGCAATGCAGAGGAAATGTTTTTCCGTATTGGAATAGGTATACTGAAACTTAATGACTTGCCGGAAATCTTCTCTGCAAGGACCGACAAAGGACATTCTTGGTCTTTCCCATGGTTCAACAGGAAAAAGGAAAATTCCAGAAAAGAGAAGAATGAATATTTTGTCGCTCCATGTTGCCGACCGATTCCTGGAGATCCGGTCATAGGAATAAAATTGCCTGACGGCACTGTGGCCGTACACAAGAAATCCTGCCCTGTTGCTGACAGCATAGCCTCCAAGCATGGAGATTGGGTTGTAGTGCCACAGTGGGAAGATGAGGAAGTGCAGTCTTTTCCTGTGCGTCTTTCTATAAAGGGTCTTGACCGAGTCGGACTTCTGAACGAGATTTCCCGTTTCGTTTCACTTGTGATGGGTGTGAACATGCGCAAAGTCTATTTGAGTTCTGACGAAGGAATATTCTCCGGCTACATAGAGTTTTATGTTCATGACAAGGCGGCTCTGGAAAGGATGATGCGCAAGCTCAACTCCATTGACGGTATAAAAAGTGTCGTCAGAACTGAAATCCAAGCTTGATTTTTGAATATATCCGATTTGAAATGAAAAGATTTCTTTCAAGGTTTTTTCCATTGTTCCCTGCTGCCGTGCTGCTGGTAGTTTCAGTGTTCCAGCCATCGTGCGCCAACACGACGCAGGCTCCTACCGGTGGAGTGAAAGATTCCATTCCACCGGTGGTAACGCGAGTGGTTCCCCATCCGGGTGCCGTATCGGTTCCGATTCACGGGACAAAGATAATCTTCACGTTTGACGAATATGTGACAGTAAAGGATCCCAAAGGGATTTTCCTTTCTCCTCCTCAGAATAAAAATCCTAAGTACAAGATCAAGGGCAAGAGCGTTGTGGTCTATTTTGAAGAAGATCTTCTTCCCAACACAACTTACACTCTGGACTTGACAGGGGCGATAGCTGACAACAATGAGGGGAATATGTTTCCTGGCTTCACGACTATGTTTTCCACCGGTTCCACGATTGACTCGATGTATGTTACCGGCATAGTTCAGGACTGCAATTCCCTGAAGCCCGTTTCCGGTGCCACAGTAATGCTCTACAAGGATCACAGTGATTCAGCAATCTTTCTTCACCGGCCTGTCGCCGCTGTCAAAACGGACGAATGGGGGTATTTTGCACTCAGGAATATTCAAGATACTCTTTATCGCGTCTATGCCGTTGTTGACGGCAACGGGAACAATCTCTATGATCCGGACGAGGACAAGATTGCCTTTCTTGACACTTTGTTCAGACCGGTAAACGTGGTGAACGATACGGTGGTGGAATTGCAGAAGTTTGACATGAAAGACACCGCATCATGTCAGGCAAGAAAAGCAGGCCTCAGGCTCAACGTTTTTCGTGAAAAGCCATCCAAGCAGTTGTTGATGAACAAGATGAGGACGGGAGACAGATCAGTCTATGTAACGTTCATGGCTCCCGACACCAGAATTGACTCTCTGTGGTTTCAGGGATTTTCCGCCACGAAGGTCATAACCGAGTTCAACATAGAGAAAGACAGTCTTCTTCTATGGGTGAATGACCGGAGACCGATGCCGGACACACTGAAATTGTGCATCAAATACTGGAAGACGGACACTCTCGGTGTGCTAGGACCTGTCACCGAGAAAGTTGACCTTGTGGATGAAAACAAACCCAAATCCAGGGCGGCAAGAAAAAAAACAGAACATAAGGACACTATCTGCGGGCTTACCCTTAAGGCTGAACCTGAGACTTTCGAACAGTGCGGCATATCACTCGTTTTCGACAATCCGCCTGTCCTTGGTTATTTTGACTCACTGGTTTTCAAGTCGGTCAATCCCAGGCAGAAAGAACATACGGAAGACTTTACGATAGCCCGCGATTCGTTGAATCTCAGAAAATACAACATCACACCCAAGGTGAAGATTCAAAGCGGTTATGAATATATGTTCAAGATTCCCCACAGAGTGTTCATGGACATCAACGGGCATTGGAACGACAGTACGCAAGTAAAGGTTTCACTTCCTAATGACGATGAACTGAGCACTTTCACATTGAATCTTACCGGAGTGAACGGCAACAAGTACATCGTTGACCTGCTGGATGAGAAAAGATCGAATGTCCTGCGCAATTACATCATAGACTCCGATGCTGTCCTTTCCTTCCCATATCTGAAAAAAGGAAAATATTCGATAAGAATAACGGAGGATCTCAACCGTAACGGAATAGTGGACACAGGAAACCTTCTGGCGCACCGGCAACCGGAGAAGGTGAAATTCCTGATGACCAAGGACAGCGAACTGTTTGAAATTCCGGAAAGAAGCGAGATAACACAGGATCTCGACCTGTCTGCATTCTTCAAATAATGATGAGCATAATGACTACTACAAGACGTGATGTGTTGACCCTGGTGGCAATTCTCACAGGACTGGCATGCTGGGGGCAGGTTCCGGCGGATACGACCAAAGTACCGGTGAAAACACAGACTTGCGACAGCCTGGCGATACCTTTGACGTATTCTGACACTTATCTTGATACGGTCAAGATAAACAGAGTATTTGAAGTTAATGATTATTCTCTGATCGGAGTCGAGTATGGAGTGTCGTTCAGCCGCATGAGCTTCAACCCAGTCTATACTCAATCCACTCTTTTCGTCCCGAACACTTTCGGTCTCTTCTACACCAGATATGGAAAGATGTTTTCATATCTTCCCTATTTCGGATTCAAAGCTGGTTTGCGTTACAGTCATGAGGGCTACAAGTTCAAGGAAAACAAAGAGACCGGTGCCATGCCGGACATTGAAGGAGCCAGTCAGGCTATCATCGATGTGGTTGAATTGCCATTCATGGCCCATATGCATCTTGACGGCCTGCACTACAAGATCATGCTTGATCTTGGAATATACGGTGGTTACAGACTTAACATAAACCGTACGGGAGATTATGTTGAAGAGGCTCTGGCCAACTCGTTCAAAGACACTGATCTTCGTTTTGACTATGGAATATGCGGCGGACTCGGATTCGGTCTTGTGTTTGATCCTGTCGAATTTCATGTCAATGTGAATGTCCGCTATTCCTGGGGATCAATCTATGAACCCGACTATGTGAGCAAAGACTATTACCGGTTTGCCTATCCTTTCGATATCATGGCAACGGCTGGCATATATTTTCAACTCACGAGAAGAACAGGCAGAGGAAAAGCGCAACTGAAGCGTGAGGCATATCAGCAAGTTTTTAATCCAGATAAAAAATGAAATTTTTGACGGCAAAAGTCGGAGATGTCCTTATCGGCGGAGGAAACCCGATAGTTGTTCAGACAATGTGCAACACACACACTTCTGATGTGGAAGCGACTGTCAACCAATGCGTAAGATTGTACAAGGCTGGGGCGCAGATAATAAGAATCACTGTCCCTGGACCAGCTGACGTGGAACATGTTAAAGCGATAAAATCGCGTCTGAGTGACTTGGGAATCAATGTTCCGATAGTTGCAGACATTCATTTTTCATCCACGACTGCCATCCAGGTCGCTCCTTTTGTTGAGAAAGTAAGGATCAATCCGGGGAATTTCCACAGAAATCATGAGGAGGCGCGCAGGCAGTTTGCTGATTTGATAGAAGTTTGCCGCTGCAACGGTACCGCTATCAGAATCGGAGTCAATCATGGGTCTTTGGGCGATTATATTACCAATCTTTATGGTAACACTCCGGAAGCTATGGCAAATGCCGCTTTGGAATGGCTCGGAATGTGCGAAGATGCTGATTTTTCCAATGTCGTAGTCTCCCTCAAATCAAGCAACACTTTTGTTATGGTGGAGGCATACAGAAAACTGATGGCTTCCATGAAGAAAAACGGTCTTGTTTACCCTCTTCACGTGGGCGTGACTGAGGCCGGTAACGGAGATAGCGGAAGGATTAAATCATGTGCAGGAATTTCCACATTGCTGTCAGAAGGCATAGGAGATACGGTAAGGGTCTCTCTTACCGAAGATCCGGAAGCAGAATTACCGGTTGCTCGATATCTATCTGCCAGATATGGACATCAGATAGTGTCGTCCATTGCCTCAATCAACGTTCAGGGACGCAAAGCTACTGCAATATATGACTCCCCTTCCTACGAAACACTTTTGTTCGATGTCTCGTGTGATTTTGGTAAACAGCTGTTGGACAAAACATTGGATGACTTGACTCTCGGCGGTTTCTATCTTGATGAGAAAGGTGAAAGGATTTCCATCGAAGATTCCGGAATCGGAGCCTATCTTGTCGATGAACTTATGCAGGCAACAAGACGTCGTTTCTACAAACCGGAGTATGTTGCCTGCCCGGGATGTGGTCGAACCATGTATGATTTGCAGAAGGCCTTCGAAGAGGTCAAGAACCGTACATCACATCTGAAGAACACAGTCATTGCAGTTATGGGATGCATTGTCAACGGACCTGGTGAGATGGCGGATGCTGACTGGGGGTACGTCGGAGAGGGAAACCACAAGGTCACAATCTACAAAGGGAAGACCCCTGTGCTCAGGCATATTCCTGACACAGAGGCCGTTGAACGTCTTGTTGAGTTGATTGAATCCTCTGAAGAGAAGACTATTTAAGTTCGGCTATCACAGTTTCGCAGGCGCGGGTGACATCCCCTTCCTTCACCTTGACATCGGCGTCAAGCGGAAGGAATATGTCTATTCGTGACCCGAACTTGATGATTCCGCACTGTTTCGCCCTTTCAACCTTATCCCCTTCCCTTGAGTAGCAGACAATCCTTCTGGCGAAGGTGCCTGCTATCTGGCGGAACAGAATCTCGCCGTGGTCGTTGCGTATAGCTGTCGAGGAATGTTCATTCTTCTCGGATGCCTTCGGCAGGAAGGCGAGCAGGTACTTGCCCGGGTGGTACTTGTAGTAGCTGATCTCTCCGTCCATCGGCCAGAAATTGGAATGCACGTCGAAGAAATCCATAT
>CAZXVE010000049.1:0-9710 GCA_964644125.1 uncultured Muribaculaceae bacterium
TCGGCGCTTTCGTGATGGGTTCGATCCTCTCCGAGACAATCGAGGGAGAACGGATCGAGCATCTGGTCAAAAGCCTGAAGGATCTCTTCGGAGCCGTGTTCTTCGTGTCAGTGGGCATGATGATGGATCCGGCCGTCATAGCCGAGCATTGGGGAACGGTGCTGGTGATCACCCTCGTGACCATCGTCGGCATCGTAATCTTCTCCTCCAGCGGCGTGCTTCTGGCCGGCAAGGGCCTGAAAAATGCCATCCACTCGGGCTTCAGCCTGGCCCAGCTCGGTGAATTCGCCTTCATCATCGCCAGCCTCGGCTGCTCGCTCGGGGTCATGCGCGATTTCATCTACCCGGTGATCATAGCTGTCTCCGTCATCACGACGTTCACGACACCGTACATGATCAAGGCCGCCGACCCTGTCATCAAATTTCTTGAGGACAAGCTCCCGAAAAAGATTCTGGACAGGATCGAGACCGACCAGACTGAGGGATCCAAAAGAACGGCAGCCGAAGAGAGCGAATGGAAGAGACTTCTCAAAGCCTATTTCCTCAGGGTGGGACTTTACGGAATCCTCCTGCTGGCAATCCTGATTGGTTCGAAGCTTTATCTGGATCCGTTTGTTCACAAGGTTCTGCCGAAGCTCGACGAAACAATAGCGGACTGCCTGACAGTGGGCATTACACTGGTTGTCATGTCTCCGTTCATTTATGGTCTAAGCGTCAGCAGTGGTTCAATAACCTCTCCGGCCAGGAAACTTCTGGAGGAAAAGCCCTCAAACTGCTGGCCGATTCTCTCGCTGATGCTGATCAGAAGTTTTTTGTCCATAGCCTGTGTTCTTGAAGTGTTCATGGCTCATTTCAGACTATCAGGATGGTTCATAGTCATTGTCTCGGCTGCAGGAATCGTTTTCTTCTACCTTGCAAGGCGATCTGCGCATCGGTACTCTCCTATTGAAAAACAGTTCATGAGCAACCTTAACCAGAAAGAAGAAATGGCAAGAAGCAAAGCGCCTGTCACCTCATCCATCCAAGACAAGCTGTCAGGTTACAATGTTCATCTTGCGCCGTTGGTGGTTTCTCCTGACTCTGAATTCATAGGCAGAGAACTTCAGTTCATTCCTGTCATACGCGAAAGCGGGGTTAACATCGTAAAGATTCAGCGGGGAACGCACAGCATCTTCATTCCGCAAGGCAAGGAACGGATCTACCCGCACGACAGGCTGCTGGCTGTCGGCACGGATGAGCAGATTAACGAATTCATCAAAGCCATGGATTCATCAGTCAAAGAATCCGAAGGCAGTCAGGCCGATGAATTCATCGTAGAGAAAGTCTGCCTGTCATCCGAATCCTACCTTACAGGCAAAGTTCTGAAAGAGATGGACATGCGCTCCTCCGGATGCATGGTCATCAGCATCCTGCGCGACGGCAGGTTCGACACCAATCCAAAAGCTGACATTCGGTTCAAAGAAGGAGATGTCGTCTGGATAGCCGGCACGAAGGATGGATGCAGATGGTTCAGCAATTGAAGGCTGTCTGCAAAAAGGATGATTAAAGTTCATTGACAATCAGAGGCTGCATACGCATTGCAGGCAGACGGCGGAGAAAAAATAAAGCGATGACCAGGGTGCCGGACACCGCAGGTCATCGCTTTATTCGCAATCTTTTGTAACCTGATACTATTCTTCAGGAAGGAACATCGGATCCCATGCAGGAAGAAGAGTAGGCTCCTGCTCAAGCATATTGAGAATATCGGACGGAACGTACTTCTTCTCGACAACCAGACGGAACATGTAGTTGTCAAACCACTCGTCAGTCATAATCATGTTGCCCTTGTAGCCGGAATCGGCGCCCCAACTGTTTTCAACCATCCATTTGACAGGGTTACCGTCCTTCAGATCAACAGCAATGAGAGTCATGGCGTGAGAGGAACCGCTGGCATGAGTCAGAACTCTCTGGTACTTGTCCATCGAGAAAGTCGTTCCGAAAAGAGACTCGTAGTCATAGTTCTTGAGATCAAGCGTACCTTTCTGACGGTCAGAGAACTTGCCGACGTCGCAGGAGAAGTACATGGCAGTGTTGTCCTTGATGGAAGCTATGGCCATTTCCTTTATTCTACTGAGAGGGAGGTTGACATACAGCCAGTTCTGTCCATCATAGACGTGACGGTCGTAGTCGATCTCATAAACTTTGTTGTACTCGCGGGTAGGGTCGTTCATCACCATGACGTAATTGTTCTCCAGATCAGCGCCGACATATTCATCGTAGAAAGATTTCGGAGTGTAGGTCTTGCAGCTGACAAACTCACCTTTCGAATTGTACCGGCTCCACTCGAACTCGACAGGCGGCTCACCGAGGCAGATCACAAGCATCCTGTAGATTTCCTTGAGCATCTCGGTCTTCATGGCCGGGCATTTCTTGGTTGCGGCCTCGCGCAGTTTAAGTCCGTCCTCACGAAGTTTGTTAGCCAGGTGAGTGCGCATCTGCGAGGTATTATTGGAGCAATATGTCTCCGGCATCACTTCTGACGGTACAAGACCGTACTTGGTAACCAGATTCGACACGCCTGTGAATTGTCCGCCATCGCTGATCGGATGGCTGAAAAGCCAGTCAACCTTGCGGTCGTCGAAGCTCAGATCCTTGGTGTCAATCACTCCCTGAAGGAAAAGATTGGACTTTTCAAGAAGGTCGTAAAAAAAGACATAGTTCTGCGAGAACGTGAAAGCGCCAAGGTCAAATTTATCTATCATTTTGGATCTCAAAACATTCAAGCCTGAGAACAACCAACAGCGCCCGGATGACTTCTGATTGGTGCGGCCTTTTGTCTTGACCTGGTCAGAAAAATGCGTGTCAATCATCGCAATGTTCTCGGAATTTGCCGCAAGGACATTGATGGCTGCCGAATTGAGAGCGTTGCGGATGGCCTTGTCTGAAGCTGTGCCTTCATAACCTTTACGGATTTCAGTCAACATCTGATCGGAGATTCCTCCGTCATTGGACTGTTTCTGGGCGGAAGCGCCTGTCCCGCAAAGGAATATGAGCGCTGACGCAAGGATAAGAGTCTTTTTATACATATTAATTCAAAGATTTGGCGTAAATTTAACGAAATTTTTCCGGAATGGTTGAGTATTTTCCCCGGGAAAAATACCATTTGATGATGAAATCCTGCACGGCAATATTCCTGATGGCAGCTGCCACCCTGCTTCTGGCAGTATGTGACCTGCTGACCGGAGGAGTTGGCCTGCACGGCATGGATGCAAACATATTCCTGAAACTCAGGCTTCCGAGAATGCTTACCGCAGCTTTTTCCGGAGCATGTCTTTCTCTCTCCGGACTTCAGATGCAAAGCGTGTTCAGAAATCCGCTAGCAGATCCGCACATCATGGGGGTAAGTGCCGGAGCCGGAACGGGAGCCGCTCTTGCGACTCTTTTTGCCGGCACTTCGCTGACAGGCTTCCTCTCCGGAGTGACTGTAGCCGCAGCTGCGTTCATTGGAGCGTTGCTGACATCCGCACTGGTCATGGCAGTGGCATCAAGAATTCATAGTTCGGCCACATTGCTCATATTCGGCGTAATGCTTGGTTTCATATTCAGTGCAGCCACATCAATCCTTGAATACTCCGCAAATGCCGAAAGTCTGAAAGTTTTCTACAGCTGGTCGGCAGGCAGCTTCTCGAACTGCAGGCCAGGCGAAGTTGCAGTGATTGCCGGAGCACTGGCAACAGGAACGGTATTGACCTTGCTAAATAACAAAGGATTGGATATCATTCTTTTCGGTGACGAATATGCTGCCCTGGCCGGAGCGAACACCACACGGATACGAAACATCGCAATGGTCGGAAGCTGCCTCATGGCAGGAGCGGTAACTGCATTCTGCGGGCCTCTTGGATTCGTGGGGATTGTGGCTCCGCACATGGCGAGAGCCTTGCTCGGCACATCCGTCCATGCGAAGGTAATGCCTGCCGCCATACTCACCGGAGCCGGACTGTCACTGACTGCAGACATTCTTTCCCGGATTTTTCCGATGCCCTTGCCGGCAGGCAGCACAATGGCAGTAATCGGAGTCCCAATCATAGTGGGCATGCTGATGAAAAGGAGATAATTATGCTGAGAGCTGACAAACTTACGATAGGCCACAGAGGCAATAAAACTGCCGGTCCTCTGTCATTCGGCTTTTCAGACGGCGAATGCGTGATGCTCTGCGGTCCGAACGGCAGCGGCAAAAGCACTCTGATGAAGACCATTGCCGGAGTAATTCCTCCTCTGTCGGGTTCTTTCTCGGCAGGAGGCCGGATTGTAATGGTGCCCACACGCATCCCGAAAGTGAAAGGATTCACCGTGACGGAATTCATCAGGACTAGTCTTACGTCCGAATCAGGCCTGTTCGGAAAACTGAAGGACGAGGCGGAGAAGTCTCTCCGCAACGCGATCGAGCTCCTGGAACTTGAAAAACTGGCCGGCAAGGACATAAGTCTCATTTCCGACGGGGAGTACCAGAAAGCGTGCATAGCCACCGCCCTGACCAGAAAAGCGGATGTCGTTCTTCTTGACGAGCCGACGGCATTTCTGGACGTGGACAACAGGATCATGGTTCTCCGTACTCTGTACAAACTTTCGCACGAAACCGGAGCGACCGTGGTATTCTCCACACACGACATACATGACGGAGCGAAATTCTCGGACACGACCCTGTCATTGGCCTCATCCTGCGAAGCATTGTTTTGAATCATCGCAACATTTCACTATCTTTGTCAACGTTCAGCACCGCTGTGCAGCGGGAGGTCTCGGACAAAAACAACGATTCACAATGCCGGGAAAGATATTCTTCATAGATGGGCACGCATTGATTTTCAAAATGTACTATGCGTTCCTCAGGAGACCGATGATCAACTCTAAAGGAGCTGACATGTCCATTCTTTACGGATTCACCAAATACATGCTCGAACTCATGGCGCGCGAGAAGCCGGACTATCTCGCAGTGGCATTCGATCCCCCGGGAGGAACTTTCCGGAACAAGATGTATCCGGAGTACAAGGCAAACCGCAAGGAAACCCCTCAGCTTGTGATCGATGCTTTGGAGCCGCTGACCGAGCTGTGCAGTGCCATGAACATCACTACGCTCATGGTCAAAGGGTTCGAAGCCGACGATGTAATCGGCTCAATGGCAAAGCGTTGCGCTTCAGAAGGGTTGGATGTCTACATGGTGACTCCGGACAAGGATTACGGGCAGCTGATCTCACCGCACATCTGGCAGTACAAGCCTGGCAAGGCCGGCAACGACAACGAAATCATCGGTGTAAAGGAAATCTGCGACAGATATGGCATCAAGTCTCCGTCACAGGTCATCGACATGCTGACCATCTGCGGCGACACAGCTGACAATGTTCCTGGAGTGAGAGGGGTAGGAGAAGTCGGGGCCGGCAGGCTGGTTGCAAAATTCGGATCGGTCGAAGAAATCTACAAGCATCTTGACGAATTGACTCCGCGGCAGAAATCCCAGTTTGAAGAAGCCAGGGGCCACATTGAACTCAGCCATGAGCTTGTTACCATCAAGACGGACATAAAGATCGATGTCAGCACCGATGAGATGAAAGTCAATGTCTCCTACGGTCCGGAACTGGCGGATCTTTTTGAAAAATACGAGTTCAGCTCACTGAACCGGTTCATCGGCCACACGGACAGAGACGAAAACAAAAGCGAAGCCGTTTTTCCTGAAACATTGCAGGCCAAATCCGGAGAAGTTTCAAAGACGGCAGCAAAAACCGGAGTCTGCTCCATCATCACTGAAGGAGCAGATGGAAGCATATTCACCAAAACGGTGAGAATCATTGCGGGAGCCCGCTCCGGGGAGAGAATCATTGTAGCGGAAGGCAGCCTGACAGATTTCAAACCGCTGATGGAAAATCCGGAGATCTCGAAATGCGGCGATGATCTGAAAAGGCAGATGAATATTCTAGCCGCAGGCGGAGTCAGGCTTCAAGGCGAGCTTCAGGACATTCCGCTGATGCACTATCTTCTCGACCCGGAGAAAAGCCACAAGCTTGATGTACTTGCGCAGAGCATGCTCGGCGTGACTCTCGGCGCACAGGAAAAGGAGACTGTTCCGTCCACCGGTTCTCTGTTTGATGACATTCCGTCCGACGAAGGGCACCGGGACCGCAGCAAAGAAGCCGCAGCAATCCTTCTTCTGGCAGAAAAGCTCCGCAGAGACATGGATGAAGCCTCGGTAACGGACCTTTACTGCAAAATGGAAGAGCCGCTTCTGAAAGTGCTTTCAAGGATGGAGAGAAACGGGGTGAAAGTCAACCTGGAATCCCTAAGGGATTTTACCGCACACCTTCGCGCGGAAATGCAGGAAAGAGAATCCAGAATCAGGGAAATGGCCGGAGAGCCCTCGCTCAACGTCTCGTCCCCGAAACAGATAGGTACGGTTCTGTTCGAAAAGCTGCGCCTGTCCGACAAGCCGAAGAAAAACAGCAACGGCACATACTCAACCGACGAAGCCACTCTGCTGGACATGCTTGACAAGCATCCGATAATCGAGGAGATCCTTGAGTACCGGGCTGTTCGCAAACTGCTTTCAACCTACATCGAACCGTTCCCCGGCTACATCGATCCACAGGACGGAAAGATTCACACGACATTCAACCAATCGCTCACAGCAACAGGCCGTTTAAGTTCTTCAAATCCCAATCTTCAGAACATCCCGATACGATCGGACCGGGGACGGGAGATCCGCAAGGCTTTCGTGCCAAGTACTCCGGACGGGCTGATTCTTTCCGCCGACTACTCACAGATCGAGCTTAGGATTATGGCGCATCTGAGTTGCGACCAGCACCTTATCGAAGCCTTCAGACAAGGCATCGACATCCATGCAGCCACCGCAGCAAAGATATTCGGAGTTCCGCATGAAGATGTCACGGCAGACCAGCGCCGCATCGCCAAGACCGCAAATTTCGGAATCATGTACGGCATTTCTGCTTTCGGTCTGGCCCAAAGACTCAGGATAGGTCGCAAGGAAGCCCAAAGAATCATCGACGACTATTTCTCAAGTTTCCCGTCAATCCTGTCGTTCATTGAGGACACAAAGGCGGCGGCCAGGGAAACCGGATACGTGGAAACGCTGTTCGGAAGGAGAAGGTACATTCCTGACATCAATTCCAAAAACGGCACGATGAGGGCACTTGCGGAAAGGAACACAGTCAATGCTCCGATTCAAGGGACATCGGCCGACATCATCAAGATGGCAATGATCGAAGTGGACAGATCGATGTCGGAAGCCGGCATGAAAAGCAGAATGGTTCTTCAGATCCACGATGAACTGGTGTTCGATGCTGTCCCGCAGGAAATCGACACATTGAAGAACATCGTGGTCGAACGAATGGAAAATGTTGTAGAACTTTCAGTACCACTAACAGTAGAATGCAATTATGGTAAAAACTGGCTCGAAGCCCACTGATGAACTGATCACCTTGGCCCAAAGAGGCAACGGACTGGCGTTCACGGCTCTATGGGACCGTCACATCGATCAGCTCAAGTCTTACATCAAGGCCCGTTTCAAGAATATTGACGACTATGCCGCCGACGACATCTGCAGCCGCAGCTTCGAGAAAGCTTTCCGGCAGATTCTCAGCTACGACCAGTACAAGAGCCGGTTTCTCACATGGCTGTGCACGATTGCAAAGAACACTGCGCTGGACACTCTCGAGCAGGAACAGAGAATCCATCCCAAGAACCAGATTGTGTACATCGACGACGAGAACAAGCCTTCCGGAATCGATGCCATTCCAGACCAGGCCGAAGACGCACTGAACTCGCTGATCAAGAGCGAGAGCGAAGAGGAGCACACGAAATATGTCGACCGCCTTCCTGACCTCTACAAGGACATTGCACGCAAGAGACTTATTGAAGGCATGAAATATAACGAGATAGCCGAGGCTCTTGACATTGAGCTCAACACTGTCAAGACACGCATCCGCCGCGCCAAGCAGATGATCGATGATCTCCGCAAGCAGGAGGAAGGAATATGATGACGTACAAAGAATTTGAAATATTCCTGAAAGAATCGTTCCCTGACACCACTTCAAGGATGCTGGAACAATTCAGGCTGATGGACGGAGGCTACCGCGAATGGAACGCTAAGATAAATGTCATCTCCCGCAAGGACATTGACGGCCTTTACGACCATCATATACTCCACTCCATGGCAATAGCCGAATATCTCCGCACGCAGAATCCGGAAGCATATTCATCATTCATCAATCCGGCTGAGGGGATGAAGATTCTTGATCTTGGGACCGGAGGAGGTTTCCCCGGGATTCCGCTGGCCGTGATGTTCCCCAAGGTAAAGTTCATACTCTGCGATTCAGTGGGCAAGAAGACAATAGTCGCCAGAGAGATGGCCAAGATGCTCGGGCTTGAAAACGTAGAGATCGTCAACGCCCGCGCAGAGAGTCTTCCCGGAGAATTCGATTATGTGGTTTCAAGAGCCGTCGCCTCGCTGACAGACTTTTATCCATGGGTCAAAGGAAAATTCACCGGATCGATCCTCTACCTGAAAGGCGGAGACATAAACGAAGAGATCTGCAACCTCATGGCACGTGAGCACCTCCGCAGGGGGTCCATAACAACCTGGCCTGTATCTTCCTGGCTGAAGGATTCCTATTTCGACGGCAAATTCGTGGTTGACATCCGCAGATAAATCCGTCGCGGACTTCTCCAAGGTTTCACCGCCATTTCATCCCACGGGTTGACAGAAGCACATGCCACAGAAGCTCATGGAGCACATAAATTTGGATAGTTCGCGAGTTTATTCGTATATTAGTGACCATGTAACGTCATGTCCGCAAGACGCAGACTTCGGGATCTGCCTATGCGGATGACATTGAAAGGAATATATCAACACAAGAAATCACAAATAAAACATCATTGTATGAAAGGACATCCTAAAGGGCTGATTTCAGCAGCGCTGAGCAACATGGGAGAACGGTTCGGGTACTACATCATGAACGCCGTTCTGCTTTTGTTCCTCTGCTCCAAGTTCGGTTTGAGCGACGCCACCGCCGGCCTCATCTATTCAGTGTTCTACTGCGGCATCTATGTTCTCTCTCTTGTCGGAGGCATCATCGCCGACAAGACACAGAACTACAAGAGAACAATCATGAGCGGACTCATAATCATGGCGCTCGGCTATGTCGCGCTCTCTTTCCCTATACTTGCCACCAGGGAGAACCACACATGGCTGCTCGTCTTCACCTGCTTCGCCCTTCTCCTTATCGCTTTCGGCAACGGTCTTTTCAAGGGTAACCTGCAGGCCATCGTGGGCCAGATGTACGACAACTTCGAGGCCGAGGCCGCCAAGGAAGGCCCTGAGGCCCTCGCTCTCGCCAAGAGCAAGCGCGACTCCGGCTTCCAGATCTTCTACGTGTTCATCAACATCGGCGGACTTCTCGCCCCATTCGTGGCACCTCTTCTGAGAAGCTGGTGGCTGAATGTACACAATATGGTCTACAATGCCCAACTGCCGGCCCTCTGCCACAAGTTCCTCAACACCGGAACTGTTGACCCAAATCTTGCCACACTCATCGGCAAGGCCAACAACGGCGCAGCTGTGGACATGGCCGATCCAGCCGCCGTGGCGGACTTCTGCTCCAACTATCTTGATGTGTTCAACACCGGCATCCACTATTCATTCATAGCGTCGGTTGTGGCGATGATGA
>CAZXVE010000050.1:0-9536 GCA_964644125.1 uncultured Muribaculaceae bacterium
AGCCGTATGTTCCCATTTTGTAATTGTTGTTTACGTTCCGGCAGCCGCACATCAGTGCAGCAGCCAAAAGAACAGTTGACATTATTGAAAGATGTTTCATCCGTTCGTTCTTGTGTTATTGTGGTTATTATGGCTAGCATGCCATAACTGGACAAAGTTAGTAAATTTGCTGAGGATGAAAGTCATTGGAGGATGACAAATCTGGAGAAAGGCCCGAAATGTCCGGTGAATCTGTCCGTAATGGGGTCGGGGTGGGCTTGCCTTACTGAAACATTGCCATCTCGTTTTGGCAGGGACAGGTTTTTTCGGTATCTTTGGATATTCAAAAACAAACAAGGTTAGTTCATATGAGAAGGATTCTGGTGATAGTCGCGGCGTTTTGGGCCGCAGGGTTCGGTGCCTGGGCTCAGGATGATGAAAATTCCGGATTGGAATGTACCAGCATTGTGGTCGGAAGACTGGCAAGTACTGACGGATCTGTGATGACATCGCACACTTGCGACGGTACATCGCACACTTGGGTGAACATTGTTCCGGCCAAGGATTACAAACCGGGCTCGATGACTCAGCTCCGAAAGAACTGGCGCAAGACAAAGTTCGTGACTGACACGGCCGGAATCAAGATTGTAGGAGAAATCCCGCAGGTCGCGCACACATATTCCTACGTCAACACCGGGTATCCGTCATTGAACGAGAAACAGGTCGGCATCGGCGAGACGACATTCACCGGACCGGACACTCTCATCAACAAGGACGCTCCGATGCTCATCGAAGAACTTTGCCGTCTTGCAATGGAACGTGCTTCCACCGCAAGGGAAGCTGTCAAGGTGATGGGTTCCCTTGCAGAGGAATATGGCTATGGCGATGGCGGTGAGTGCCTTACGGTCACTGATCCTAAAGAAGCCTGGCAGTTTGAAATCGTGGGAGTCGGCAAGCACAAGCTTGGAGCGGCGTGGGCAGCTCAGAGAATCCCTGACGGACATGTGGGAATTTCCGCCAACATACCGAGAATCGGCAGGATTGACCGTTCGGACACCGAGAACTTCATGGCTTCCGACAACCTCGAGCAGGTGGCCATCGACAACGGACTTTGGGACGGCAAGGGAGATTTCGTGTTCTGGAAAGTCATTGTGTGCTCCTATGCTCAGGGCCGTAATTACCGTGAAAGGGAGTTCAGGGTCTTTGACCTGCTGGCACCTTCTCTCGGTCTTGAATATGGAGTGGATGAAATACCGTTTTCAGTCAAACCTGACTCCCTTGTGGATGTCAGGAAAGTGATGGCTTTGTTGAGAGATACTTATGAAGGTACCGAGTGGGACATGTGCAAGAACTGGACTATCGATGTACCTGAAAAGAAAGGTGTACCGGCACACAAGGAAATGAGTTCGCTGGCCAACCCGTGGCTTACGACCACCATGCGCAACACTCTGAACAGCATTGCTCCCGGAACCATCGAGTTCAAGAGAACCCTTGCAGTTGCCTGGTGTTCATACTCTACGGTCATCCAAAGCCGGAGCTGGCTTCCTGACGGCATCGGAGGCGTTGTTTGGTACGCAGTGGACAATCCTGCCCAAAGTCCGCGAATCCCGATTTTCTGCGGAAGTACCGAGTTGCCAGCAGCATTCGACAAGTGCGGCCAGAAGGAATATTACCCTGACTGCGTGCTGTGGGAGTTCAGAAGGGCCAACAAGCTTGCGACTCTTTCATGGCAGAGGACGAAGAAGAAGTTTACCGAGAATGTTCTGGAGATGGAGAAACTGACGTTCGAGGGACTGCCGGAATTGGAGGACAAATATTCAAAAGCCTCGGGGAAAAAGAGAGCGAAGCTGCTGAATGCCTACACGGCTGAAGTTCATGACAGATGCGCTGAACGCTGGAAAGAACTGGAAGCGAAATACTGGCAGATGTTCGGCAGAGGATTCTAGGAAACCGGACATGAGACACTTGAAACTGTTGCTTGCGGTACTCCTGCCGGTCTGCGTTTTCCATTCAGCGGCTTTCGCGCAGGAAAACGATGATTGCGGAGGACTTTGCGGACCGGAGACTCCGAAATATGTTGCCTTGTCATTCGATGACGGGCCGAGCCTCAAATACACTCCGATGATGCTTGACGTGCTTGAAAAGAATCTGGTCAGAGCCTCGTTCTTTCTTATCGGCCGGAACATCAATGATGAGACTGCTCCCATAATCAAGAGAATGGTCAGTTTGGGCTGTGATGTGGAAAACCACACATTCACACATCCGAATCTTACGCAGATTCCTGACGATCAGATTCTTGAAGAGGTGGCCAGGACTGATTCGCTCATAGAACATTACACCGGTGCCAGACCGAAATATCTTCGTCCTCCGTTCACCGCTCATAACGCTCATGTCGCGGAGTTGATTGACGGGAAAGTGTTCATTGCAGGCCTGAGCTGTCAGGACTGGAGATCCGACATGTCTGTTGAAGATCGTGTGACGAAGACGCTGGAACGTGTTGAAGATGGCCGCATTCTCCTTTTCCATGACACTAACGAACGTACGGTCGAGGCGATGCGTATCCTGATCCCCGAACTTAAGGCCCGCGGCTACGAAATCGTGTCAATTTCGGAATTGTTCGGAATATCCGGCCGGATTCCGTCATTCCATTCCCCGAAACTTTACGGCCGGGCCTATTGACCAGTCATAAACACCTGCTTCCATGGCTTTTGTTCATCTTCACGTCCACACTCAATATTCGATTCTTGACGGCTTTTCTTCGATCCCGGTCCTGTTTGACAGAGCCGAAGAGTTGGGCATGCCCGCCCTTGCCATCACAGATCACGGCAACATGTACGGGGTCAAGGAATTCTTCAAGTTTGCCGGCAAACATGTGGACAAGGCTACAGGACATTACAAGGTAAAGCCCATCATAGGATGTGAGGTCTATGTCACGAGGCATTACGACCCGAAGCTTAAGGACAGCGAGCACAGGTCATACTACCATCTGATTCTGTTGGCCAAGAACTTCGATGGTTACAGAAACCTGATGAAGATTGTGTCCTTGGGGCACATTGACGGTCTGTACTACGGTAAACCGAGGGTTTCCCATGAAATCATTGAGAAATACCATGAAAACCTGATCTGCTGTTCTGCTTGTCTTGCCGGAGAGATTCCCAAGAACATCGTGGCGGGGGATCTGGATGCCGCCCGAAAAGCCATTGAATGGCACAAAGGGGTGTTCGGAGATGATTACTACCTTGAGGTTATGCTCCACAAGACAGAGGTGCCAGGTCTCTCGCTGGATGTCTATGAGGAGCAGAAAGTCAGCAATGAAGGAATATTCCGGCTCGCTGAAGAAACCGGGGTGAAGGTCGTCGCTACGAATGATGTCCATTTCGTGAACAAGGAGGACGGACCGGCGCACGATCATCTCATCTGTCTGAACACCGGAAAGAAAATCAATGAGGAACCTCGCTTGCATTACACCCAACAGGAGTATCTCAAGAGTGAGGAGGAGATGGCGGCACTTTTCCCTGGCCATCCGGAAGTCTTGGAGAACACGCTTGAGATAGCCTCGAAAGTTGAAGAATATTCCATCGACCGCGACCATGTGCTTCCGAAGTACCAGATTGACCAGGCCTTTCTCAATGATCTGGATTCTTATCTGGAAAAGTACAAGGATGTCATCGAGGTCGGGAAATGTGACAAGAAAGGGAATTACCGCGGAGATGAATTCTGCAAGTCAGTTGCCTATCTGTGCCACATAACCTATGAGGGAGCAAAGAAACGTTATGGCGGAGTCTTGAATGAAGAACAGTCGGAAAGGATTGATTTCGAGCTCAAGACCATCTGCAGGATGGGTTTCCCGGACTATTTCCTGATTGTGCAGGACTACATTGCGGCTTCGCGCGCCGCCGGCAGCATGGTCGGTCCGGGGCGTGGCTCGGCAGCGGGGTCAGTGGTGGCATATTGCTTGGGAATCACCAATCTGGATCCGATCAAATACCAGCTTCTGTTCGAGCGTTTCCTGAATCCGGACCGAATCTCGATGCCGGATATAGATGTGGATTTCGAGGACTTGTCCCTTGCCCACAAATATGTTGAAGACTCTTATGGAAAGGATCATGTTTCCAGAGTCATTACCTTCGGTACGATGCTCGCCAAAGGAGCCATCAAGGATGTGGCCAGAATACACGACCTGTCGATAGATGAATCCAACCGGCTTTCCGGAATGGTGCCTGACCGTCTCAGCGAGAAGGTTGAGAAGGAATATCTCTTCAATCCGAAACTGGATGACCTGAAGCCAGGGTTCAAGGTCATCGAAAAGGACACCGAGGTTGATGATCCTGACAATCCGGGGCAGAAGAAGACCGTCACGAAGACTTATCAGCGGGGACTGGAGGATACGGATGTAAAGATTACCCTGAAGAACTGTTACCGTCTTGTCCCCGAGTTCAAGGAAGAGCTGGAACATGGCTCGGATCAGGTCAAGGAGGTGCTGAAATATGCACTGCAGCTCGAGGGCTGCATCCGTCAGGTCGGAATGCACGCCTGCGCTACAATCATCGGGCGTGGAAACCTGACGGATTATATTCCTATCTGCCTTTCAATGGACAAGGAGTCCGGACAGTACGTCTGGACTTCGCAGTACGATGGACATTACATTGAGGAGGTGGGGATGCTCAAGATGGATTTCCTTGGGCTCAACACTTTGTCCATCATTCACAAGTGTCTGGACAACATTAAGCTGCGCTTCGGAACTGACATTGACATCGAAGCTATCCCTATTGATGACAAACCGACCTACGAACTCTATGGCCACGGTGACACGGACAGCGTTTTCCAGTTTGAATCCGAGGGGATGAAAACATGGCTGCAGAGACTGCATCCGGAAAGGTTCGAAGATCTTATCGCGATGAACGCCCTTTACCGTCCGGGCCCTATGGACTACATACCGGATTTCGTCGACAGGAAGCTGGGCTTGAAGCCTATTGAATATGATCTTCCCGAGATGGAGGAGTTCCTTAAGGACACTTACGGTGTGACTGTCTATCAGGAGCAGGTGATGCTTCTTTCCCAAAAGTTGGCAGGCTTTACGAAAGGACAGGCTGACAAGCTCCGCAAGGCCATGGGCAAGAAACAGATAGCAATTCTGAACGAGCTCAAGGACAAATTCATGGAGGGCGGGAAGGCCAACGGCCATCCGGAGAAGATGCTGGACAAGATCTGGAAGGACTGGGAGAAGTTTGCCCAATACGCCTTCAACAAGTCCCACGCCACCTGCTATGCTTGGGTGTCTTACCAGACCGGTTGGTTGAAATGCCATTATCCGGCCGAGTTCTTCGCGGCCAACCTCTCCTGCAATCTGTCCAACATGCCGGAGATAAAGAAGATTCTCTCCGACTGCAAGGCGCACAAGATAAAGGTTTTGAATCCTGATGTCAATGAATCTTATTCACATTTTACCGTGAATAAGGACGGGAATATCCGTTTCGGCTTGAAAGGAATCAAAGGGTTCGGATCCAACGTGGCCGAAGCCATCATCGCTGACAGAACTGCTGACGGAACCTATGCTGACATATTCGATTTTGTCGAAAGGCTTGGCAATTCGCTGGGGCGGAAAGCAATCGAGTGTCTTGTTTATTCAGGAGGCTTCGATTCGTTCGGACTGCATCGCAAGCAGTTCTTCCTGCCTTGCAAGAGCGGCAACTTGTTCATTGACGAATTGGCGAGATACGCCACTCTTTACAGCCAGGATGCTGAAAACACAGCAGCTTCGCTTTTCGGTGAAGCGGAGGAAATGAAACCTGTCAGACCTGAAATCCCCGAAATGTCCGGCACTGACGATGACTTCGAATGGCTTCAGAAGGAAAAGGAATATGTCGGGATGTACATCTCCTCACATCCTTTGGATAAGTATGCCTTTGAAATTGAGAACTTTACGACTTGCGAGCTCGCCAACTTGAGCAAACAGGTCGCAGAATGTGAGGCTTCCAAAAAGAAAAAGAAGGTGGCGGTCGCCGGTCTGGTGACTGAGTACAGTGCTCTGACCACGAAGACAGGCAAGCCATATTCAAAGACAAAGCTGGAGGATTACAGCGGAGCCTATGAACTTGCTTTGTTCGGACGCGACCATGAGGCTTTCATGAGTTACATGAAACTTCACGAGAGCCTTTACATCGAGGGTGACATTGAGGAAAAGTATTTCCTCAAGCCGGAGGATCGCGCTCAAGGCAAGACTTCTCCTTACGCTTTCAGGGTAAAGAAGATAATGCTTCTGGGCAATGTCAACGAGACTGTGTTGGGCGCTTTTTCCATCAGCATAACCACTCCGATGCTGACAGAAAAGTTCCGTAAGGATCTTGTGTCTTTGATTCAGGCTAACAGAGGTACGGTCCCTCTCAAGATGTACCTCTATGATCCACAGACAAAGTACAACATCGAATTTCATTCCACCAAGTTCAAGGTGGCTGTCACCACTGAACTGGTTTCAGCCTTGAAACTCCTTGGTGTCCAGTGCTCCCCGGTCAGGAAGTAGGTAACTTAAATTCATTATATTTGTGAAAATCGAACATTATGAAAAGTGATGCTTTATTTGCGTTTGTTGCGGGGGCTGCGGCCGGACTTACCCTTGGCTTGTTGTTCGCACCCGAGAAAGGTGAAGAAACTCGCAGAAAACTGAAGGAAACTGCCGGTGATGCCGCTGATTCTGCAAAGGTGCGCGCAAGGCTGGCGAGGATTGAGCTTGCCGACCTTAAAGCGGAGCTGCAGAGTCAGGCGGATGAGTTTAAGGAGGATGTCAGGGAACGCTTGCTCGATAGATTGGAGAAGTTGGAAAACGCTCTTCAGAATGACATAGAACAGGCTGAAGAACAGTCTGAAAACGCTTGATAATGAGTGAATTTACAAAACCTGTCGAAGATCTTGGCAAGAGCGTGATGGATTATGTCGAAGCTCGAGTCGATGATCTTAAACTGAGAAGTGCCAAAGGACTTTCTTTGGCACTCGGCAAGTTGCTTTACATGCTGCTTGTTCTCTTTATCGTGTCGGTGATCATGACTGCATCAGCAATCGGGGGAGTGATGTGGATTGGAGAGGCGATAGGGAGCTATGCAGCAGGGGCGGGAATCGTGGCAGCCGTCTTTGCGGTGATTCTTGCGCTTGTAATACTCCTGAGGAAGAAGCTGTTCCGCAACACCTTCGTCCCGATGTTCATAAAACTGTTCTTTGATGAAGACAATTAGAGTATGAAATATTCTGAAATCAGAACCATGGATGAGCTTGAATCGGCTCAGAAGGATGTACGGGAACGGCTTGACCGCAGAGCATCCGTCATGCGGGAATCCCTTTCCGGAGTCAGGGATGCGTTCACTCCTTCCAACCTGCTGGTTTCCGGTCTGAGGAATCTTTCAGCTTTTCTCCCGGTAGAGAAAATGCTCGTTGTGGCAGTAAGAATCTTCAAACGTAAGTTGTTCAAATGATTGCGAACATATTCAAAGAGAGAATCGAGTCGGTGCGGGCCATCATGCGCTCAAAAGGCTGGGATGCCGTCATAGTGACCGGGAATGACCCTCATTGCAGTGAATATTCAGCAGCGCGTTGGCATCAGGTCGCATGGCTTTCCGGCTACACGGGCGAAGGTAATCTGGTCATCACGGAGGATCATGCCGGCCTTTGGACAGACTCCCGCTATTTCATTCAGGCTTCCCGTCAGCTGCCACCTGCCGGAGTTGAACTGCACAAGACACGAGTGCCGGATCAGGTGCTGATACCGGAGTGGATTGCCGATCAGTTCGCAGATTATGACGAGGTGACCGTGGCAGTGGACGGACTTTGTCTTTCCGCTTCGGCTGCCGAGGACATCATGGCTGCTTGTGAAGGAAAATCGCGTTTTGTCAATGTCCCTGACATGTTGGATGTTTTGTGGCATGACAGGCCTGAAATCCCTGAAACTCCAATCATTACCCTTGGCACAGATCAAGTTGGCCGTTCAAGATCGGAAAAGATGGCCTTGCTGCGGGACTGGATGTTTGCGCGAGGATATGATGCTGTGCTTCTGACGGCCCTGGGCGAAATCGCATACATGCTTAATGTCCGCGGTCAGGATGTGGCCTACAATCCGGTTGTGATGTCTTATCTGCTGATAACCTGTGATAGCATTTTATGGTTTGTCAGAAAAGGTCCTGCTGCTGATGACGATGCAGAAACGGAAGCAAGTTTCCATGAACTTTCAGAAGACGGAGTGAATATTCAGGAATATTCCGATGTTGGCATGGTTATCTCCTCCATTGCCGGTGACGGATGTGTAAATTCACTTTTTGTCGATCCTTCCACTCTGAATTTCAATCTGATCAGTATTCTGAAGGAATGCCGCTCCCTTTCTCTGACTTTCGGCACTTCACCTGTCGGTCTGTGGAAGTCTGTCAAGAACGAAACTGAAATCAGCGGGATGAAGGAGGCCCATCTTGTTGACGGGCTTGCCATGGAATGCTTCCTTCATTGGCTGCAAACTTCAGTCGGGGCCGGCATTTCAATCAATGAATATGAAGCCTCCCTGAAATTGCATGAACTCCGTTCAGGAATCGAAGGATTCAGGGGGGAGAGTTTCGAGACGATTTCTGCTTATGGTCCGAACGCGGCTCTGCCTCATTATGTCACCCCTGAGGAAGGTTCCGCGGAGATTCGCCCTGAAGGGTTTTATCTGTGCGATTCCGGAGGACAGTACCTGTTCGGAACCACGGACATCACCAGAACAGTTCCTTTGGGGCCGTGTACCCAACTTGAGAAAGAGGACTACACCCTGGTTCTGAAAGGTCACATCGCCTTGTCCAAAGCAGTGTTTCCCAAGGGAACCGCCGGTTGTCAATTGGATGTTCTTGCCCGTGAACCGTTGTGGAATTCCCTCCGTAACTTCGGCCATGGAACTGGTCACGGTGTTGGATTCTACCTCAATGTCCATGAAGGACCGCAGGACATCCGTCAGAATTTCAACAGTCAGGCTATCCTTCCGGGGATGGTTACAAGCGATGAACCTGGAATCTACAGGGAGGGGAAATTCGGTGTCCGTCATGAGAATCTTGTTCTCTGTGTGGATGCAGGAGAGAACGATTTCGGCCACTGGTTGAAATTCGAACCGTTGACCCTCTGTCACTTCGACACTTCGATCATCGTCAAGACTCTGCTTGACCGTGCCGAAATCGACTGGCTGAATGCCTATAACGAGCGCGTTTACCGCACCCTTTCCCCACACCTCTCTTCCGAAGTCGCCGTCTGGCTCCGTGAGAAGACCTTGCCGATATGATCCTGCGTGGCTCTGGTTCGGTTTCTTGTAAAAGACCGGAGGACCTCTGTTCTGAATTTTGGTAATGTGCAAAATTCAGGTTAAAGGTCCTCCGGTCTTTAATTTAAATGGATAATCTGTACTCCGTCATTGTTGGGAGTGTTCCAGCCTTTGTCTCTGAACAGTTATTTGTTCAGGTCGTCGGCTGACTTGATGTACTTTGCGAGATCAGCATCGGAAACGTGGAAATTCTGCATGTCGCCGGAGAAGTACTGGTCGTAGGCGCTCATGTCCA
>CAZXVE010000051.1:0-9091 GCA_964644125.1 uncultured Muribaculaceae bacterium
TTCACGTCCGGACTTTCGAGAAAGGAGTGGAGGACGAAACTCTGGCATGCGGCACTGGAATTGTCGCTTCAGCGCTGGCGGCATATTCTCAAGGAGTTATGGGATGTGTTGAGCCGGGAAAAACTGCGTCATGTGCAGTTAAGGCTGCCATAGCCGATCTCACGGTTGACTTTGTCCCCGGTATTGAAGACGGGAATCCATGTTTCCGCAATGTATGGCTGACCGGTCCGGCAGATTTTGTTGGGACTGTTGAAATAATGTTGTAATTTAGCGGCTCAACGAAATAAGCGATCTTTATGAAAAACTCAATCAGACTCATCATCATGGCGGTCATTCTTGCCGTCGCGGTTTCCTGTGAGAACAAACCGTCTACGTTGAACTATACCTTGACCGGCAACTTCTATTATGTGGCCGAAAATTCAACCGAGTATCCTACCGTCGACAGCCTTTACTACAACAAATACCTGATGCTGGACAACTATTCATCGTTGTGCACCAGTTGCGATGATGCCAATACGGGTTTCAACGGAGGCTGGAAGGTATCTCTGAAGAAGGGGAGTGAGTCTGACACGGATGAACTTTTGATGTTCACTTCAGCAGGTAAGTACGCCGGGTACACCGATCCTGACAACAACTTCACCAGCAAGACTTATGCGGTGTTCTCACCGTCATCGTCTTCGAGCTATGACATTGTGTTCAAGTACGGTGACTATTTCTCCGCATCGTCATGCCGCGTGCTCGGATTTTACATAAACAACACCAAGTACGTTGAGAAACTTGCTGAAGAAGGATTGATTGCGGATGGCGAATATCTTAAGGTTACGGCGACTTTCTACCTGAAGGACAGTGCTGTCTGCACTGAAGAATTTGATTTGGTGGACTACACAGGGAGTGAGCACAAAATCGTTAAGGATTGGACAGCATGGAATATGAAAACTGCAAAACAGCATGATGTGGATGCAGTGAAGTTCTCTTTGTCTTCCGTTGCATTGCCGCAGTCTTTCTGTCTCGACATCCTGATGGCATCAATCTCGGTCGAGTATTGATTGGAATTTGTTGGTTATCGAATCAGGCCTTCGGGTACATCAACCGCGATGGTCTTTGAATCTTCATCCATGGACAGGACGAGATCTTCATGCAAAGGAATCATCGCCTGCCCTTTTTCGGTCTCCACATAGAGGCAAGGGTTGCCTGGAATGTCTTCGTAGCCAGTGATTTCACCGATGGCCTTGTCATCAGCATCCAACATTGTCCATCCAATCAGGTCTTCTACGGAAAGGCTGTCGTCAGGACCTGCATTTTCATCGATGCCGCAGGGTCTTGTGAATATCTCCTTGCCGACAAGTTCTTCTGCATCTTCAAGGTTCCTGACACCGGTAAGGTGTGCAAGAGCTCTGTTTGTGCCCTTTCTGGAAAAAGATTCAATAAAAAACGGAACCGGAAGTCCATCGAAAGAGATGAACACCGGTTCCGTCAGTTTCAAGTCCTCGGGGTCAATTCCGCGAAATCCAATGAGGATTTCGCCTTCGGTACCGTTGGACTTCAGTACCCGGGCAACACACAGAAGTTCTGATTTTGCCCTGGACATCGGATTAGGCCTCTGCCGGAGCTTCGGTAGCAGTCTCGGCGGCAGCTGCGGCTTCCTCGGCGGCTTTTGCTGCGGCAGCCTCTTCGGCAGCCTTGCGCTGAGCCTCGGCGAGTTCCTCAGCCTTCTTGGCGAGAGCCTCTGCCCTTTCCGCGTTAACCTTCTTCTCGGCCTCGAGAGCAGCCTTTGCCTTGTCAGCTGCATCCTTTACAAGGCCAGCCTTCTTGGCATTGATCTTGGAGTCTCTCTCTGCCTTCCAAGCATTCCATTTCTGATCAGCCTGCTCCTGTGTAAGAGCTCCCTTGGCTACTCCGCCTTCGAGGTGCTTTCTCAGGAGAACTCCCTCGTAAGAGAGGATTCTGCGGGCAACAAGTGTAGGCTGTGCGCCGACATTGAGCCATTTGAGAGCCTTTTCTCCATCAAGAATGATGGTGGCAGGGTTGGTGTTAGGGTTGTAGGAGCCGAGCTGCTCGATGAAACGACCGTCGCGTGGTGCGCGTGAGTCAGCCACAACAATGTGGAAGAATGCGAAATTCTTCTTTCCGTGGCGCTGAAGTCTGATTTTAACAGCCATTGTTGAATCTGTTTTGTTTTGTTAATAAATAGTAAACCTTTAACCTCCAACTCGTGAAGGCTCGCAAAGATACGGATTAAAATTTATTTATGAAAAAAATTTGTTATTTCAGGAAAATACTCTAACTTTGCAATCCCGATTTGAAGGGAGACATACTTGCGGTAGTGGTGAAATGGTATACACGCTACTTTGAGGGGGTAGTGGGCGCAAGCCCGTGTGAGTTCGACTCTCACCTACCGCACAACAAAAAAGAGGTTGGTTAAACTTTTAACCAACCTCTTTTTTGATTTTACTTTTCTTATTTAACAAGTTTCACTCCCTTTGGCAGATGAATTTCTGACTTGACTTTCCCGTCGGCCGTTTTCTTATGAGATACGGTGATCGGTCCATAAGGGGTCGGATAGGAACCTTCAGCCCATTCCAGGGATCCGAGGTGCGGATTGATTCTGACTTTCTTGAATCCTGGTTCGGCAGGTTCGATGCCAAGTACATGGGAACTCAACCATGTAGTAGGTCCGGATGCCCAGCCGTGGCAGAAGCTGTGTCTCAGTCCGACATAGCAGTAGGCTCCTCCATCTGCGTGGATGTCGTATTTCCCTTCAGGGACAATTTCGTCAATTCTTCCGGCTTCTGCGGCCTTGGAATAGTCAAAGTCTTCCCAGAAAGTAGTTGCTCCGAGATCCAGCATAGCTCCCCAGTAGTCAGAGATGATATTCATCGCTTCGTCGTAATTGCCGCTTTTGGCCAGAGACTCAAGCATGTAGTAGCCCATGAATGAAGAGAATCCTTTGGCTCCACCAGCCAGTATCACATTCCGCGCTTCCTCCGTGTCCGCCATATCTTCAAGGTAGAGCAGAGCCGCAGCCTGTTTGCTTGTCGTGACAGACGGACGGTATTTTCTTAACTTCAAGGCTGCAGCTGCGCATTCTTCTTTCAGCTTGTCATCACCCAGCCATCCTGCCATGTCCGCACCGGCATCCATGGCTCTAACTGAAAGTGCCTGAAGGCCGGCGTGGATAGCATCCGGCTTTTCTGAAGTCGGCCAGTCGATGAACCGCCCGTCCTTGAAGTTCTCCTTTGATCCGTCGAAGTTTGCCATCACTGTGTGAAGCAGGTCCTTAAGGTATGTCTGCTGCTCCTTCAGATAGTCAAGATCGCCGTAATATTCATAAAGATGGTGCTGGATTATGATCCACCACAATGAATATGAGCATATTCCATTCATCCACGCACTTGCCGGGGTGCTGTTTCTTGCATAGTCAAGACTTTTCTGCACGACTTTGTGGTTGCCGAACACCGTGTTTATGGTCATGACTTCCGGATGCATGTCTCCGATCCAAACAAGGCGGTCCCTCTTGATCGCGTCCCAGACATATTCCTGCATGTTGAGGTGAACCGTGTAGGCTCCGGTCATCCAGATTTGGTTCAGTCTTTCGTCGCTGCATTTGAATTGTCCGACATAAGGGATGTCGCGGTAGCGTGAGATGGCTCTTACTGCGACCAGCAGAGCTTCCGTGTCCTCACCGAGCAGGTCCAGTCGCACGAAGCGGAAACCTGTGTTGCCATATTCAGCCGCGCCGAGCCACGGGACCGAGATCTCGAAATCGCGGACAGAATGCTCGTTGGTCGCAGTGGTGCCTGGATCATCGACATTGCTGAGCGCTTCGGTGACGGATTCCCCGAAGCAGATGCGGAAACGTGCTGCGGCCTTGTTCCCTGACATCGCCCGGACAATCTGGATCCCGCCCTGGATTTCCTTTCCGAAGTCAAGCAGGATGGAACTTCTGCCGTCAGCCTTGTTTCTGAACACGCACACATCGGGTTCGTTTGTGGAAACTTGTCCGCAGAAGGATTTCAGCAGGTTGTCAGCCCCGGTTACTCCTCCCTTGGAAAAGATGATCCGTGTCGGTGTGAGGTATTCGCTTACAAACTCAGCGTCCTGCCGCTGAACCGCATCGGAACCGGAAATCTTTGTCTCCTGTCCCGAAACCAATGGCATCGCTGCCAGCAGCGCGCCAAGAATGAATATTTTTCTGATCATATTTACAAACTTAATGAAAAATACCGACAAGGCAAAACCTTTTAATTATATAGGTATAAAAAAACGGAACCAGGTATTCTGCCGGGTTCCGTTGATATTCATTGAGCCTTGAATTCGGGATTACTTGTAGTACTCTGCGAACTCAATGTCCTTTGTGGCTCTCTCGGCAAGTGCCTTGTCCTTTTTGGCTACTGACTCGAGGCAGGTCTTCACGAGATCGAAGTTGCCCTGACGTGCAGCGATGACGGCTCTGAGGTAGTCAACCTTTGCGTCTTTGCAATGAGCGGCCTTGGAAGCTTTGTCAAGCTGGTTGGTGAGGACGTAGGCAAGAACAGTGTTGTGGCAGCAGCCCTTTACGTCCTTGAGATCCTGAACGGCTTTCTCATAGTCACCGGTGAGGATGTCTACGACACCCATGTTGGCCTTTGCTGCGTCTGTACCGGCCTTCTTGAAGTTCTTTGCAGCGGTAGTGTAGTCACCCTTGCGGAGAGCGATGACACCGAGAGCATTGGTAAGGTCGGAGTCCTTGGTCTGAACATCAGCGAAAGCCTTCTCGGCCTTCTTGACATCACCTGCATTAAGGTATGATGCTGCAAGATTGAACCTTGCGGCGTCGCTGTCGTACTTGCTGATGGCCTTGTTGTAAAGTTTAACCTTGCTGTCAAGATCCTTTGTGAGGGTGGCGGCGTGGAGAAGAGCAGACTCGTCGAGAACGTCGACGTTGCTTTCAACCAGTTCCATGAGCTCGTCAGAAGTGTAGTTCTTGAACTCAACGTTGGCGATGAATCTCGCACGACGGAGCTCAGGAAGGACACCGCTCTTAAGCTCGGTGTAGACTGAAGACATGTTCTTGATCTCGCTTTCACGAACTGCAGGGTCGCTGTACATTGAAAGGACGCGGAGGATAAGGTCCTTGTCCTCAATGTTGGAGTTCTGGACGAGTTCCTGGAATCCTTCCCAGTCCTGACCTACGCTCTTGACCTCAGGGTCAGCTACGTCCTTGCCCTTCATCACTTTGTCCCAAGCCTTGTCGGCTGACTTCGAACGCTTCTCGGAAAGGGTGTTGTTGAGTTTCTCGCCACCGTCAGGTGAAGCGTAAGCGACAACCTCGGTTCCGACAAGAGTCTTCCTCTCGTTGGCTTTGATTTCTTCGAGAGCATTCTGGAAATCCTTGATGGACTGTCCCTTGAGCTGCTTTGACTGAACATCGGCTGAATTGATGTTGTAGAGGATCTGTCCCTCGGCTGTCTGCTGAAGAACGGCCTGATAGCCGTCAGCCTTGAGCGGAACCTGTCCGGCTGCCTTCACAAGCATGTAGGTGGTGTTGACACCGTCGGCAACTTTCTTTACAGGAAGTTTGTAGGACTTTGCCTTGTACTTGACGATTCCGCGAAGCTCAAGGTGAGACTGCTCCATACCCTCGACATAGTCGAAGTGAACTTTCTCAGTGACGGTGCCTCCGTCCTTGGCGACAACCTTGTAGTTGTCCTTTACTTTTTCGCCCTGGTACATGAAAGGAGTCATCTTGGCTTCTCCGCCGTCATAGACGAGAACCGGAGTGACTTCAAGGATGGCCTTAGGATGGAAATACTTCTCCGGATAGGTAACTGAAACGGTGGCGTCGATGTTGCCGGCGACACATTCCAGAACCGCAGGATCACATTTAACTGTCACATTGTCAGCGAGCTCTGCCATTTTTTCGGCTGAAGAGCAAGCGACAGCGGTCATACCGATGACGGCCGCAGCAAAAAGTTTGAATGTCTTTTTCATATAATTGATGATTAAAGATTGCATTTCAATGCTTCTAACAAATGTACAAAGATAATTATTATTTTGTTAACTTTGCCAAACTCTGAGCAAATACTATGGATTCACAAGATCTGCAAAGACTTAAAAACAAATACGACATCATCGGGAATGATGCCGCTCTTAACCGTGCTTTGGAAACGGCCATGGCTGTCGCTCCGACTGACCTGACGGTCCTTGTCACCGGAGAGAGCGGTGTGGGCAAGGAGAATATTCCGAAAATCATCCACCAGAACAGCCTTCGCAAGAACAACAAATATTTTGCGATAAACTGCGGTGCCATTCCTGAGGGGACGATAGATTCTGAACTTTTCGGACATGAAAAAGGTTCCTTCACCGGTGCCATAGAGACAAGAAAGGGCTATTTTGAAGAAGCTGACGGCGGAACCCTTTTCCTCGATGAGATAGGCGAACTGCCTTTGGCATCTCAGGCGAAACTGCTTCGTGTGCTTCAAAGCGGGGAGTTCATAAAGGTGGGCTCTTCCAAGGTTCAGAAGACGGACGTGCGGGTCATCGCCGCCACAAATGTCAACCTTCTTTATGCGGTGGGGAAAGGTAAATTCAGGGAGGATCTGTACTACCGGCTCAATGCCATTCAGATTCAGATGCCTGCCCTTCGGGACCGCAAGGAGGACATCTACCTTCTGTTCAGGAAGTTCACTTCGGATTTTTCGGAGAAATACGGTATGGGCAAGGTTTCGTTGACCAATGATGCGATAGACCTTCTGATAAACTACCGCTGGCCCGGGAACATCCGTCAGCTGAAAAACATAGCTGAGACTGTAACGGCTCTGGAATCGGAAAGACTGACCCGTACTTCGGAGAAATGCGTCATTGATGCGCAGACTCTTTCCGGTTACATGCCAAAAGAGGAAGCCGGCCTTCTGCCGGCCACTATGTCCGGCAATGCCGGGTCCAAAATTCCGGACTCGGACAAGCAGATGATCATCAAAGCCATTCTTGATCTCAAACAGGAGGTGGACGATCTCAAGGCGAGACTCGATTCCGGCAATGTGGGCACTCAGGCATCAACCCCGGCACTAAGACCTGCCGAAGAACCGGAGGAGGCTGAGTGGCAGGGTCTCGGTGCTCCTGTCACCAGGGGAGAGATCGGCAAGGTGGTTGACATAAGAACGGATGACCCGAAGCCTCAGGAACTTTCGCTCAAGAAGTCCAATCTCGAGATGATAGAAAAAGCCCTTGAAAAGCATGGAGGCAACCGCAAGTTGGCGGCTCAGGAGGTGGGAATATCCGAACGTACCCTCTATCGTTGGATAGAGAAGTACCATCTGGACGAAAAATGAAGCGTTTGTTTACAGCAGTAGCCTGCTTGCGGGCGATGAATTGAAAATATGAATAAATTCCTTTTGACATTGACCTTGTCGCTGTCCGTTTTCCTCGGTGGCTGCTCCATGGTCAAATACTCGTTTTCCGGCACGTCCATCCAGCCGGAAGTGAAGACGGTTACGATTAATTATTTTGATTATAAGGCTCTGAAGGTTAATCCTAACCTAAGCAATGATCTTACCGAGGCCATGAAGGACAAGTTCCGCAAACTTACCAAACTGGAGCAGGTGGACATGGATGGGGATCTTGAACTTTCAGGAGCCGTGACCGGTTATGAGGTCAGGGCCGCAGCAGTGACTGCAAACGAGGTGGCCGCTCAGAACCGCCTTACGGTCACTGTCAAGCTTACATTCTCAAACAAGAAGTTCCCGGAGGACGATTTTGACAAGAGTTTCTCGGCATATTCCGACTATGACTCCACAAATTCTTTGGATGCCGTCGAGTCTTCTCTTTGTCAGGAGATAATCGAAAAATTGGTCGAGGACATGTTTAACGCTTGTGTGGCCCAGTGGTAGTATGACGGAAGTGAAAAAGGATCTCGGGTCTTTGACCATGGACGAGCTGACTGAAGTGATAAACCTTTATCCATGGTTCGGCGGGGCCCGGAAGGAATTGTGTCTTAGAATGTCCAGGGTCGGAGGCAGCGAATGGGGACGTACGCAGTACTCGGATGCGGCGATGTACGTGGCTTCCAGAACTTTGATTTCGGACATCATGCGGGCGGCCCATGCCGGAGACTATTCCGACAAGGATGTGGGACATCTGATAAAGGAATATCTCAGGACCGACCTGCCTTCGAAGGCCGCAGAGACGGATCCGGAGCCGCAACCCTTGAAAAACCGCCGTGCCGTTCGTGTGGCAGGAGGGGATTTCTTCTCTCCTGAACAGTATGCCGAGGTCAGGAAGGATGAGGACAATGTTTTCTCCAACTTCAGGACCGAGCGCAGCGATGATCAGGACGGACACAGGTGGGAGGATCCGGAGCTGGGCTTCTGCACGGAGACGCTTGCTGCCATCTATGCTGATCAGGGCTACTTTGTTGAGGCAAAGAAGATTTATTCCCGACTTGTCTTGCGATATCCGGAAAAAAGTGCTTACTTTGCATCCCTTATTGAAAAATTGCAGCAACTGGAAAATTAAAATTTAAGAATATGTTCACATTTCTCACAGTTTGTATTGTCATCGCGGCTATCCTTCTGATTATTGTCGTGCTGCTTCAGAACGGAAAAGGACAGGGAATGGCCAGCAATTTCACTTCAGCCAACAAAACGCTTGGTGTAAGACAGACTGCAGACATCCTTGAAAAGTTTTCATGGTGTCTCGTCACCTTCATTCTTGTAGTTTCCATCATTTCATCTTTCACGATCAGAACTGTGGCTTCAGGTGTTGATGTGACAGACAAGATCGAGAATGCCGTTTCTCAGCCTGAGTTCCCTTCAGCTCCTGTGCAGCAGGCAGATCCGGCTCAGGAGGCTCCATCTGCAGAATCATCTGCTGAATAACTGACATTTTGTCAGCAGCTTTGGCTGCGGAACATAATTTGACTTTCAGCCGTCTGGTCTTCGGACCAGGCGGCTTTTATCGACCGTCCCGTGAACCGGCAAAGGCCGCGAGCGGCGGTGCCCGGAGACCTAAAGGAAAACTATTATGGAAAACAACACTAAAAACACATCATTGCAGTTTCTGCCCAAGTTCGCGATCAACCTGAACGAACAGGCCGCGAAAGGCAAGCTCGACC
>CAZXVE010000052.1:0-8975 GCA_964644125.1 uncultured Muribaculaceae bacterium
AAGCGAACGACAACTCTATAAAGCTTTACTACAACACGGAAAAGGAGAAGCTTCAAATGCC
Source organism: uncultured Muribaculaceae bacterium (assembly GCA_964644125.1). GTDB lineage: Bacteria > Bacteroidota > Bacteroidia > Bacteroidales > UBA932 > Cryptobacteroides. Next base: position 62 of record CAZXVE010000052.1, read on the forward strand.
TGAGTACGGCCGTATTGTGCTGAATATGGTCGAGCAGGTGAAAGCCATTCCTGACCGCGGCAAGAGAAGCGAACAGGCAAAGGCGGTGGTCAAGGTCATGGAGGCTCTGAATCCTCAGGTCCACACGCAGGAGAACTATGAACAGAAGCTTTGGGATCATCTCTACATGATCGCAGGCTATGATCTGGACATAGACTCTCCGTACCCGGCTCCTCAGCCGGAGTCCATGGATGAGCCGCCTGTCAAGATTCCCATCAACAAGACACCGGTACGTGCAAACCATTACGGGCGTAACATCGAGAGCATCATCGACCTGATTGCCGGGGAACCTGAAGGTGATGTCAAACGTGCCATGCTGCGTTCACTGGCCATCTACATGAGACAGCAGTACCTGATCTGGAACAAGGACAGCGTGGCTGACGAGACCATATTCGCTGACATCGAGAAACTTTCCGGCTATCGGATTCAGGTCCCGGCTGATCTGGAACTCACAAAGATTTCATTTGACTCGAATTTCTCCCGTCCTGGCTTGAACCTTAACATGGGGCAGAACCGCAGGAACAACAACAAGAAGGGTAACCGCAAGAACAGAAAATAGTGTTCGGATTCTGGAGAAACATGGATGATGAAGACAAGGCCAGACTGACCAAGGTCATCGGTTTGGCGGTCGCATTGCTGGCAGTGTTCACATTGCTTGCGGGCATCTCCTACCTCTTTACCTGGAAAGCCGACCAGAGTTCGCTGTCTTCCGCCTTGGCGGACACGTCCGTCAGAGTCAGCAATGCCGCAGGCAAGGTCGGTTACAGATGGGCGGATCTGCTGGTGCGCAGATGGTTCGGTCTTGGAAGCATGGCGTTGGTGGTGATTCTTTTCGCTGTTTCGGTCAGGCTTCTTCTGCACCGCTGGCATTATTCTATGGCCAAGACCATTCTTCTGACTCTTTCCGGGGCGATGATATCTTCCTTCATCCTTGCGTTCATCTCGGATCTGTCGGGAATGGGCAATGCTTTCGGAGGTGGACTTGGAGGAGAGTGCGGTGAATCCGTCGTCAAGTGGTCATCGGTGGTGTTCGGCCGGATACTGACAGGATTCCTGATTGTTTTCGTTGCGGTCGTCTGGCTGGTTCTGGCTTCCAGAAGATTCTCCGATTGGCTGATGTCTCTTGGAAAGAGAAAAGATGAAGAGGACAGTCTGCAGGATCGGCGCATTCCGGAGGCCGGCAGACCGGAGAACGGCTTGACTCCGGAATCCGAAAAGGTTCGCGATCCTGAAATCGTGAGATCCCCTGAAACAATGAAGACTTCTGAACCGGTGAAAGTCCCTGAACCGGTGAAAGCCCCGGTCTCTGCGCCGGTCAAGGAGCCGGAAAAGTCTCTGGAAATAATTAAAGGTGATGCGCTGACTACGGTGATCAAGTCCGACCTTCCGAGGATTAACGTAAGGGACGAATTGCCGGATTACCGTTTTCCTTCACTGGAACTTCTGGAATCTTACTCGTCAAACAACAACGAAGTTTCGGATGAGGAACTGGCCAGAAACAATGTCAGAATCCGCAATGCCTTGGAGAACTATCGGATTCAGATCAATGATGTCCAGGCCATTGTCGGTCCGACCGTCACCCTTTACAAGGTTTATCCTGCTCCGGGAGTCAAGATCTCCGAGATCAAGAAACTGCAGGAGGATCTTGGCATGCATCTGCATGCGCGCGGAGTCCGTGTCGTGACCCTTACGGATTCCGTGGGCATAGAGGTTGCCAACGATCATCCTTCAATCGTGCCGATGCGCGCTGTTCTGAACGATTCCGCGTTCAGGACCAGCAAGGCCGAGCTTCCGGTTGCGATCGGCTACACTATCCAGCAGAAAGTCAAGGTCTTCGATCTTGCCGACGCTCCGCATCTTCTCGTTGCCGGAGCTACAAAACAAGGAAAGTCCGTGGGCCTGAATGTGATAGTCGCCTCTTTGCTGTACTCAAAGCATCCTTCAGAACTCAAGCTTGTCTTCATAGATCCAAAGATGGTCGAGTTCTCGGCCTATGGGCATCTTCTGAAGCATTACCTCGCAGTCCTTCCTTACAATGACGAACAGGAAGAAAAGGACAATGCCATTGTCAAAAAGGCTGACAGGGCGGACAAGATCCTGAGGTCACTCTGCATCGAAATGGATCAGCGGTACGAACTTCTCAGCAAGGCTTCCGTGCCTAATATCAAAACTTACAACGAGAAATACCGTAGCCGCAAGCTCCGTCCGGATGAAGGGCACCGGTTCCTTCCTTACATAGTCACCATAATTGATGAATACGCCGACCTGACAATGTCTGTGGGCGGCAGCGGTGATGCCAAGGCTGTGGCGAGAAGTATAACCACTTCCATCATCAGGCTTGCCCAAAAAGGACGTGCGGCTGGCATACATGTGGTCCTGGCCACTCAGAGGCCGTCCGTGGACGTGATAACCGGACTTATCAAAACCAACTTCCCGACCAGAATCGCCTTCAGAGTTGTCTCCAGGATAGATTCCTCTACCATTCTTGATTCTCCAGGAGCGGAAAAACTCATAGGAAAGGGAGACATGCTCTATTATGCCGGAGTCGAAATGGAGCGCGTTCAGTGCGCCTATATTGACAGTGAGGAAATCAACCGTCTCACCGATTACATCGGATCCCAGGAAGGTTACAAGAAGAGTTATGACACTCCGTTCTATCTGCCTTCAGTGGATGATGAAACTGAGGAGGGATCCGGAGGAATGGTTGACATGACAAAACTTGATGAGCGTTTTGATGAAGCTGCCAGACTGGTGGTGATGAGTCAGAGGGGCTCCACATCGGATCTGCAGAGGCGTCTGGGTATGGGATATGCAAAAGCCGGCAGGGTAATGGATCAATTGCAGGCTGCCGGAATCGTCGGTCCGCAGGAAGGTTCAAAGCCGCGTCAGGTGCTTGTGGCAAGCCTTGACGAACTGGATCAGATTATCAAAGCTTACAAGAATCAGTAATGTACCCCTGGGGTATGATTTGTTCAGGCGCACGGAAAAATATGAGGACAATCACAAGAATAATCATCATTGCAGTGGTGGCAGTCATGGCACTGCCGGAGGTTTCACTTGCCAAGAGCAGGACGTTGGAGACTTTCATAGCCAAAGTTTCGTCTTCGCTGGTTTCGTTTGACTATTCCTTTACCATGCCGACCAGGAAGGCGAAGATGACAGGCAACGGAGCGGTGAAGGTTCAGGGGAATTCTTTCTTTGTTGACGGCAACGGGCTTGAACTCTGGTGCGACGGGAAAACCCGTTGGACAATCGACAGGATATCCGAGGAAGCTCTTGTCGAATCTGTTGAAGATTCGTTTGACGGCTACGCAACCAATCCGGCTCAGATGATTGTCTCGATTGACGATGCGTTCACGGAAACTTCCTTCGGAGGTTCCAGATTCGGAGGCAAAGCTGTTGATGCCTCTGTTCTTTCTCCAGTCCATAAAGGGAAAGGTTCGATGGACATCTCCGGTCTCACACTGTTTTTCAGAAGCGGAACAACGACTCTGGTAGGAGCTGAGGTTACGCTCAATGATGGATCCGTGTCTGATTTCACGATCTCCAACCTTAGATTTGAGGTTGGAGACAAATCAAAAGAGTCTTTCCGTTTTGACGAAAAGACTCTCGATTCTTCTTATGTGATTACGGATCTTCGCTAATCCTTCACGCATCTTACAGACGCTCTGAACGATTCCTTGTCCTGCGCGTTGACCATAATGTCATTCTGCTTTACATAAATGTAACGGCAGTAGGCCTTGCTGTCATCCTTGGAATCGGAGGTCCAGAACATGGCATAGTCCCCGACGCTCAAGAATTTCGGCTTGTCGCTCAAGTCAATGGCATATCCGACAGGGAGAGCGGAGAATCCGGTCTTGTTCGTGATTTTGACTTGAGGCCAGTACTCCCACATCCTGGTCCCCAGATACCTTGCATCAACCATGAGATTTCCGGCGACTCCTGTAAATGTCTCTCTTTCAGTGAACTTCGCCCCTTCCGACGCAAAGGCGTTGGCCATTTCCGCGAATTCTGCATCAGACGGAAGATGCCATCCTTCAGGGCAGGCCTTGACTGCTTCGTTCCAAGTGTAGAAACGGCCGAATATGGCATCCATGGCACTGCTGCTTTCATAGGATGCTCCGGAACCTGAATAGTAAAGATTGTTTTTTGTCCAGGTCTTGCCGTTGAATGTGGTGGTGTAGTAGGATCTGTTGTCCCTCGAATCCGTGAAAACAGAATCTTTTCCCGTGTACGCTCCGGTTATGGTAGAGTCGAGAGCAGGATCAACCACATAGAAAGTGGCGGTCCCGGAACTGGTGTAGTAGCCGGTTGCAAACGCTACGACACTGACTGTGTACTCTCCTACGGCGGAAGGTGCCGTCAACTTGAAAGTACCGTCGCTCTCTTTGTCGCTTTCGGTTTTCGTAGTGTCCTTGGCAGAGTCCCATGAAGTGGTCCAATAGTATCCGATGTCTTCCGCCAGACCGGTTCCCGGATTTGTAAGACCTGAAGGTGTCAGATCATATTCCTCTCCTTTTAGCATGTAGCCGGGCATCGTGGTGAAAGTCAGGGTCCCGCTAAGATAGTCCTTTGTGCTGCTTGAATCGTCATCCTTCTTGCATGAAGGAAGTGCGATCATGGCCGCGGAAACCCCTGCCAGAATAATGTTTCTTATCTTCATCTTTTTCTGTTGAAAATGCAAATATCGTATAAAAAACGCAAAAACGATACCGCATGAACAAAAACTGGTCCATTGAAGCCATTATTTGGATGTAAATTCCTATAATTGCAGTGATGAAAACTTTAAAGACATTTGCAAGAACAGTTCTCCTTTGTTCAGCCGCCCTTGCAGCGGCCATGTCATGCAGCCGGAATTCCGGTTTTCAGGAATTGACGGGTTACGCGCAGGGCGGTGAGTACTCCGTGAAATTCAGCCAGGCCGGCCTGACCGTCGGAGTAGACAAAGTAAGGGAGGCCGTGGATTCAATCCTTACATTGATTGATACGACGCTTTCAGGGTACAACAAGGGTTCGCAGCTAAGCCGTTTCAACGCTGGCGGGGAGGTGGATCTCAATGGAATGTTCAGGGAGATCTTCACGGTTTCCAAAAAACTTTATGACGAGACAGAAGGCGCGTTGGACATGGCTTCAGGACCTTTGTTCGATGCATGGGGATTCGGATTCACGCACGATTCGCTACCGACTGACACCGCTGTGGACAGCATTCGGGCGAGATGCGGGATGGATAAATATGACTGGGACATCAAACCATTGGTGGCCGGCATCCGTCCGAACCTTAATTTCAATGCCATCGCGCAGGGATATTCATGCGACAAAATCGCTGAATATCTTCACTCCGTCGGAGTCAGGGACATGCTCGTGAACATCGGGGAGATTTATTGTGAGGGCCTGAATCCGTCCGGCAAGCCATGGTCCATAGGAGTGGATATGCCGGTGGACGGAAACATGGAACTCGGCGGCAAAGGCTTTGCGGGAATATGGCAGGGTGACGGTACCGGATGCGGTGTCGTGACTTCCGGCAACTATCGCAAGTTTTACATCAAGGATGGCAGAAAATTTTCCCACACTGTCGATCCCCGCACCGGCTATCCTGTCACACATTCCCTTCTCAGCGCCACGATAGTCGCCCCGAATGCGACTCTGGCCGATGCCTATGCAACATATTGCATGGTTGTCGGTCTGGACGAAGCGAAGAAATTCATCAATGCCTTGGACGAGATAGAAGGCTATCTTGTCTATGCTGAAGGAGAATCCATGTCTGAATGGGTGTCTTCTGGCTTCAATCTTGTAAGGAACAACCTGTGATTTTTCAATTGGAAACAGTTTCTCAGGAATGACAAGTCCGTTCACAAATCCTTCTTTCGTACTGTTCGCCGCAATTGTGGCGATGACCGGCTGCAGTACCATGAGCCGAACAGAAAAACAGTTGTCCAAGGTTGATTCGTTCGATTCTCCCGATATCCCGTCGATAGGCAAAATGCCTCCGGCAAGACCCCGTCAAGTTGGCCTGGCATATTCGCCGAACACTCTGATCATCTCCTATGACGAAGGAATAGGTATAGGCCCTCTTAAAAAGGCTGTTTCGAAGTACGGAGCCGAAATCATCTACGACTATGGTCTCATCAATGCCCTTGCAATCCGGATTCCGGAAGAAAAGACTCTGGAAGAGACCGCCAAATATTTCAGAAAGGTCAAAGGAGTCGTGGATGTTTCAAAGAATGCCGGTTACCGCCTCGACTGAAAGAGCATTCCCGACTTCAAATCCTCCGGATTTCGTACGCCTCAGCGAATTCAGATGCGCTCCTGTTCCGAGCGCTTCTCCCAAGTCTCTTGCCAAAGCTCTTATGTAGGTCCCTTTGCTGCATGCTATGCGGATTTCCGCAAGGGGAAGATGCATCCCGGAAGTGTCCACGACGTTTATTCTGGGGTTCGGCCTCAGATTCTCACCAATGCAGTGAACACTTTCTTGTCTCCCTTGCGGGAAGAATGACAGAAGTTCGATACTGGAAATGTTGATGATCTGCTTGTTGAGAGTTTCGGCAATGGAGTGGTCAAAATCCGCCATCACTTCGGTTTTCCCTATGTGAGCTTCACGGTATTGCCTTCTGGCCAGTTCGTAGGCCCGCACCCCGTCCACGGATTTTGCAGAGAACAGCGGAGCAATCTGCTCCTGTTCTCCGAGAAATTGTGGCAGTATGTCCCGAACGGCCTGTTCGGTGACATTTACGTTAGGATATTCCTTGTCAATTGCCTTTTCAAGGTCGTAGGATGGAGTTGTGGCACCGAATGAGACTCCGGCGACATATTCCTTTCCTTCCTTCTGAAGGGTTTCCGCCAGTTTTGTGGCCTTGCCTATGCAGACGAGCAGAACTCCTGTGGCAAGAGGGTCCAGTGTTCCGGCGTGGCCGACCTTGAGGTTCTTCTTGTGGAAGTGCCGGCATGCTGCCCATTTTACCTTGCGGATGACATCGGCTGAAGTCCAGCGGTACGGCTTGTCGATGGGTAAAATAATTCCTTCCGGGTAATCCTCAATGTTTTCTGAAAAGTGAGGATTACCGGAAAGGAAATTTTTGTCCGCTATTAATGCTTTTATCTCCAATTATTTGCTGACAGGAATCTTGTCGATGCGTCTTTGGTGGCGGCCTCCTTCAAATTCGGTCGTCAGCCATTTGTTGAGAATTGTGGTGGCCATTTGGTAGGAGATGAAACGGGCCGGCATCACAAGCACATTGGCGTTGTTGTGCGCCTTGGCGAGGCGGGCCAGTTCTGTCCCCCAGCAGAGGGCTGCACGGACATTCTGATGCTTGTTGAGCGTCATCGAGATTCCGTTGCCTGAACCGCAGAAAGCTACTCCGAGGTCAACCTCTCCTTTGTCGATGGCTGAGCCGAGAGCGTGCCCGAAGTCAGGGTAGTCACAGCTGTCCTCTGAATAGGTTCCGTAGTCAACAACTTCATAGCCTTTTTTCTTGAGAAGAGCGGCTATCTTGCTCTTGTACTCGAATCCAGCATGGTCGCTGGCAACACCGAATTTCATAATGTCTTGTTTTTAAATGATTTTCTTCTTGCTTACCGTAGTGATGAATTCCTTGAGGTAGAACGGTTCGAAATAGGCCACATCTTCGAATTTTCCGGCTTCGAACGCTTCCGTTGCCGGATGCATCATTGAGGCGGCTTTCGGACAGCACTGGATGAAACTTGCATTCGTGCCTGTCAGGATTCCCTTGCATTTTTCCGCTCCGTCACCAATGAAAAGTACCGGGCCTTCTTCAAGCTGCGGCTTGAACGAGCCGGCATCGATGATCTGTGCCGTAGTGGGTGAGACCTGCCTGCCGTCCGGAGTGAATATCCCCGTGTAGACTTCCATCCTGCGCGCGTCAATCATCGGAATGATGTAGCGGCAGCCTTCCGGCAGCATATTCCCGTCCAATGCTTGCCAGACGAGTGTGTCGAGTGTTCCGACTGAAATCATCGGAATTCCGGCTCCGAAGCAGAGACCTTTGGCGGTAGAGACGCCGACACGCAGTCCTGTGTAGGAGCCCGGCCCTTTGCTCACGGCCACGGCATCGCAGTCGGACACTTTCAATCCTCTTTCGGAAAGCATCCCGCTTACGAACGGCGCAGTCTTGGAGGCATGTGCTCTTGGTTCATCGCTGATTCTTTCGCTGACGATTCTTCCATCCTCGACAAGTGCCGTGGAACAGAGGAAAGTGGAAGTCTCTATTAGAATGATTCTACTCATTATTTATTGAATATCAATTCTTTCATGTAAGGAAAAAAGATGTCGGCCAGATTCTTGACCGGCGCATAAAAAAGGGACTCTCCTGTCGCTTTTGAACAATCGAGTTCCAATGCGGACGTGACGGAATCAAGAATCAGAATGATCAGCCCCATCGCAAGCAGCACTTTCAAAAGTGAGAACACTACTCCCAGAAGCTTGTTCAGCCAGCCAAGCATTACGATTTTCACGAGGCTTTCCAGCATCTTTCCGACAAGCGTGAGCCCCATGATTACAACGGCCAGAATCAGAGTGAAGGCTATTGCCTGAAGCACAGCCGGGGGAAGATCAACCGCCGGCTTGAGCCATTCCACCACTGCACTGGAAAAATGAAAAGACATCCATGCTCCCAGCACCAAGGCTACCAGGGCGGCCATCTGGGCGATGAATCCTTTGGACAAGCCATGGAATATGGCTGGTACGCAGCACAAAAGGATTATGATGTCGACAATGTTCATCTGTTATCTGGTTTGTTGAAAAAAAACATGGAAATCATTATCTTTGCAATCTTGATTGCGTCAGAGGCAGATTGATGTTTTTCTCGATGCAAAAATAGAAAGAAAATTATGACATTCAAAGAGTACAAAGGCCTTGATC
>CAZXVE010000053.1:0-8891 GCA_964644125.1 uncultured Muribaculaceae bacterium
AGCCATAGTGACGTGACTTCTGCCCGCCTCTGGCGGCATATTCCCATTCCGCTTCGGTAGGAAGGCGGAACTTGCGGCCGGTAATCCCGTTAAGTTTGCTGATGAATGTCTGACAATTGTACCAGGAGACGTTTCCGACAGGCTTCTGTGGGTCGTCAAGTTCGTTAAGATAAGGGACACTACCCATCACTGCGTTCCAGAGAGCAACGGTCACTTCAGTTTCACCGATCTCGAAATCATCGAGCGTGACCTGATGTGCAGGGACTTCGTTGTCAGGAGCGTTGAAGTTGTTGTAGGGAGAGTCGGAGGCAGTAAAGCCCATCATGAAAGATCCGCCCTTGACTTTCATCATCCTGAAAGAAACATTCCCCACGGTGAAGACTTCCGGCGCTGCCTCCGAAGCATCCACTTTTTCCCGATCGACTGCAGTCCCGTCAAGCTGTGCAATGACGGCGTCAGTCAGGACGTCCTCCGTTGGCTGTACCAGTCTGAAACCGACCTTGGCCTTGCTTGTGTGGCAGTCCACCGGCATTCTCTCAAGTACTGTACGTACAACCTTGGCATCCTTTTCCGCTGGCCCCTGAGGGTTGACAGCCAGTTCCATCGGCTTGAAATAGTCATCGCTTGTGGAGCCTTCCGGCACGGCGTCATAACTGTCAAGACACCATTCGGCGACAGACGTAAAATCCTTGCCTTTCAGAATCCTTTGAGCATACTCCCACTGAGCTTCTGTCGGGAGTATGAATATCTTGCCGGTAGCCTTGTTCAATTTGCCGAGGAATTTCACCGCATCAGTCCAGGAAACCATGTCCACAGGAGCGTCAGGATTCTGAACCGAGGAAGGATTGCCGCCCATCACGGCCGTCCACAAAGCTTGCGTGACCGGCTTGGCACTGATGACAAATCCGTCAAGAGCGACTTCGTGTGCGATTCCGTTGGTGATTTTCCTGCGATTGTCCTCGGAAATTCCCATCGTGAAATGTCCGGCCGGGACCTCAACCATGTCAAAGGTTGCGTCACCCACAGTGTAGTTCATCTGATAATCAACGCCTTGAGGCATTTGAACCGTCGTCTTGCACGACACAACCGCAAGACCTGCCGCAAAAACGGCGAAAACTTTTATAATTTTATTCATTTTCATGAATATTCCTTAAAACTGTTTATTGATAAACGCAGTTTCAAAAGTAATCAAAAACTTTAAATTCGGAAAGTTCACTCTAGCGAATGACCCGTATTTTCCGATGAAGACATTCCGGGAGAAGTTCCATCAGATGATCCTTTGCTTCACGCGGGACGAATATCTTCTTCAGTGAAGCTCCGTAGAAAGCATCGTCACCTATGAATTCCAGACCGCCCGGAAGTACAATCTCCTCCAGAGACTCACAGGCCAGAAACGCTCCGGCACCGATTGCTTTTAGTCCTTTGTTCAATCTGACATTGCTCAGAGAGAAGCATTCTTCAAAAGCACCGTCACCGATTGCAACAAGGCCGGCCGGGCAACTCAAACTTCTCAGCTCGAAACATTTAAGAAAAGCTCCGTCACCTATGAACACCAAATCTTTAGGAAGACGGATGCTCCGCAGCCATCCGCACTCACAAAAAGCCTCCCGACCGATGTGAGTGACTGTGGACGGAAGTTGGATCTTGTCCAGAAACGAGGCTCTTTCATCTTCGGGAATCTCCTCCCCTGCCTTTCTGTCTTCAGCCATGTAATCCTGAAATGCGAAAACCCGGTCGCAGATTATCCGGACTCCATCCTTGACATGAACCTCGCCTGGGAAGTTTTCCGCATCCAGCAATCTTGTACCGTCAGCTGAGTAATTGCAACAATTGTCGTTGTCCCAGACATCACACTCCAAGTCCTTTACGGATGCCGATGTGTCAAGTCTGAGAGCCTGTAGCCAGTCCTGCATAGTGTAAAAATGAAATGTCAGAAAGATTTCAGAAAGTCCAGATCCTTTTTGAGCATTATCTTCGGCTCCATCAAGGCGACCTTCTGGAAAAGTTTGAACTGATTGGCCTTGGAAAGATAGACTTTATCCTCATGCTTTCCCTTGCGCCACCATTTATAGAAGCCGACCGGATCGTTCTCGAATGGAATCCTTGCAAGAATTTCAGATGTGTATCCGGGATAGTCAATGGTCAGACCGAGACCCATGAACTGCTTGTAGTACTGAGGATCAGCTCTGCGGAGCTTGCTCATCAGAGGGTTGTAAACCTCAAACTGGTCCGCCTGCATGGTCTTTTCCCTGACTATCATCCTGTGGATTCTGACCGGATCGAAGTTCAGCCATGAACCGACCCTCAAGGTTTTCGGCCCTTCTTCAGTTTCAAGGGTCAATTCATCCATGGAATAATAAACCTTCTCGGGATCGAGAGGATAGACAGGGTCGGTCTCCGCCATAACTAATTGATTTTTTACAATAGCAAAGATAGGCAAAAAAATTATCCTGCGAAAACCGATAAGGCAGAAGAAATTGTTTTTGACCGTAAAAAGCCGGGATCAAGCCTCTAGAAATGGAACTTCTTGTGCTTCAGCCAAAGGCCGTAAACCTCGCTGACGTTGCCGGCAGTAATGAAAGCCTTGATGCCTTCGCGCTTGAGATATTCCATAAGGTTGGAGAATTCATCCTGAGTCAGAAGAGTCTGGATTTCTGTGTTCTTTTCATCCGTGTAACCACCGGTCACTTCGTAAAGGCTGCAACCGCGCCCGAGCCTGTCAATGATGAAGCGGCGGATCTTGTCATAATCACCGGAAATGATGCAGACCCTCTTCCTCTTGTTCAGACTGGCGGTGAAATAATCCACGACAAGGCCGTTGATCCAAGTGCCGATAAGTCCGATTATCACCATCTTGAACGGATTGATTGCGAATGCCGTGCAGCATATTACGGCTCCAGCGACGCTTACGGAGGCTCCTATGTCGAAGTGGAGGTACTTGTTCACTATCTTGGCGAGGATGTCAAGTCCTCCTGTGGATGCATTGATGTTGAGCAGAATCGCCTGCGACATGCTCAGAAGCAAGACAAAGCAGCAGAGATCGAACCAGATGTCGCCCATCACGGACATCATGCCCGGTTCAATGAGCTTCTCATAAGGCAAGACCCAAGCCCAGAAATCCATCAGCGGTCCGAGGATCATCGCAGTGTACACGGTCTTGGCACCGAACTCCTCTCCGATCAGGAACCAGGCCAATACCAGAAGGATTGCGTTTATGATCACAACGAAAAGCGAGACCTTGATCTGAACTCCGAAAAAGGCTTCGCATATCCCGGAAAGGACTATCGACAAACCGGATATGGTGCCGATGATGAGTTTGCTCGGCACAAGAAAATAATAGACTGCTGCAGCTGCGACAAGCATGCCGAGAGTCATAATGACTAACTCTTTCCAGAATTTGCCGGTGCACACGAGGCCGGCGATCTTCTTCAACTTTCCGTTCATTGTTGACCTGCGTCAGAAAAAAAATGCGTGCAAAGATAGAATATTTTTCTTGTTATCCTATGGCCAGAGACCTGGCAGCCGATTCTCCGGCAAGATACCCGGTCGAAAAAGCGCACTGGAGATTGTACCCGCCGGTGTCACAGTCCATGTCAAGAATCTCTCCGCAAAGATAAAGGCCGGGCTTGATGCGTGACTCCATTGTCCTCGGAGCCACTTCATCCGTGGATATTCCTCCGGCAGTGATGACGCAACGTTCGTAGCCGACATAGCCGATTATCTCGAATTTCCAATCCTTCAGAGTTCTGGCCAGAGAATCCAGATCGATGTCGTAGTAGCGTCTCGGCTGGCGGTTGAAACGGCCGTTCGGCCTGCCTGAACGGCCTGGTGCATATTCAGACTTCTTCAAATCGATCTTCATTATTTCAGGATTCCATGCCTGAAATCCGGGGATCAGTTCCCATGGCATCAACTTGCCAAGCAGGATTCTGTACATCTCCTTGCCGTTGAGCCCGCGTCCGTCCTTCCACTGACGCGTGCGCGGATCGTTCTTGATCTCGTTCCAGATTGTCCTGATGCGGCCGGTAAGTTCTTCAAGCGGCACTCCCGGCTTGAGATCAAGCGAGAAAGCGACCTTGCCTCCGTTCATCAAAGTCTTCACGCACTTGCGGCTGACCTGGAATCCTATCGGTCCTTCGATTCCACCGTCAGTGAAATCCACGTCGCCGAACTCGGTCTCCGATTTCGAACCATCATACGTCACAGTAAGGTTTACATTCTTAAGTTTGGCTCCTTTCAAGGCCTCGCCGCTTCCCGTCATCGGTGTTTCCCTGTGAATATGTCCTTTAAGGTCATCCTCCGGGCGATCCATGATCTTGTAGCCTTTCGGAACAAGGGCGGTCAATGAAGGAAAGCAGGAAACGACATTGTGTCCGAAGAACTTAGCCCATTTGTAGCCATCGCCGGTAGATCCTGTACCGGGATAGGAAAGGCCACCGGTGGCAATGATCAGTTTCCGGCATTCGAAAGTCTCGCCGTCGGCGCATCTGAGGGAGAATCCCGGAAGAATGTCCGTCACCTCACGGTCAGTGAGGAGAGTCACTCCATGCCGTCTCACCACCTCAACAATGGTATCCAGCACGTCCGAAGCTCTGTGGGAATATGGAAACGCACGGTCTCCCCTCTCAACCACGGTCTCAAGGCCGTTGCTTTCCAGAAAGTCTATCGTGTTCTCGGGGGTGAAGTTGTAGAATGCCGGTTTCACGAAATTCGGGTTCGTCCGGATGTGTCTGGAAAATTCGTTCCAATCCTTGAGATTGGTGAAATTGCAACGTCCCTTGCCCGTGAACAGGATTTTCCTACCGGGACGGGGCATTTTCTCAAGTACCGTGATTCTCGCCGAACTTCCGAGTGGGAGTGCCTTCGTGGCTCCGTAGGCAGCCATGAGTCCGGCTGCACCTCCTCCGATGATGATGATGTCTGAATACATGCCGCAAAGTTAACCAACTATGCCCACATATTCAAATGGGACAATCCAACTTTCGCAAGAGACAGGCACCAATGAAGATTTTTCACTTCCGTGAACATTTCAGCCGAATCAAAACGGATTCTAAGAAAAATTGATTATATTTGCAGTCCATTTCCACGAGAAATGCAGCAGGCCACTTTAGCTCAGTCGGTAGAGCAGCGCATTCGTAACGCGCAGGTCGTCAGTTCGAGCCTGATGAGTGGCTCATCAAAAAAGCGTGAAATCCATTCAGATTCCACGCTTTTTCTGTCTTGCATCCTTGCAGGGATCAGCTGATGAACTGCTTCTCAAGAGACTTCAGCTTGGCGTCCGCATCCGATCCTTTGGCTCCGAAATAGAACTTGATCTTCGGCTCCGTGCCTGACGGACGGACGGAAACTATGTCACCGGCCTCATTGAAGAACTGGAGAACATTCGATTTCTGCAGCCCGGTCTTCTCAGGCTCGTTGTAATCAATCACCTTGATGACTTTTGAGCCGGCAATCTCCGCCGGCGGATTCTGTCTAAGGTCCGCCATGATCTTCTGAATCTCCTCAGCTCCGCTCTTGCCTTTGCGCACAAGAGAAACCAGAGACTCCTTCCGGTAACCGTATTCAGAGTAAATCCGCTGAAGCAGTTGATAGAGGGTCAATCCCTGTTCAGCCGCCCATGCAGCGCACTCGGCCACCATGATGCAGGCTACAGGAGCGTCTTTGTCGCGCACGAACTCGCCGACATTGAAGCCGTAGCTTTCCTCGCCTCCGCAGATGAACTCCCCCTTGCCTTCATTCTCGCGGACTATCTCCTCGATGTACTTGAATCCGGTCAGCACGTCGTAGCACTTGACTCCGAAACTGCGTCCGATTTCGGCAATCAGTTCCGATGTCACAATGGTCTTGGCAATGTACTTCGTGGAATCAAGCTTGCCAAGTTCCTTCCAGCGGGTCAGGATGTAATACGTAAGGATGGATCCGGTCTGATTGCCGTTCAGCTGGATCAGTTTGCCGTCATTGTCACGCACTGCAATGCCCAGACGGTCAGCATCCGGATCTGAAGCCATCACGATGTCCGCTCCTTTCCTGTCAGCCATGTCCAGCGCCATCTTCATTGCAGCCGGTTCTTCAGGATTCGGGGAAACCACAGTCGGAAAATCGCCGTCACTCAGGTCCTGGTCCGGAACATGGATGACGTTCTCGAACCCGAGCCGTTTCAGAGCCTCAGGAACGATGCGGACACCGGCACCGTGAAGCGGAGTGTAAACGATTTTAAGATCCTTATGCTTCTCACGGGCCTCAGGACTGAGGGTAAGTGAAAGAATGTCGGAAATGTAAGCATCGTCCATCGCCTTGCCCATCAGTTCGACCTCCCCGCAATGTTCCTTCTTGTCAAACATCACCTGTGAAGGATCGGTGATCTTGTTGACCTCCTCGATTATTTCATGATCTACAGGTGCAGTGATCTGAGCTCCGTCCGACCAATAGACCTTGTAGCCGTTGTATTCCTTCGGATTGTGCGAAGCCGTGACCATCACACCGGCAACCGCTCCCATCTTGCGGATGGAGTAGCTCAATTCCGGAGTCGGACGCAGGTTGTCAAAGATGAACACATGCAATCCATTGGCGCTGAAAACATCAGCGGCAATTTTGGCGAACAGTTTCGAATTGTTGCGGCTATCATAGGAGATGCAGACGCGGAGGTCATCTCCGGAAACTTTCTTAAGAATATAATTGGCCAGTCCCTGGGTGGCCATTCCGACAGTATATTTGTTCATCCTGTTGGTTCCGACACCCATTATGCCCCTGAGGCCGCCGGTGCCGAATTCCAGTGTCTTGTAGAACGCGTCCTCGAACCCTGCCGGATCATTGTTCCTCAGTTCCAGAACCTTCATTTTTGTTTCAGGATCGAAATCCCCTTCCAGCCATTTCCTGGCATTCTCGTTATAGTCCTGTGCCATCTTATATTTTTTTAATCACTTAACTTTCGCAAGTAAAAACACCTGTGACAAAATACCTTATCTCACGTCCGAACGGCATCGCACGAAAAAAATCAACTTACGTTGCCCTCTTCCTAAATCCCTCCCCTCGGGGGAGGGACTTGCTCCGTCATTATCATGACGGGGAATAAGGTGTTTCGCACACGCGAAACTCGAATTAAACCATTAACTGACAATACGAACAACAAATTTAATCAAATTATTCGTCATATTTTCATATTTTTGCACAAGTTATGGACGGTTTGTTCGAGAAATTCATAATCGAGAATGATGCTGCCGACACAGTGCGGCTGGTGATGTCGTGCAGGGAGTGGCCGGTGCCGGAAGACCATGATCTTGACGGACTGAATCCCAAAACACTTGCAGTCAACACGATTGAAGGACGGCGGAAACTGAGGAAAAAATTGCCGGAATGGGTGGCTGAAACCGGGCTGGTCTATCCTTCTTCGCTTTGCACTGAGCAATGCAGTTCTTCAGACACTGCGATGTACAAAGCCTCAATAGCTGAAAGAATTCTGAACGAATATGTCCGGACGGAGACTTCCGCCTGTTCTGAAAGCGGCCGTACCGGAAGAATCGCGGATCTTACCGGCGGTCTCGGGGTGGATTCCTGGGCATTCAGCAAGACGGCGGAAGAAGTGCTCTACAATGAAATGAATCCCGAACTTGCCGCTGCGGCAAGACATAACTTCAGGAAACTCGGAGCAGACAACATCCTAGTAAAGAATCAGGAAGCGACAAAAGGCAATTTGAACGGCATACTGGAAGGTTTCAGGCCGGACATGATATTCCTGGACCCCGCCAGAAGAGATTCCGCCGGGAAAAAAGTCTTCCTGCTGGAGGACTGCTCGCCCGATGTGCTGACAATGCTGCCAGAACTCTTCAAAGCCAGCAGATTTCTGTTGCTGAAGCTGTCCCCCATGGCCGACATCACAATGGTTGCGGAAAGGTTGGACAGAACCTACGAAGCATACCTTGAATCAACTTCCGATAAAGGCTGGAACGGGCAATGGGTGCGCGAAGTCCACACGGTGGCAAGCGGAGGAGAATGCAAGGAACTTCTCATCCTGCTTGACAGGGAACACGAAGGAGGATATTCATTGACTTGCTGCGAGGATGGCCGGTCAATCACGTTCAAGCCGGAAGAAATCGCCGATGCGAAGGCAGTCTATCCGGATTCCACTTTCGTGAGGATAATTTTCGAGCCGGGGAGATCTCTCACCAAAGCAGGAGTGTTCAATGCCATATGCAAAAGGTTCGGGCTTGTGAAGCTGGCACGCTTCACACATCTGTACACTTTCGGAGAACCTGTGACGACGGCAGAACTGGAAGAAAAAATCAAGGACCTGAAAGACTTCGGCAAGGTCTACACGGTCAAGGAGATTCTTCCTCTGGACAAAGCATCCATGAAAGATGCCGGTAGACGTTACCCTCGTTCAGAAGTCACAGCCAGAAACATACCGATGTCAAGCGACGAACTTCGCACACGCCTTAAAGTCAAATCCGGTGACGATGCCCACATCTTCGGGGTCCGGATAGAAACACCGTACAACGCGGGCAACTACCTGATCGTCACGGAAGCGTCCGTCAAGTAGTTGCCCGCGCTGTTCAAAGCACGAAGGAACCCGGCCTTTACTCTCCCTTCAGGTACTTGAGCCAGAATGCGTTGTTGGCTTCGCTGAAGTGTTCTCCCTGATAGCCCCTGTAACCGTGCATTCCGTCCGGATAGATCATCAACTCGAACTTCTTTCCGGCCTTCTGGAGAGCGTCGACCAGCTGCAACGTGCTCTGGAAATGCACGTTATCGTCACCGGTTCCGTGGGTGATCTTCAGCATCACCGACCCGTCGTAGTTCTCTTCCGTGACAGGATAGTTAGCGCCGCTCGCTATGGCCTTGGTGGAGGCGTAACCGTCAGGATTGTTGGCCGGAGTGTCCATAAACCGCTCCGT
>CAZXVE010000054.1:0-8806 GCA_964644125.1 uncultured Muribaculaceae bacterium
AGGGTAAGAACGCGATGTTCGATGGAGATCGAGTGGCGAGTATCCGTACTGTCAATCTTGGTAATCTGTGCATTGAAGCGGACGATTTTGTCCTTGCCAGCGGCAATCTTTTCGGAAGGGGACTGGTAGCATCTCCTGATGCTGTAAATGAGCCTGTCTTCGGGCTTGATGTCGATTACCCTGCTGAAAGAAAGGACTGGTACGACGAGAAATTCTTCGCACCGCAGAACTACATCGGTTTCGGTGTGACCACAGATGACGAATTCAGGGCATTGCGTGAAGGAAGAATAGTTCCTAATCTCCATGTAATCGGGTCTGAAGCCGGAGGCTGCAATTCTCTATCGGAAGGTAGCGGAGCCGGAGTGGCAATAATGACCGCATTAAGCGTAGCAGACAGTATTACCGGTCGAGAGGCGGCTCTTGATTGACATGAACATGAATATGCAAGATAGTAACAAGAGTTTCAATAATTTCGAACAGTGCATCAAATGTACGATCTGTACTGCGTACTGTCCGTTGGTCGCTGTCAATCCATTGTTCCCGGGGCCAAAGCAGGCAGGCCCTGACGGTGAAAGGCTTCGTCTGAAGAACAAGTATTTCTTTGACGAGAACCTGAAATATTGCATGAACTGCAAGCGCTGCGAGGTGGCATGTCCTTCCGGAGTTAAGATTGCAGACCTTATCCATGCTGCCCGCAGACGTTACGGCAAAAGCATTCCCGGACTGCGTGACCGTCTTCTGGCCAGTACGGATTTCATGGGAAAGATGGCGAGGCCTTTTGCTCCGATCGTGAATTTCATGGTGGCTTCAAAGCCTGTCAAGTTTGCGATGGAGGCAACTCTTCACATAGATGGCCACAGAACCTTTCCGAAATACAAAGCCCATGGATTCGAGTCCTGGTTCAGGAAAGAAGCACAGGAAGCCCAGAAGGCATATTCAAAACAGGTTGCTTTTTTTCATGGATGTTCTACAGAATTTCAACAGCCGGAGGTCGGCAAGGCTTTCGTGACTGTAATGAACGCCGTTGGTTACGGTGTTCAGCTGATGGACGAGAAATGTTGCGGAGTGGCGATGATTTCAAATGGAATGTGGAACGAAGCCACCAGGCACGCCAAGCACAACGTGACTGTCTTTGAGAAGGCAGTGGCGGGCGGACTTCCGATAGTGGCGACTTCCTCCACCTGCGTGTTCACGATGAGAGATGAATATCCTGATGTACTTTCAGTTGACAATTCCGGCGTTCGCGACAGCATAGTACTTGTCGAAAAGTTCCTTTTCGAACTTGTTGATGCCGGCAAGGTAAGGCTTGTGTTCAAGGATGATTACCGGGCGAGAATTGCCTACCATATTCCTTGTCATGTTGAAAAACTCGGCTGGAGCGTATTCACCAAAGCCCTTGTCGGAATGATTCCCGGTGTGTCTTTCACTGTTCTTGACAGCGGTTGCTGCGGCATTGCCGGCACATATGGCTTCAAGAAGGAAAACTACAGGTATTCCCAGAAAATAGGGCAGCCGGTCTTCGATCAGATCAAGTCTCTTGCCCCGGATTTCGTATGCAGCGAATGCGAAACTTGCAAATGGCAGATTGAGATGTCCACAGAATACAAAGTGAAGAATCCGATCCTGATTCTCGCTGAGGCACTCGACCTCGGTGCCACCGCCAAGGCGAATTCCCGCTAGCGGGAACATTATCCCATATTTCCCGTCACCCCTTTTCTTGCGATAAACTTCAGACGTGGGATAAGGTGCTTTTGCCAAATGCGGAAATTTGTCTGCGAAAGTTGAATAAAAAAAGGCGGGACCGTAAGCCGGTTTCTGTTTTTGAATCTGCCATTTATCTTCGCAACCTACCCCCTGGCATCGGGCGGGCCGCCCTCATCTGCCAGTATATTTGGTCTTGCAGGCCCTGGCATCGTACCTGGATGGCGTCACCGGCATCCATCGTGAGCTCTTGCCTCACGTTTTCACCCTTGCCTGTTGTCAGGCGGTTGTTTTCTGTTACGGTGCTATAAGATTACTCCCATCTGAGCTTTCCTCAGTAGGGTGCCCTGCCCTGTCCGGACTTTCCTCACCCGGAACCGAAGTTCCGCAGCGCGGCAGATCGTCCCACCTTTTCTTTTGCAAAAGTACGAAAAACTATCGAAGCGTCGGCTCTATGAAAACGATTAATGTGGCTTATGACGGAAAAAAGTTTCTGAAATCGCTTTTTTTGACATAAATTTGTAGTCCAGTACAAGAGCAGAAAAGAAAATGAGTACAAAGTATGTTTTCGTTACTGGCGGTGTAGCGTCTTCCCTTGGAAAGGGTATCATTGCCGCTTCGTTGGCCAAACTTCTTCAGGCCAGAGGGCTGAGAGTCACAATTCAGAAATTCGATCCTTACATCAACATCGATCCTGGAACATTGAATCCGTACGAGCATGGGGAGTGCTATGTGACGGATGATGGCGCCGAGACTGATCTGGATCTCGGGCATTATGAAAGGTTTCTGGGCATTCACATGTCGAAAGCGAACAATGTGACCACAGGCAAGGTCTATTGGACAGTCATCAACAAAGAAAGGGAAGGTGCATATCTTGGCAAAACGGTGCAGATAGTCCCACACATCACTGACGAAATCAAACGCAGGATGCTGCTTCTCGGAAAAACCGGCAATTATGACGTGATAGTGACCGAAGTGGGCGGAACCGTGGGAGACATGGAGTCTCAGCCTTTCGTGGAGGCCATCCGTCAGCTTCAGTGGGAGCTCCCGGACGAGGACCTGATCAGCATTCATCTGACTCTTGTACCATACCTTCGCGCCGCAAAGGAACTCAAGACAAAGCCGACGCAGCACTCTGTACAGATGCTCCAGCAGGCGGGTGTCCATCCGGACATCATTGTCTGCCGTACTGAGATGGAACTGACTCCTGAGATCCGCCGTAAGGTTGCCCTTTTCTGCAACGTCAAGCCTGGCCACGTAATCCAGTCCATAGATGCCCCGTCTATCTATCAGGTGCCCCTGAACATGGAGAACGAGCATCTTGACGAAATGGTGCTCAACCACTTCGGGATATCCGTACCGGAGCCTGATTTCACTGACTTGAAATCATTCCTGAACAAACTCTACAATCCCAAGCATCAGGTTGACATCGCCCTTGTCGGCAAATATGTCGAACTTCAGGATGCCTATAAGTCCATCCTTGAATCGTTCGTTCACTCTGGTGCTGCGAATGAATGCAAGGTGAATGTGCATACGGTTCAGAGCGAGCACCTTGACAGTTCCAATCTGGAGGAAAAGATCGGGAATATGGATGGTATCCTTGTGGCTCCTGGATTCGGAGAGAGGGGATTGGAAGGCAAGATCCTTGCAATCAAATATGCCCGCGAGCACAACGTGCCGTTCTTCGGAATATGTCTGGGAATGCAGATGTGCGTGGTTGAATTTGCCAGAGACGTGCTTGGAATCAAGGACGCAATCTCCGCGGAGGTCAACCCGAACGCCGCCAATCCTGTCATTGACCTGATGGAGGAGCAGAAGAGCACTACTATCAAAGGCGGTACCATGAGACTGGGAGCTTACGACTGCAAACTGGACAAGAATTCATTGGCCTACCGCATTTATGGCAAGGAAATGATTTCCGAAAGGCATCGTCACCGCTATGAGTTCAACAATGTCTATCTTGAAAGAATGGAGGCTGCAGGGCTCAAGGCCACTGGAAAGAATCCTGACACAGGCCTGGTTGAGATCGTTGAGATTCCTACACATCCGTTCTTCATAGGAGTACAGTTCCATCCGGAGCTCAAGAGTACGCCTGAGAAGCCTCAGCCGATCTTCGTGAAGTTCGTGGAGGCTGCCATGGCTTACAGGGAAAAGAAAAAATAACGCGCCGGCGGAGGTTTGCTCCGTGACTTTAGAGAGAAAATGATGAAGAGATTCGTGAATATATTCATAGGTGCCGCGTTGGCTGCTCTTGCGCTGCTTTCAGCGTCATGCGCCGATGCCAAGGTACGTCAGTACAAGGTTCAGGTCATCAAGGAATATGTTCACGATGAGACTTCTTTCACCCAGGGACTTTTCTTCCTTGACGGGGAGATGATCGAGACCACGGGACAATATGGGGAGTCAACACTCCGCAAGGTTGATCTGGCAACCGGAAAAGCTCTCAAAAAGTTTGACTTCAACAAGAAATATTTCCTTGAAGGTTCTGTAGAATTGAATGGTAGCATATTCATCCTTACATGGCTGAACAAGGTTGCCTTTGTCTATGATGCAAAGACTCTTGCTTACAAATCTACCTGGAGTTATCCGCGTGAAGGTTGGGGGTTGACGACTGATGGCAAAAGTCTGATTGCATCCGACGGTTCTGCCAGACTGTATTTCATGGATGAAAAGTTCAATCAGCAGAAGGTGCTGACCGTCAAGATGAATGGCCGTCCTGTTCAGATGCTTAACGAACTGGAATGGATTGATGGGAAGATCTGGGCCAATGTCTATCTGACTAACATGATAGTAATAGTCAACCCTTCTGACGGAACGGTGGAAGGTGTGGTGGATTGCAGCGGACTTCTGCCTGAGTCTTTGCGTGACGCTGACACTGATGTGTTGAACGGGATTGCCTTCAATCCTGAGAACGGTAGGATTTACCTGACAGGCAAGTGCTGGAAACGGCTTTACGAGGTGCGCATTGTGGAGAAGAAATAAACAGATTGCCTGACAGAAGGAAAGCGATCAGATAAGTGTGAAATAACAAGCGGGGGTACTGGGCTGTAGGCCCGGTTGAGATCATACCCAATGAACCTGATGCGGATAATGCCGCCGAAGGGATGCGATGTCTCAGATTGCCGTAATCGGCAGCCCCTTGCATTAATATTCAAAACATTATGCGAGGTTTTTTATTTTTGTCCGCGGCATTGGCCGCAATGACGCCGGCAGCTTTGAATGCTCAAAGCCAGGCCGACACGACTAAGGCTGAGATTCTCGATGAAGCCATAGTCAAAGCTGTCCGTGCACAGAAGAATGCACCTTATGCTGTTGCAAATGTGGAGCATAAGTCACTTCAGAACTTTGCCGGTACCGGAAAGGAACTCCCTTTTCTGTTCGCGACTACTCCAGGTGTGCTTTCCTGGAGTGAGAACGGTCTGGGAACCGGAACATCCTACATGCGAATAAGGGGAGCGGGGGATTCCAGAATCAATGTCACTATTGATGGAGTTCCGCTCAACTCTCCTGAAGACCAGTGCGTGTTCTGGGCCAATATGAACAGTTACTCTGCCATTCTGGAAAATGTGCAGATCCAGCGCGGTGTCGGTTCATCAACCAACGGTGACGGTGCTTTCGGAGGATCGGTAGCCCTTCGCACCAAAGCTCCGTCCTATGATCCGTATGTTGAACTCAACGCATCTTACGGAAGTTACAACACGTACAACACAGGCTTCTCGATGTCAACAGGACTGCTTGGCAATCATTTTGTTGCCGATGCTGCATTCCACACGACCGGGACGGACGGATATATTCATGGAACAGCAGGAAAGTCCGGTTCATGGTATGCCGGACTCAGCTGGATAGGCAGGGATTTCATCATCCGCTACCGCAACATCGGAAACTACGAGCACACCGGTCAGGCATGGAACGGTGTCACTGCCGGAACCGACGACCTTTCAATTATGGATGGAACATATGGAAAGTCCACGGGAATAAAGACTTATGCTGACATGTACAAAGTTGGTCTCGGCAGATTCAATTCTCTTTATGAGTCTATGGATGCTGACACTTACGAAACTACGCGCCACACCATGAACGATGGCAGCTTCTGGCCGAAGACAACGGATAATTTCTGGCAGGATCATAACATTCTGTCTGCTGCATGGGACATCAATGAATATTGGAAGACAAGCCTTTCGCTTCATTACACTTATGGTTACGGTTATTACGAAGAGTTCCGGTCCGCGAACAAACTGTCCAAATTCGGCTTTGCTTCATTCAAGGATTCCGATGGCAACACCGTCAAGCGTTCGGATTTCATCCGTCAGAAAGGACTGTCGCAGAATGCAGCCGGTGCAGTTTACAATGTCACGTACAACAATAACGGGTGGGATGTGATCGGTGGCCTGTCGGCGCAGTTGTTCCGGGGCGATCATTTCGGCCATCTTACATACGTGTCCAACGCATCGGTCATCAAGCAGTATCCGGTACTTTCAGGTTTGAATGACACGGATTTTGACAATGGTAGCTATACCTATTATGATTCTGATGCCAGAAAAGATGACTATAGCGCCTTTGTCAAGGCTTCCAAGCAGTTGGGCAAGCATTTCACCGTCTTCGGTGACATTCAGTACAGGAGAGTCAACTACTATACTGACGGAATCAACGACAAGTTCATCGAAAAAGAGGATGGCACCTATGAGAACCAGCATCTGAACATTGATGAGAACTACAATTTCTTCAATCCGAAATTCGGTTTCAGCTACAATGCCGGCAATCACAGGGCTTATGCGTCCGTTTCCATGAGCAACCGTGAACCGGAACGTAACAACTTTACTGACAATGGCAGTTACCCGGCTCCTGAGGCTGAACATGTCAATGATTATGAGTTCGGCTATCAGTATTCAGGTTCAGTTTTCCGTGCCGGCGCAAACTTTTATTTCATGGATTACGTCAACCAGTTTGTCCAGACCGGACTTGTAAGTGACATCGGCGAGAGTCTTACCACCAACATCAAGGATTCCTATCGTGCCGGAGTGGAACTCACTGCAGGTGCGGATGTAGCTCCATGGCTGACACTTGAGGCAAATGCCACACTCAGTTCCAACAAGATAAAGAACTTCGATGAGGTTGTCGAAGATTGGGACAATGGATCACAGACCATTCATTACGACAACTCAACGCTGGCTTTCTCTCCGTCTGCCATCGTGAACGGATTCGCCATATTCAAAATCAAAGGAGTTCAGGCCACATGGCATACTTCTTTCGTGAGCCGTCAGTATCTTGACAACACTCAGAATAAAGACCGTTCTCTTCCTGCATATTCGTTGTCACGGGTCAGCTTCGACTATCCGGTCAAGCTCCGCGGCTTCCTGAAGGAAATCCGTTTGGGGCTGGACGTCAACAACATCTTCAACGCTCACGTAGCCACCTCCGGCTGGGTATATTCAGCAATCTGCGAATCAGCCGGCCATCCTGACTCCAACCGCTACTACCAGATCGGTTTCATTCCTACCGCCGGCACCACCGTCCTCGGTCGCCTTGCCATCAGGTTCTAGGAATATGTCCGAGCGGGTCCGGCGGCCTCGCCGGCCTGCGGTTGTTCTATGAATATGTCTGCAGCGGCCACTGCCGTTTGAAACCGGAAGCCGGCTGCATGGCAGACAACCACTTGACAGTTAATTAAAAGAGCGAAGGTCTGGTACCGAAATCGGCACCAGACCTTCGCTCTTGCGACTCTTTATCAATGGGTTATCTGCCACGGGATACATACATATTTCATGGTATCTTCCTTTGAGCAAGAGGAAAACTGATTGTCCGGCATTTCCATATCCATACGGATGCATGGATAGGAGAATCATGGGTGTAAACTATTCCTTTAATGTTTGATTGTTGAGTTTTTTTGTACTTTAGCGAAAGCAATTTTAGAAAGTTTTGAGTTTATGAAGTAATAAAAGACATAACTGACATATTATAAGGTATTTACGAACTATTATCGCTTCCCTGAACTACCACTTTAGCAAGCAATAACAGTAATAGCCAGTAAATGCTCACACGCGTGTGTGGGTGTTTCTTGCTTGTTATTGCGGGGTGTGGTAGCCCTAGGGACGGCAAAGATAATATCCACACTTTTTTTATGTCCCATATTGACCACAAAAATCTGAAAACACTTGGATTGTATAACTTTTAAAGATATTGCAAAAATGCCATGTTGTTGACGTTCTTGTTGTTCTGTGTGCTTGGGTGCGTGAGTTACACGGAGGTGCCGAGGCTGGAGCTGCCGGAGGTGCGGGCGGATGAGACGGTTATTACGTATTCTGGATATTCAGACATAAGCTATGGCCTGTCGGCGGCTGGATTCACGCAGGATCCGTCGAAGGTCGCCTTCTCCGTGTCTTATGACTCCGACCTCAAACTGCCTAGGTGGGTGGCATATTCATTGACGAAGGAGGAGACCTATGGCTATGCGAAGCGCGGCGGCAAACAGTTCCACCAGGACACACGCGCCCATATTCATCAGGCTGAGTATTATGACTATAAAGGATCAGGCTGGACGAAGGGGCATATGGCTCCGGCTGCTGACTTCAAGTGGAGCGACGCGGCGATGGACGACACCTTCAATTTCACGAATGTCTGCCCGCAGGCTGAAGCCCTCAATGCCGGAGGCTGGTCGAAACTCGAGAACAGGGTGCGAAGCTGGGCCAGGCAGTTCGGAGAGGTCTATGTCGTGACCGGCCCGGTGGTCGGGGAAGCCGTCAACGGCGCAATAGGGAACAATGTCACGGTGCCGGATGCTTTCTTCAAGGCGCTCCTTGTCTGCTCGGAAGGCACCTTTCAATCGGTAGCTTTCATCATGGAAAACTCCGATTCGGACCAGCCTTACACGCAGTGCAGCGTCACTGTCAACGAACTTGAATCAATCATCGGCGTCAATCTGTTCTGCGGCCTTGACAAGATGGTAGGCAAAAAGGTGAAAGAATCAGTCGAGTCGCAGGTGGACAGGCATTTTTGGGGAATATAATCGGAATATTCATTATATTTGTCAATTATACGACAATATTATGACTCTGCTGATAGTTTACCTGCTTGGTACCCTTTCCATTTCTTTCCTCTGCTCCCTGCT
>CAZXVE010000055.1:0-8677 GCA_964644125.1 uncultured Muribaculaceae bacterium
ACTCCTTGCAATGTGCCACCAGCACCTTGAACAGTTCGTCCTGTGTCATAGTATTATTGAGCTTTAATTATCAAGTTCCTAAAAACCTGCAAATATACACATTTTCACGCAAGAATCATCGGAATGAAGGTAGTTGCGCATAAGGTGCCTTCCATCATTGAAAATACTCCGGAAAGGCGTTTTTAAGGGAAGGTTTGGCTATTTCACGAAGCGGAATCATCACGAAAGGACGATTCTCGATGTCCCTGTGCGGGATTATCAGTTCAGGAATATCCACGCGCTCCGATCCGTAGAAAAGGATATCTATGTCAATGACTCTGGACCGATAGAGACGGTTGCCTGATCCGTCATATTCAGGAACGTCCGTTCTTCCCATGGCTCGTTCGATCGATTTGATTCTGGCAAGGACATCTTTTGCGGCATCTTCAGCTGAACCTTCAGGACGGAACGTTCTGTAGAGCACAACGGCATTGAGAAACTTGCCACCGACAAAACCCATAGGTTTGGTTTCAATCAGTCTCGACAAGGCCACATAATGGCCTTCAAATGCTTCATCCATCCTTACAAGCGCTTCCTCGATGTTCTTCTCGCGATCGCCAAGGTTGCTTCCAAGAGAAAAATATATGCTTACAAATGCCATAGACGTTACAAAAGAACTATTGTTCCAAGATTTATGAAGATTCTATGAATTCGGCTCTTTCGAATAATCAGGACCAGCCCCCGGATCCTGCCTGAAAGCATCAGGTTTTCCAGAAGAAGCAGCCACATCGTCCAGACCGAGTTCAAGCCTTGCTTCATCTGAAAGCATGGACTGATCCCAAGCCGGGTCGAAGACCAGTTCCACATTACAAGCCTTAATGCCCGGAACATCCTTGACATTCCTTTGAACCTCGTCAAGGACTTCGTCTGCCATCGGACAATTAGGAGCCGTGAATGTCATCTTTATGAAGGCCTCATATCTCTTGTTGATCACAAGCTCGTAGATCAGGCCCAAATCATAGATGTTGACAGGAATCTCAGGGTCATAAATCTGCTTCAATGCCAGAACGACATTATCATAAAGTGGAGCCAGTGCCTTGACATCCTCTGCAGAAAGAACCTCACTCTCCGGCCCGGCCTGCGGTTCCTGAGCGGCAATATTATTTTCGTCTTTACTTTTGAATATGCTCATGTCAATCAACTTTTACTGTTTTCCAATGCCACTGCCCTGATGGTGTCTATCATGGAAACGAGTCCGTTTGCCCTGGTCGGAGACAGATTTTCCTTAAGGCCTATAAGATTGATAAAACCAAAATCGTCAGCAGCTATCTCCTGAGGAGTACGGCCGGAATACACACTTATCAGCAGTGAAATTATGCCTTTGGTTATGATTGCATCACTGTCCGCCTTGAAGTACAATTTTCCGTCCTCAAGACGCCAATCCAGCCAAACGCGAGACTGGCATCCCTTAATCAATTTATCTTCAGTCTTTTCCGATTCAGGATAAACCTCAAGACTCTTTCCCAAATCGATGAGATACTCGTATTTGTCGAGCCATTCATCATACATCGAGAAATCGTCAATCACAGACTGTTTGGCTTCCTCGAGTGTTTTCATACTGCTAACCTCCTAAACAAGCATTGAAATCGCCTTGTCAAGCGACTTAATAAAATATTCAGCTTCCTCCATCGTGTTGTAGGGAACAAGAGACGCGCGCAGCATACCGGTCACGCCAAAACGGTCCATAATCGGCTCAGCACACATCTGACCTGAACGGACTGCAACTCCCATCTTGTCCAGAATAAGAGCCATATCTTCATGATGTGCACCCTCTACGCTGAAAGAGAAAAGAGGAATTTTAAGCTCCGTTCCACGTGGAACACCATAAAGTTTTATTCTTGGATTACTTGTCAAAGAACGGAAAAGGTACTCGGCCACATTTTTCTGATTATCAAGTAATTCCTCATCATTCATCAACTTAACCAGTTCAATGGCTGGTTTAAGTGTCGGAATTGAGTTGATGTTCTGTGTTCCAGCCTCAAATTTTTCAGGAAGAGGAGCATATGTTGTTCCGGAGAATTTCACGGTGGCAATCATCTCCCCTCCTCCCTGGTACGGAACCATCTTTTCGAGCAGGTCACGTTTTCCATAAAGGACACCTGTTCCGGTTGCAGCATAGAGCTTATGTCCCGAAAAAGCATAAAAATCACAGTCAACATCCTGAACATCAATACCTTCATGAACAATTCCCTGTGCACCGTCAATAAGGACAGGACAACCTGACGAGTGACAAATCCGGACTATTTCCTTAATAGGATTCACTATTCCGAGAACATTGGATATTTGCGTCACAGCAACGATTCTCGTCCTTGGATTAAGCAAAGAACTAAGCTCGTCCATATTCAAATGTCCGTCATCATCAACATGCAGAACTTTCAGAAAAGCCTTTTTTCTTTGGCAAAGCATCTGCCAAGGAACAATGTTGGAATGATGTTCAGCCTCAGAAACTATGATCTCATCCCCCTCCCGGACAAAGGTTTCACCGAATGAGAAAGCAACAAGGTTGATTGATCCTGTAGTTCCTGAAGTGAATATTATCTCTTCACGCGAAGATGCATTAATAAATTCCCTGACAGAGTCACGCGTACTTTCATATTCGTCGGTGGCATCAGAAGCAAGTTTATGCACGGCACGATGAATATTCGCGTTCGTATCAACAGTAAGACATTGCCATTTATCAATTACAGATTGCGGACGCTGGGCTGTTGCCGCATTGTCAAAATAAACAAGCGGTTTACCATACACTGTTCGCGAAAGAGCAGGAAACATCTTTCTGAGATCCTGAATTTTCATTGTAAATCTCCTTTAAATCCTGCAAATATAATCAAAAGCATTGGAAGTATGACCTTAAAGACATCATACGGGACAAGAAGGACAATAAAGGAGGTTGAAAGGAACTGTTTTTATCGTAAATATGCTATTTTTGCCTTAACTAAAAATCATCAATATGATAGATTACATTAAAGGAACCATAGTGGAGCTCTCCCCCGCAGAGCTGATTCTTGAAAATAATGGAATCGGGTATAGAATTTTGATTTCACTACAAACATTTCAAGCTTTGCAGGACCTGAAAGAATCCACAGTGTATATCT
Source organism: uncultured Muribaculaceae bacterium (assembly GCA_964644125.1). GTDB lineage: Bacteria > Bacteroidota > Bacteroidia > Bacteroidales > UBA932 > Cryptobacteroides. The sequence goes on from CAZXVE010000055.1 coordinate 3,132, forward strand.
TCCACTATCTTCGTGAAGATGCAGAATTATTCTACGGATTCGCAACAAAAGATGAACGCGAGCTATTTGAACTGCTCATCAGCGTGTCAGGAATTGGAGTGAATTCTGCCAGAATGATGCTTTCATCACTGTCCGCCGAAGAAATCAGACAGGCAATTCTTTCGGAAGACATTGCAAGAATCAAAAGCGTAAAAGGCATAGGTGTGAAGAGTGCGCAAAGACTTGTTCTGGAACTGAAAGATAAAATAGTCAAGGGTGAAGGAACTGGTTCAACGGAACTGTTTGGCGGCAATCGCAGTGAAATTGTAGAAGAGGCCAGCAGAGCACTCGTTATGCTTGGTTTCGCAAAGCCGGCAGTCAGCAAGGCAGTACAAACCATTCTTAAAGCCAATCCTGGTGCAAAAGTCGAGCAGATCATCAAATCAGCCCTCCAGATGCTTTAACCCCGAAAACAATTTCTGGAACTACATAAAACAACAAAAAGAGGCGATTTCTCGCCTCTTTTTGTTTATTTTCAAAGCCAGTCAAACTGAAATCAGACCGGAAACTGTCACCTTCCGAAATAAACCAACAGAACCGAAATGTCAGCAGGAGAAACACCGGAAATGCGTGATGCCTGAGCTATTGTCGAAGGTTTGTATCTGGCAAGTTTCTGACGACACTCTATCGTAAGACCCAAAACTTTCCCAAAATCAAAATCTGCAGGAATTTTCAAATCTTCAAGTCTTGAAATTTTCTCCGCGATAGACTTTTCACGATCTATATAACCTTTGTACTTAATTTGAATTTCTACAGCATCTATTATTTCTTTGCGGAATTGAACTGAAAGCTCACTCTCCCCCTCCGGCATGTTCACCGAAAACCTATCAAATGTTCCACGTGGAACATCTTTCAACAAATCAGAGAGCGATACCTCTGGCCTCGAAGCAATGTCAGAAATTCTTTTTGACTCAGTCAAAGGAGCAGAACCTATAGAAATGAGATAATCATTTACAACATCAGCTCTCAAGTTAACTCTGTCACACATCTCAGATAGATTTGAAACAATGGAATATTTTTTATCCACAAGTTCCATTCTCCTGTCAGAAGCAAGACCTATCTTATGAGATTTTTCGGTCAGGCGATAGTCTGCATTATCCTGACGAAGCAGTATTCTATACTCAGCACGGGAAGTGAACATTCGATAAGGTTCGTCAACACCCTTGGTAATCAAGTCATCGATCAAGACTCCTATATAAGATTCATCACGACGAAGAACGAAAGGATCTTTATCGTGAACCTTCAAGTGAGCATTGATTCCAGCTATAATACCTTGAGCACCAGCCTCTTCATAGCCTGTCGTACCATTGATCTGACCAGCGAAATAAAGTCCTTCTATATTCCTAACTTCAAGAGTATTAAGTAGTTGAGTAGGATCAAAGTAATCATATTCAACAGCATAGGCAGGTTTGAATATCTTCGCGTTCTCCAATCCTTCTATGTTATGCAAAGCCTCAAGCTGCACATCGAGCGGGAGCGAGGAGGAAAACCCTTGCAAATAGTACTCATTGGTGTCACTCCCCTCCGGCTCAAGAAAAAGTTGATGGGAATCCTTGTCTGGGAAAACCCTGAGTTTATCCTCAATGCTCGGACAGTAGCGTGGACCCTTGCCTGAGATCATTCCGGTGAACATCGGAGAATCCTTGAAGCCGGACTTAAGGATTTCATGAACCTTGGAATTGGTGTGCAGGATAAAGCAAGGCATCTGCTCAGACTTCTCTTGGATTCTTGACGGAACATCAAGGAAGGAGAACCGTTCCGGAACATCATCACCGAGCTGTTTAACAAATTTCGAAGTATCGACCGAAGAAATGTCAATCCGTGGTGGAGTTCCCGTCTTCATTCTTCCAGTCCTGAGACCAAGTCCTATCAACTGCTCAGTCAGACCATGAGAAGACAACTCCCCTATCCTGCCTCCCTCAAAAGAAGTGTGACCAATAAACATTCTGCCGTTCAGGAACGTTCCGGTGGCAAGAACAACCGCTTGAGATTTAAAAATAGCACCGGTATTCGTCTTGACTCCGCAGATTTTTGAATTCTCAAAGAGGAAAGAAGTGATAAAATCGGCGTAAATATCTAATTTACAATTATTTTCAAGAATATTTCTCCAGCACCTGGAAAAGAGTTGTTTATCACATTGAGCGCGCGGACTCCACATCGCCGGCCCTTTGGAGCGGTTTAGCATTCTGAACTGAAGAGTCGAAGCGTCGGTGACAAGTCCCATCATTCCACCGAGAGCATCAATCTCCCGGACGATCTGTCCCTTGGCTATTCCACCGACCGCCGGATTGCAGGACATGCGGGCAAAACCGTTAAGATCGGAATTGACAAGCAAAACGGAAGAACCAAGACTGGCAGCGGCGGAAGCGGCCTCGCAGCCGGCATGCCCTCCCCCGACGACTATGACATCATATTCATAAATCATCCTTCAAAATGAAAATTTATCAATAAATATTTAAACGAATATCTATTCACAACTTCCTACTGAGAATTCAAGCCTTTGCGCGAAGGCTCAGATAGTAGTCCTCCTTGGCACGCATCACCTTTTGCTCTTCGGGAGTATGGTCATCATAACCGACAAGATGAAGAAGACCATGCACAATGACACGATGAAGTTCCTCGTCGAATTCAGTTCCGAATTCAACAGCATTCTCTCGGACACTGTCAACACTTATGAAAAGGTCACCGGAAAGTTTGTTGCCTTCACAATAGTCAAAGGTGATAACATCGGTGAAATAATCATGATTAAGGAAGCGAACATTGACGTCAAGAATGTAATTGTCTGAACAAAAAATAATTGAAATGTCACCCAAGGTTTTGATTTCGCTTCCGGCAACCAATTTCAACCATCTGTTGTTAGCGAGTTTGTTCTTGAAAAGGAACTTTGTGTCCTCACAATAATACCTGACCATAAACCATAATTTTACGCAAATCTACAACTAATAATTTAAAAAATTTGAAAAGACAATTATTATTTATATCTTTGAAAGCCTATTGTAAAGATTTGGTGATAGGCGGGAGAAATGATAGTTAAAATTAATTACTGATATGGAAATCAAGAAAACACCAAAAGCCGATCTTGAGAACAGAAGAACACTCTACACAGAGATCGGACTCGTGGTTGCTCTTCTCGTAGTCTGGGGAGCTTTTTCCTACAGCACTAAGGAGAAGGTTGTAGCCACTCTGGGTGAAGACACCCAGGTAGTTGAAGTTGAGGACATGGTTCCTATTACCCAGGAAACCCCTCCACCACCACCAGAGGCACCTAAGATTCCAGTACTTTCAGATCAGATTGACATCGTTGAAGACGACATCAAGGTTGACGACAATTTCATGAGCCTTGAGGATGATGCCAACCTTGGAGTTGAAATCATGGACTATGTAGAGGAAGTAAAGGAAGAAGTTGTAGAGGAAGAGGCAATTCCTTTCCAGCTTGTAGAGGAGAAACCTTCATTCAACGGCGGAGATGCCAATGAATTCTCAAAATGGGTGAACTCTAAACTTCAGTACCCTGAAATTGCTAAGGAAAATGGTGTTCAGGGACGTGTAACACTCCAGTTCACAGTAAATCCTGACGGAACTGTAAGCAATGTAAAGGTTCTTCGTGGAGTTGATGCTTCACTTGACAAAGAGGCCGTTAGAGTCGTTTCCATGTCACCAAAGTGGAAGCCAGGAAAGCAGCGTGACCGCGCTGTGAAGGTAACCTACACATTCCCGGTGATCTTCCAGTTGAGATAATCAGAAACTGAATGAATATCAAGGCCGTCCCCAACCGGATGGCCTTTTTTCATAAGAAACGGAAGGTAACTGGCGACAAGCAAAAGAAAACAATAATCTGAATATGGAAGAATTGACGGAAAAAGCCGTTTTTGTCGGCATCATAAGACAGAATGATGATGACAGAAAAGTGATGGAATATCTTGATGAACTTGAATTTCTGGCTGAAACAGCGGGAGCGAAAGGAGACAAAAAGTTCATTCAACGGCTTGACAAACCAGAAAAGGCTACCTACATAAGAAGCGGAAAACTACAGGAAATAGCTGAATACTGTGAAGAAAACGAGATAAGGTACGTTATCTTCGACGACGAACTTACAGGAATGCAGCAAAGAAACATCGAAAAAGTAATCAACTGCAGCTCAGTAATCGACAGAACAAGCCTGATACTCGAAATATTCGCCCAGAGAGCCAAGACCTCATACGCCAAGATGCAGGTGGAACTGGCACGCTACAATTACATGCTGCCGCGTCTGGCTGGCATGTGGACTCACCTTGAAAGGCAGAGAGGAGGTATGGGCACCAGAGGCGGTATGGGTGAGACCCAGATAGAAATCGACCGGCGAATCGTCAAGGAAAGAATAGCGAGACTTAAGGAACAGTTGAAGAAAGTTGACAAGCAGATGGCCACGCAAAGGGGCAATAGAGGCTCAATGGTGCGACTTTCACTAGTAGGATACACAAATGTAGGGAAAAGCACTATAATGAATCTGCTGGCCAAATCTGACGTATTTGCAGAAAACAAACTGTTCGCAACGCTTGACACAACCGTAAGAAAAGTTGTAATAGAAAATGTCCCATTCCTGCTGAGCGACACTGTAGGATTCATCAGAAAACTTCCTACACAACTTGTAGAGGCCTTTAAAAGCACATTGGATGAGGTACGTGAGGCTGACATACTTCTGCACGTCGTGGACATTTCACATCCGGGCTTTGAGGAGCAGATGGAAGTAGTGGAGAGAACCCTGCAGGAAATCGGTGCGAGCAACAAGCCTGTTTTTGTGATTTTCAATAAGATAGACGCCTACACCTACGAGGAGTACGATGAGTTTTCCCTCACTCCGAAAGGCAAGGAGAACCGTTCGCTGGATGAGTTGAAGAACAGCTGGATAGCTCAGGAAAAGACCCCGTGCATATTCATCTCCGCCATCAACAAGACCAACATCGAGAAGCTCCGCAGCGACATCTACAAGATGGTCGCCGAGATCCACGCCGGCCGCTATCCTTTCAACAACTTTCTCTGGTAGCAGACATTGAATATGCTTTCTACGGCAATTATTTATAATATGCTGTAAATGTAAAAATTGAATTCTCTTTTCAGAATTTTGGTAACGTGCAAAATTCTGAAAAGAGAATTCAATTTTAGTATAAATAATCAGTATAAATTCAAATGATCAATAAAAAAAGGCCGGGAGAACATCTGTTCTTCCAGCCTTTTCATATTGATTGTTAGACTCTTACTCAGAGAACTTTGCGGAAAGGAACTCGCGGTTGAGACGGGCGATGTGCTCGATTGATATTCCCTTAGGGCACTCCATCTCGCAGGCGCGGGTGTTTGTACAGTTACCGAAACCAAGCTCCTCCATCTTAGCGACCATATTCCTTGCCCTTCTTGCAGCTTCCGGACGACCCTGAGGAAGCAGGGCGAGGGAGCTGACTCTGGCGGCTACAAACAACATCGCAGAACCGTTCTTACATGTGGCAACGCAGGCACCGCAACCGACGCAGGCA
>CAZXVE010000056.1:0-8387 GCA_964644125.1 uncultured Muribaculaceae bacterium
CTAAGGTCAACTCCATCATCCTCACCCAGTCTCCATCCCTTATGGGATTCTGCACAACAGGTGTAAAGTTCGATGTGCGCACGATTCCTGAGAGTTGGATTTTCCTTCAGGACATCCCTACCTTCCCGTTCGGAAGCCAGTATAACGAGCATCTGACAGAACTCGCCAACGAATTCACTCACAGACCGTTCGTAATGCTCGAAAATGACTCCGTGGTTGTGACCGGCGACAAGCTGATCAACACCTTCGACCGTCTTGAGGTAGCCGACTTCAGCGCCCGCTCACTCATCCTGGCCGCACCGCTTGGCAAACTGAACCCGATCACCGACGATGAGATCGAGGAACTCCGCGTAGCATTCCACGTAGGAGAATAACAACTCGCTGACCGTAACAGGTCAACGATGAATGAACTAAAAAATCCTCCGGGATTCGGCATACCGCCAGAATCCCGGAGGATTTATTTTACGGAACGGGAATTACTCCCCTGCTATTATTCTGGCATCTTCCGCACGGTCGATGCCGACTTTTTTTGCCAGCCTTTCACGCCTTTCGTTGATGATTTCCTTGTGACGGATGTACCAGTTCTCACAGAAGACTGCGGCACAGGCAAGGCAGAAGTAGACGATGGTCTGCACAATCATCACGCCCATCTGCGAACCTGCGGCCCCCATATCGCCGCCGGCAGTGCTGAGGTTGATGTAGGCCTGCACTCCGAAAGTGGACGGGAAGATGTACGAGAACACTTTCCAGAAGCCGGGGAATGCCACTGTCGGCCACGAGCATCCTGTCAGGAACAGAGCTATCGGCGACATCGCAAGGAAAAGAATGAACACTGATTCCCTTCTTGTGATGAAAGTGCTCCAGAACATGCTGAAGAACACGCAGTCGGTGATGAAGAAAATCAGCATGGCCAGCACATCATGGAACTCGCCTCTCTGCGGAATTCCGAATATAGCCGGCACAATGAACGCCACGTACATTCCGATGGCAAGATAAAGCAGCCAGTAGGCACCGCCTCGCCCGAGAACACAGCGCACCAGCCCATGGCCTTCCAGTTTGTCAGGAAGGGTGGCGAAACTGTGATTCCTTTCCCTAGCCGTACCCACCAGCAGGGACATTCCGTAGAACAGCGTCTGCTGGATGATAATCATCAGAATGGCCGAAATCAGGAAGTAACTGTAGCTGGAGGCTCTGTTGTACGGGTTGTTGTCCTCATAGCCGACAGGCTTGATGACTTGCGAAGCTTCCTGAGCGGTCATACCGGTCATTGAATACCTCTCCATCTGAATCTGGCCTATCTCGTGAAGCATCACGAAATTGGTGGCCATGAGGGCGTTCTTGTAGTAGAGAAAGCTGCTCATGTCAGCATAAACAGACATTGTGGCGGTCTCCATCCTGGCCAGCTTCTCACCGAAATCGGAAGGAAAATAGATGATGCCTTTGACCTTGCGTTCCTGCATCATCTTCTCCGCCTCGGACATATTCATACATTTCGCCGCAACGGCAACTTCTCTGGTGGCGTCGATCTCCCTGATGAAGCGATGGCTGTCAGCACAGTCCGCATCATCCACAATGGCCACCGGCGTGTCAGAGACGATACCGTTGAGGTAGACCACATTGTACAGCAGCGGATAGACGAGTCCGGCGACAAGGAAGATCAGCAGCACTCCCCCATCGGAGAAAATCTGACGGAACTCATGGCAGAATATTTCGAAAAAATCTTTCAGCCAAGTCTTTATGTATGTCATTTTCATTTGCGTCAATCTTTAGGGAAGTTCTGATGGATGTAGGCCTTCTTCAGCCTCGTGAGGCCGAAAAGAGGGATGAAGAGGAAGATCAGCAGATAGACGACCTGCTGCCACCAGCCGGCGAATCCCGATCCGAAGATGGCTTCCTGCACATAGAACTGGTAGTAGTGCCTGAGCGGGAAGGCCGCGGAGAGTCCTTGAATATAAGGGGGCATCGCTTCGACCGGAAGCGTGAAGCCCGAAAGGGAGAAGCCCAGCACGCTGTAGAGCGCGCCGACGCTCAGCGCGAGCCTCGGGATAGGCAGCATCTCGATGATGAAGATAGCGATGGCCTCGCTTGCGAGGACGAGCAGGAATATTCCTAAAAACATGTTCCAGATCGAACCTGCGAGCGGGAAGTGCATCTGATGGTAAAGCAGCATCACGAGCGTGCCTCCGATGGCCCAGAAAATCAGGGTCCAGACCAGCAGCTTGCCGTTCAGCGCGCGGACGATCGAGTCGCCCGAGGTCTGCAGCAGATGCCTCGAAGTGCCGAACTTCAGCTCCGCTCCCAATGAATATATCAGCACGATGATCACGATCATCTCCAGCACGCCCGGCAGCAGCACGCTCGAAAGATAGTAGCTGTAGTTCGTCGTGACGTTGCCGATCTGGTGCAGGTCGATGTTCACCGGCTGGATCATCCCCATTATCTGGCTGTCGTTGTAGCCCTTCATCCTGAAGACCTGCCTCTGGACTGCTCCGTTGGTGAGGTTGACCATCGTAAGGAGGTCCTTCCAGGCGAGCGCTCCGCTGACGAAGTACAGACCGTTGATGTAGAAGGTGATCTTCGGCTGCCTGAACGACTGGATGTCATCGTTCATTCCCTTCGGAATGACGCAGACGGCTGAGATCTTGCCCCGGTTCATATCCTCCCTCGCGGCCGCGAAGGATTCGTAGTGGACGACCTTGCCTAACTGCGTGCCGTCCAGCTGTTCGCTGAAATTCCTTGATGTCGAAGAGTAGTCGTAGTCCACCAAGCCTATCGGAATGTCGCTTGGCAGACCATCTCTAAGGAATGTCAGGAAGAAAACCGCGCAGAAGGCCACGACTCCGACTGAACCCAGAAGGTAAATCGGGCGTTGCCTGATGATTCTGAGTTCACGGCGTGCCACCGCGATTATTCTCTGCCAACTGTTCATATCCGAAAAATTTTACTGCTTTACAATGGCTGACATACCAGGACGGATGCCGTCTACGGCGACATCAGGCACAGCTCTGACCTCGAAAGTCTTGGCATCGTAAAGGCCAGTCTCTTTCGTGGCCTTCCATGTGGCGTAGGACTCGCGGACAGCAACATAGTTGACAGTCGCAGGGACTTCCTTGCCGTCGAGGGCAGGGATAACGACGGTGATCTTGTCACCCTGCTTCATTCCGTGGAGATAGTCCTCACGGACATTGAAGGTGAACCAGATGTCGTTGAGATCGGTGACGCTGGCAACAGGTGAACCCTGTCCCACAAGTTCGCCGACCTTAGGGAAGAGAGCCGAGATGATACCGTCTGCCGGAGATGTCAGGTAAAGTTCTCCGAGGTAGGACTCGACCTCCATCAAAGCACCGTCAGCCTGATCAACGAGAGCCTGGGCGGCAGCCTTGTCCTCGGAACGGGCACCGTTGACAGCCATGTCATACTGGCTCTTGGCAGCCTTTGTCTGAGCCACAGCCGCTTCGTACTTGGCCTTGACCTCATCGTACTTCTGGGCAGCAATGACCTTCTGGTCGTACAGAGCCTGGATTCTGTCGAAAGACTTCTTCATGACATCCTCCTGCACAAGGGCCTGCTGGTAAAGCTCATACGCTCCTGCAATCTGCTCTTTCCTGGCTCCGTTCTGAGCCTTTCTGTTCTGAGCGCTGGCCGCGCTCTTCAGAGCGTTCGCCTGTGCAAGTTTGGCGCGGACCTCAGGAGAATCGATGAAGGCAACCGTGTCCCCCTTGTGGACCATCTGGCCTTCCTTGACGTAAAGTTCCTCGATACGCCCCGGGACCTTGCCGGAGACCCTGTACTCGCTGGCCTCAGCCTCGCCCTGGATTGTCAGCGGTTTAGGTTTGCTGACGAAATAACCGACGATCGCAATGATGAAAATGATCACGATGAGTGCCACAATACCTATCACGAGATTGTAGCTTTTCTTTTCCTTTTCCATAATATCTTACCTTATTATTATTTTCATTGAATATTATTGCTCTGTTTTATTCAGCCTTGATGCTGCCTTCCGCCTTGTTGAGGTTGGCCGCAAGCATCTGGAGTTCGATTCCCGCATCGATATATTCAGAATTGGCCTTGAGCCATGCCGTCTGTGCGGCAAGAGTGGTATTGGTCTCAATCACGCCTTCCTCGAAGCCGACGGTAGCGGTACGAAGATTTTCCTCGGCGCTTGCAAGATTGTTGCGTGCCATCGTAAGTTTTTCAAATGCTTCATTCTCCTGCTTCCTAAGCTGGGTGACCTGAAGGTTGATCAGATTCTTGGCTTCCTCGAGCTGGGTTCTGTAAAGGGTGGCCTCAGCTTTTGCCTTGCGGGTTTTGCTCATGGCCTCGAAACCGTGGAAGATAGGGATGTTGACCATCACGCCGGCATTGAAGAATCCGCCCCAGTCCTTCTGGAAACCATTCCTAAGATTAGGATTGGTGACAGAATATCCGGCCATCAAGGCAACTTTAGGCATCATGTCCGCCCTGGCCACCCTGACCTTTCCGTCGTAGATTCTGGAGGCAAGTTCCAGACTGCGTGTCTCCGGCCTGTCAGAATAAATCTGATCCAGATCCTTGTCCGCCGTCATTTGAGGCACCGGAATGACATCCAGATCTTCATCAGCCAGAGTTATGTCAGAGTTCAGATCCAGACCTATCTGCTTGCAAAGAAGCATCTTGGCCAATGTAAGTCCATTGTCGGACTTTGTCTTGAGCATGTCAGCCTCGTTTGCCTTCACCTTTATCTGAAGAGCATCCGACTCAGTGGCGACACCTTCCTTGACAGAAAGATTGACATCGTTCTCCATCTTGTGAAGGAGGTCAGCATAGGCATCGGCGAGTTTCTTCTTGTTCGCGATGGATACTATCTGCCAATAAGCCTGATCCACATCCACGACCACCTGCTGATACTGCTGGTCATACTGCGTCTTTGACAGTTGCTCTGCCAATTTGGCAATCTTGTTGGCTGCAATGATCTTTCCTCCCATGAAGACCGGCTGCTGCAATGAGACGGAGCCGGCGAATATATTGTGAAGGTCCGGATGGAAAGCATCGTCGATTTCTTTGCCCAATGCATTGATGGTCTGCGACAGGTCAGTCTGAGACAAAGCTCCGAGAACCGTCTGCCACATAGGGCTCTTCATGTACTCTGCAGCAGCGGAAGGATTGGATGTGATTGCCGTCATCAGGTTCTGGGTGAAATTCTGAGCCTGAGAATGGATCATGGTACCCATGTTCTGAAGCGTCTGCGAAGCTTCGTCACTTACAAGGGCGACATCGCTGGCGTTGTAGACGTAGGCTCCAGTCGCGGAAATGTTCGGCAGATAGTTCGCAAATGCAATCTTACGGTCATAACCGGACATTTCGATTTTGGTTTCAGCCTGTTTGAGAGTCTTGTTGTTCTCAATGGCCATCTCCCTGCACTGCTCAAGGGTAAGAGTCTGCTGGGCGTTCATCATCAACGGTGCCGCAAGGGCTGCGACCAGCGCTGAGATTCTGACAATGTACTTGTTCATATATTAAAATTTTTGTATCCCGTTTTATAACAAAGCGGCTGGCTTTACTACAAATTGATTGCCAAATTTACCTAATTTCAAGCCTTTTTGACCCTAAAGAGTGTCAAAAAGTCGAATATTGCGAAATTTTGCAATTAAACTAATTGTTTATATCTTTGCCCCCCGCAAGTTATAAGGTTTTTAGAGTTATGCCTGATTCTTTACAAAACATAGGTCTGAAACAGATCAAGAAGCTCGTACCGATCCAGAACGGGCTGATGCTGGACGATGACTTGATCGTCTTCGACGTGAAGTACAGCGACAATCTGAAATTCCTGATGTACCCCTGCAGGACTGACGCCTACATCGCCGTCTTCTGCAAGGCAGGACATTTTGACATAGAGATCAATCTGAAGACGTACCATATAGAAGGGAACATGGCATTCCTCGGGACTCCAGGCAACATCGTCAAGTTCGGGAAGCCGTCCGAAGAGGAACTCACCAAACTTGACTTCATCGTGCTGGCGATTTCCAAAGAATTTCTGGCAGACATCAGCTTCGACTTCAAGAAGATCTTCGGCGAAGGGTTGAATATTCTTTCCGAACCTTGCATCCACCTGACGGACAAGGATCTGGAGTTCAGTTCAAAGTACCTTGACCTTTTCGCCGACGTGATGAAGACCGACATCCCCAACAAGAGGGAGGCTGTCGGCACCCTGCTCGGTTCACTGCTCTACGTGCTGAGCGGCCAGATGCAGAAGGGGGCAAAGAAAAAGCAGGAGACGCAACCGGACTCAGGGAACACCCGCATCAAGCTCGTCTTCGAGCATTTCATGTCACTTGTCACTGAATATCACAGCGTGGAGCGCAACATGGCTTTCTACGCCGGCAGGCTGGGATTGACCCCGAAGTATCTTTCAAAGCTCATCAAGCAGGTAAGCGGGCGTTCGGCTCCTGACTGGATCGACTCGTTCGTGATTCTCGAGGCGAAGAACATGCTGAAATACACGGATGACAGCATCAAGGAAATCGTGTTCAAACTTCATTTTCCGAACCCCTCCGTGTTCTACAAGTTCTTCAAGGCTCACACCGGAATGACTCCGAGCGAGTACAGGAATGGTTAAAATGTTTTACAACGTCAATTTATAAGCAGAAAAACAGGTTAAGTAATCATTTTTCATAAAAATCGTTTTAGAAAATCAACGAAAACCTTTGCATATTCGACAAAAGTTAATAACTTTGCCTCCGGACAGACAAAAGTTCTTTTTTTGTTGTCTATTTGTTAAGTTCGTTTTATATACAGGCCGTCGCTTTGGGGAAAGCGGCGGCCTTCTTCTTACCTCCGGGCAAAAAGACAGGCTGCCTACACCTACAATTCCAAGGCACATAGGGTACCCGAATGGGTACAAAAAAATCAAGGCCAGCGGAATCGCTGACCTTGATTTGCGGAGAGAACGAGATTCGAACTCGTGATACGGTTACCCGTATGCAGGTTTAGCAAACCTGTGGATTCAGCCACTCTCCCACCTCTCCGGAATGTTCCTGGCTGAAAGATTGTCAAACCTTTCCGTTGCTATCGGATTGCAAATATACGAATTTTTCTTGTTTTCAAAGAATCTGATGAAAAAAGTTCGGCTTGATCTTGTTGGTCAGATTGACGAAATCCTCCACGCCGAGACGTTCGGGACGAAGGTCAAACACAGGATCCTGAAGAAGTTCTGCAGGAATCAGCGGTTTCAGAGAATTGCGCAGGGTCTTGCGCCGCATGCCGAACGAGGTTTTAACGATTGTACGGAACAATTTCTCATCGCAGCCAAGTTCGGTGCGGGAATTACGGGTAAGACGGATAACTGCAGACTGGACCTTTGGCGGCGGATTGAAGGCACCGGATCCTACGGAGAAAAGATATTCAATGTCATACCATGCCTGCAGGAAGACGGAAAGTATGCCGTAGGTCTTCGTGCCGGGTTTCTCCGCAATGCGTTCAGCAACCTCCTTCTGAATCATGCAGACAACTTCCGGAATGCGGTCACGATGCTCAAGGATCTTGAAGAATATCTGAGAAGAAATGTTGTACGGAAAATTTCCTATCACAGAATATTCTCCCTCAAACACACCGTCAAGATCCATTTTCAGGAAGTCGCCTTCAATCAGATTGGAACCTAACTGCGGGAAATGCTTATTCAGATAGACAACAGATTCATCATCAATCTCCACGACTTTCAAATCCATCTCGGACCGGGGTAAAAGGTACTGGGTCAGAACGCCCATTCCGGGGCCGACCTCCAATGCTCTGTGTCCCTGAAGAGCTGCAACTATGCTCTTCGCAATGCTCTGGTCAGTCAAAAAATGCTGACCGAGCGCCTTTTTAGCACGTACTTCCATGAGGGCAAAGGTACGGAATATTCAATGAATTCAAAGACTGCTTCTTCGTTCAAGCAATATATTCCACAATGTAATACATCATCATCCCGCTGGCGATCAGTTTGATGCCAGTTCCGCACAGGAATCCGGCAAGAGCCCCGAAGGCAGACTTGGCAGACTCCCAGCCGTTCTTGCCGGCAAAAGCAAGCTCGGCAAGAAAAGCTCCGGCAAGAGTACCGAGAATGATGCCGACAGGGGGAACCAGCATCCCGACCAGCATTCCTGCAATAGCGCCCCTGCCCGCAGCTTTGGTTCCTCCGGTAATCTTGGTGAACCATGCCGGCACTATGTAGTCTATGATTGTGACTGCAACGGTGACTCCCAGCCATACGAGCAGGAAAGTCAGGGACATCGGCTCTCCGGATCCACCGGTTCCGCTTCCCCAGATGTATAGAATCAGCAGACCTACCCAACTGACGGGAGGGCCTGGCAGCGCAGGGACTATGCTGCCGATGATTCCGATTATCCCCGCAAGCACGGCGAGGACTATGA
>CAZXVE010000057.1:0-8250 GCA_964644125.1 uncultured Muribaculaceae bacterium
TTCTGGAGCTACAACCCTTACGAGGTCGCCAGCTACTCCGAAGGCATCATCACGGTGACGGTTCCGTGGAAAGACCTTGAACCTTACATCAATCCGGAAATCATAACCTTGAACACTCAGCGATAGCAATCGCTTGCTAAGCAGCGGCACGTCATGTCGGGAAGGAAACTGAAATTGGCAAAAAGGTTCGCTGAATTCTCCGCTTCGAGTCTTCTTGGCACGGCAGTGGACACTGCCATACTTTGGGTCTTTTCAAAATGGGTTTTCCACACCTATGCCGGTCAATTCCTCATCTCACCGGCCATATCATTTGAATGCGCAGTACTGACGAACTTCATCGTTGCATATTTTCTGATATGGAAAGACAGAATCTCGGCCAGGACCAGGCGCTCTTTTCTGCGTCATTTCGCGGGTTACAACATTTCCTGCCTGGGAGCATTTATCGTCAAGATGATCTTTCTGCTTTTAATCCAGAGACTGTTCAAGTTAAATGTCATCTGGTGTAACCTGTTGGCTCTCTGCGTTTCAGGCGGATTAAACTTCATCCTCAACGAGAAAGTGGTCTTCCGAAGGAAGAATATTATCGAATAACTTATATTTATTTTTTCAAATGGCAAAAACAATAACTATCATCGGTGCAGGAATGATGGGCTCCGCCCTTGCATTTCCGGCCAGGGAAAACGGAAATGCGGTCAGACTTGTCGGAACACCTCTGGACAAGGAAATCATTGACTCCTGCAGATTGACAGGCAAACACCCGAAATTCAATGTGCCTTTTCCGGAAGGTGTAGAATATTATCAGTTCGAAGAGTGGAAAGACGCGATAAAGGGATGCGACTTCATCATCGGAGGTGTCAGTTCGTTCGGCGTGGACTGGTTCCTTGAAAATGTTCTGTCTGAACTCGATCCTTCCGTTCCGGTGCTGTCTGTCACGAAGGGATTGATCAATCTTGAGGACGGTTCGCTGATTTCATACCCGGAATACTGGAAGCGCAGTCTTACGGCCAAGGGCATCGACAGACAGATCTGCGCCATCGGAGGCCCGTGCACCAGTTATGAACTTGTGGCCCATGATCAGACGGAAGTCGCTTTCTGCGGAAAACAGCCTGAGGTTCTCAGAATGATGAAGGCAGCCATGTCAACCGGCTACTATCACATTTCCCTGACGGATGACGTTGAAGGTCTTGAAAGCGCAGTGGCTCTCAAAAACGGCTATGCTCTTGCAGTTGCGATGACAATCGGACTGGTGAACAGGACTATGAACGACGGGCTCCACTACAACAGTCAGGCAGGAGCTTTCTACCAGGCCGTGAAAGAGATGCGCTATCTTCTTGAACTTCAGGGAGCGAGCCGCGACTGTGAGAACATCGGAATCGGAGACCTCTATGTGACTGTATATGGCGGAAGAACCAGAAAGATCGGCATCCTGCTGGGTGAAGGCAAGACTTATGACGAAGCACTTGAAATACTCTCAGGAGTCACACTTGAAAGTCTCGTGGTTTCACGCAGGGTTTTCGCAGCCATCTCAAAACGGGCAGAAAAGGGTGAAGTTGATCTGGCCAGGTATCCGATGCTTTGCCACGTGGCCGACGTGCTGGACAGGGGCAAGGATGCGCAGCTTCCTTGGGACAGCTTCACATTTGACAATCTGAAATGACGACAGATTCAATGATGTTGCGGAGAATGCTCACAGGCATCACAACGGTCGCCGCTGAACAATAGCAGCAAAATGAAAAGCAAAGGGTTGACTCCGAAAAGTCAACCCTTTGCCATGTACCCCCGTTGGGAATCGAACCCAAATCGTCGGAACCGGAATCCGAAATTCTATCCATTAGACTACAGGGGCATCATTTTTTTGCGATCCGGCCGCAAACAGATTACAAAATTAACAAATAAATGACAAAACAAGAATTTTTGAGAGATCTTTCACCAAAAGATGTTTTTTTACTCAAAAAATGTGATTTCCAGGCGCATAAAAGAGCCGGCAATATTCGGATAATCCAATAATAAATCTTATTTTTGCGTATTGTGAAACCAAATATGAAAAAAGCATACGTATTTCCAGGTCAGGGTTCCCAGTTCCCGGGTATGGCCAAAGCGCTTTACGAAGGGAACTCCAAAGGAAAGGATTTGCTTGAAAAGGCAAATGACATTCTTGGATTCAGAATCACTGACATAATGTTTGAGGGCACGCCGGATGACCTCAAAGCTACCCGTGTAACACAGCCGGCAATATTCCTGCACTCCGTCGTTCTGGCGAAGTGCTACAGTGATTTCAGACCGGATATGGTCGCAGGGCATTCTCTTGGTGAATTTTCCGCACTTGCAGCAGCGGAAGCCATCAGTTTCGAGGATGCCCTTCGTCTTGTTTACATCCGTGCGACCCAGATGCAGCTCTGCTGTGAAAAGGTTCCCGGAACGATGGCTGCCATCATCGGGCTTCCTGATGAGAAAGTAGAGGAAATCTGTGCCTCATGTGAAGGGCTCGTGATTCCAGCCAATTACAATTGTGGGGGTCAGATCGTGATTTCCGGAGAGAAGGCAGCCGTTGAAGCAGCATGCGCCGCCGCCAAGGAAGCCGGAGCCAAGAGAGCGCTTCCGCTTGCAGTAAGCGGAGCATTCCACTCCCCTCTTATGGAGCCGGCCCGCGTCGAACTGGGCAAAGCCATCGAAGCCACGACCATCGTCAAGCCTGTCTGCCCTGTTTACCAGAATGTCAGCGGCGAGGCCGTCACCGACCCGGACACCATCAAAAAGAATCTCCTCGCGCAGCTGACCTCCCCTGTGAGGTGGACCCAGTCTGTCAGGAATATGCTCGCGGACGGAGCCGGCTACTTTATGGAGATCGGACCGGGAACAGTCCTGCAGGGTCTCGTGAAAAGGATTTCCGCAGGAACTGATGGAATTGCCGTCGAAGGTTTGACAACTATCTAAAAAACAAACATATTAACATAACGTTAACGATATGGCTAAAGAAAAGAAATTCATCACTTGTGATGGTAACACTGCAGTTGCGAACGTCGCTTATCTTTTCAGCGAGAACGCCTGCATCTATCCTATCACCCCGTCTTCACCGATGGCCGAGAACATTGACGAATGGGCTGCCCACGGGAAAAAGAACCTCTGGGGTGAGACTGTGAGTGTAACCGAGCTGGAAAGCGAGGCCGGCGCCTCGGGAGCCGTTCACGGATCCCTCCAGGCCGGCGTGCTGACAACGACCTACACAGCGTCCCAGGGTCTTCTTCTGATGATCCCTAACATGTACAAAATCGCCGGCGAGATGCTTCCGGCAGTCTTCCACGTCAGCGCCCGCGCCCTCGCGTCGCACGCCCTCTCCATCTTCGGAGACCATCAGGACGTGATGGCCTGCCGCCAGACAGGTTTCGCCCTGCTCGCCTCAGGTTCAGTCCAGGAGGCCCAGGACCTCGCCGCCGTAGCCCATCTTTCAGCGATCAAGTCAAGCATTCCTTTCCTCCACTTCTTCGACGGATTCCGCACATCCCACGAGATCCAGAAGATCGAGGCTCTCGACGAGGAGGAACTCAAGAAGATGGTCAGCGAGAAATCCCTCAAGGCTTTCCGCGACAGGGCCCTCAATCCTGACGCTCCTGTCACCCGCGGCACAGCCCAGAACGGTGACGTTTACTTCCAGGCCGTAGAGTCCAGGAACAACTGCTACAACGCCGTTCCGGACATCGTGGCCCGCTATATGGGTGAGATCAGCGAGATGACCGGCCGCGAGTACCGTCCGTTCACCTACTACGGAGCCGCCGACGCCGAGAACATCATCGTCGCCATGGGTTCCGTCACCGAGACCATCAAGGAGACCATCGACTACCTCGCCAAGAAGGGCAGGAAGTACGGTCTTATCACCGTTCACCTCTACAGGCCGTTCGCCGAGAAGTACTTCCTCAAAGTCCTTCCTAAGTCGGTCAAGAAGATCGCCGTCCTCGACAGGACAAAGGAGCCTGGCGCTCTCGGAGAGCCTCTCTACCTTGACGTGAAAGCCCTCTTCCAGGGCCAGAAGAACTCTCCGCTCATCGTCGGCGGACGTTACGGTCTCTCTTCAAAAGACACCACTCCTGCCCAGATCGTCGCAGTTTACGACAACCTCGAGCAGAACGAGCCTAAGAACGGCTTCACCATCGGCATCGTCGACGATGTCACCTTCAAGTCCCTCCCTATCAAGAGCGAGGTTTCAATCGTGAAGCCAGGCACCACGGAGTGCAAGTTCTACGGCCTCGGCTCGGACGGTACCGTAGGCGCCAACAAGAACACCATCAAGATCATCGGAAGCCACACCGAGAAATACTGCCAGGCCTACTTCGACTACGATTCCAAGAAGTCCGGCGGCTACACCTGCTCGCACCTCCGCTTCGGTGACCAGCCGATCAAGGCCCCTTATCTGGTCAGCACCCCTGACTTCGTGGCCTGCCACGTTCCATCCTACCTCAGCAAGTACGATGTGCTGAAGGGCATCAAGGAGAACGGCACCCTGCTTCTCAACTCCCTCTGGGACGAGAACGAGACCATCAAG
This sequence comes from uncultured Muribaculaceae bacterium, assembly GCA_964644125.1. Classification (GTDB taxonomy): domain Bacteria; phylum Bacteroidota; class Bacteroidia; order Bacteroidales; family UBA932; genus Cryptobacteroides. The sequence continues at coordinate 4,538 of CAZXVE010000057.1, forward strand.
AGGATTCCTGACAACGTCAAGGCCATCATCGGCAAGAAGAAGATCAAACTCTACATCATCAACGCCACCAAGATCGCCGCTGAGATCGGTCTGGGCAACAGGACGAACACCATCCTCCAGTCCGCATTCTTCAAGATCACCGGCATCATCCCTTACGAGGACGCCGTCAAGTACATGAAGGACGCCATCGTCAAGAGCTACGGCAAGAAGGGCGAGAATGTGGTGAATATGAACTATGCGGCCGTTGACCGCGGCGGTGAGTACACCCAGGTGACCATCCCTGAGGACTGGGCCAAGATCTCGGCCAAGTTCGAGACCCCTGGCAAGGACCGCCTCGCTCCAGCTTTCGTGAAGGACATCGCCGATGTCGTCAACTCACAGAACGGCGACTCGCTTCCTGTAAGCGCGTTCCTGCCTTACGCTGACGGCACGATGCCTGCGGGCACCTCAGCCTACGAGAAGCGCGGCGTGGCCGTGACCGTTCCATCCTGGGACGCCGAGAAATGTATCCAGTGCAACTCCTGCGCGTTTGTCTGCCCTCACGCCGCCATCCGTCCGTTCCTGCTCACAGCTGAAGAGGCCGCCAAGGCTCCGGAAGGACTCAAGAAGGTACAGGGCAAGGCTGTCCTCAAGGAGTACTCCTACGCCCTCGCGATCTCTGTCGACGACTGCACCGGCTGCGGCAACTGCGTGGATGTCTGCCTGTCCAAGGACAAGGCCCTCACGATGGTTTCAGCCGAAGGACAGAAGAACGAGCAGAGCAACTTCAACTGGCTCGCCACAAAGGTCGGCTACAAGGACAACATCGTCAACAAGACAGCCAACGTCAAGAACTCACAGTTCGCTCAGCCTCTGTTCGAGTTCAGCGGCGCCTGCGCAGGCTGCGGCGAGACCCCTTACATCAAGAACATCACTCAGCTCTTCGGTGACAGGATGATGATCGCCAACGCGACAGGCTGCTCTTCCATCTACGGAGCTTCATTCCCTGCTTCACCATACTGCACCAACGCACAGGGTCACGGCCCGGCTTGGCAGAACTCCCTCTTCGAGGACAACGCCGAATTCGGTCTCGGTATGAAGATCGGATCAGACCGCGCCCGCGAGACCGTGGCCAACCTCATGACCGGCGCTCTGGAGTGCGAGAAATGCTCCGACGAGATCAAGGCTCTGTTCAGACAGTGGCTTGACAACAAGGAGAACGGCGAGGTTACCCGCGAGGTCGCCGACAAGGTCGTTCCTCTTATGGAGAAATCCGACTGCGTGAACTGCAAGAAACTGCTTGACTACAAGCACTTCATCCCAGCCCGCAGCCAGTGGATCTTCGGTGGTGACGGCTGGGCCTACGACATCGGCTACGGCGGACTCGACCACGTGCTCGCTTCCGGCAAGAATGTCAACGTGCTGGTTCTCGACACCGAGGTTTACTCCAACACCGGCGGGCAGAGCTCCAAGTCAACTCCTGCAGGCGCCATCGCCAAGTTCGCCGCTTCCGGCAAGAAGATCCGCAAGAAGGATCTCGGAATGATGGCCATGAGCTATGGCTACGTCTATGTGGCTCAGGTCGCTATGGGAGCCAACCCTGCTCAGTACCTCAACGCCATCAAGGAGGCAGAGGCCTACGACGGCCCGTCACTCATCATCGCTTACGCACCGTGCATCAACCACGGTCTGAAGGCCGGTATGGGTCTGAGCCAGAAAGAGGAAAAGCTCGCTGTCGACTGCGGTTACTGGCACCTCTACAGGTACAATCCTGCTCTTGAGGCCGAGGGCAAGAATCCGTTCTCTCTCGACTCCAAGGAGCCTGACTGGACCAAGTTCCAGGACTTCCTCAAGGGCGAGGTCCGCTTCGCTTCCCTGTACAAACTCTTCCCTGACAAGGCTCAGGAACTCCTGGGTCTCACTGAGGAATTCGCCAAGGTACGTTACGGCACCTACACACGCCTCGCCGGCAAGTAGTGTTCCGCTGACATATTCCATAAAGAGGGTGGTCCGGCAACCGGGCCATCCTTTTTTCATATATACTCACAAACCGCAGAGGAAGGTCAAGTGCGGATCAGGGAATATGCACCCGGCGTAGGGAATGTGCCCTCGGTGTGCTCATGCTTTGAGAATTTTTTCTATCTTCGCGGCGGTTAGTTGGAAGCCGCCCTCAACAGCGGTTTTTTTAAGGAAAACATTAATATGGAAGAAGAGAAAATGTCAGCCAAGAACTGGCTGGCACTCATTGGATTAGCTTGCTCGGCCTTTATTTTCAACACATCTGAGTTCATTCCGATCGGATTGCTATGCGGCATCGCTGAAGATTTCGGACGTACCGAAGCCCAGACCGGAATGCTGATCTCCGTCTACGCCTGGATGGTGATGCTCATGTCTCTGCCGCTGACAATGCTCTTCTCCAGGACTGAGTTGCGGAAACTTCTTCTGTCGGTGATTGCCTTCTTCACTGTCTTCCAAGGTCTCTCGTTTCTCTCGACTTCCTACGGAATGCTGATGTGCGCCCGAATCGGAGTAGCCTGCACCCACGCCATTTTCTGGTCCATTATCCCGACCATCGCCGTGCGGTCAGTTCCCGGCAAATTCAAGGATCTTGCTCTCAGCATCGTGGTTACCGGCACATCCATCGCCTTCATCATGGGAATGCCGCTCGGCAGAGCAGTAGGCTTGCTTGTCGGCTGGAGGGTGACCTTCCTTTGCATCGGGATATTCGCACTCCTCACACTCATCTTCGCATTCATTGCACTTCCACGTATTCCGGCAGGCAATGGAGTAAGTCTCAAAGGGTTGCCGAAGATGCTCCGGAACAAGGTACTTTTGGGAATATACCTCTTCACGCTTCTTTACGCAGCCGGATACTACACAGCCTACAGCTACATCGAACCTTTCCTCCAGCAAATCGGCGGAATGTCCGAAAGCTTGATCACAACGACTCTTATGATCTTCGGAGCAGCCGGACTTCTGGGCAGCTACTCATTCTCCACCTTCTATGACCGTCACCGCTTCCGCTTCGTCAGCCTGGCGATGTGCGGCCTCATCCTGGCGCTGGCGCTTCTGATGCCGTCAGCCCGGATCCACTGGATTGTCATCATCCTATGCGCCGTCTGGGGAACAGCCGCCACAGCCTACAATGTCGCGATGCAGTCGGAGGTCATAGCAACCTCAAGTGAAGACGAATCCACTGTCGCCATGTCCATATATTCAGGAATATTCAACCTCGGCATCGGGACAGGCGCTTTCACCGGAGGTCTGGTCTGCACCCACCTCCAGCTCTCGTGGATCGGCTTCGCAGGAGCGCTCCTGGCCGGTGCCGGACTTCTTTTCTGGCAATTCCGGCTGAGCAGACTGATGAAACGGCAGAACCGGACACTTCTATAAGGCAAATACAACTTCTTACCAAAAAAGTTGTAAATTTGTACAGCACGGGATACATTAGAACTGACATGCCATGGCACTGATCATCAGAAATGCAAGAATTGAGGACGCAGGAATTGTCGCCGGATGCGTTCTGTCCGCAATCGGGTACGACGTGTACTCAAAAGAGGGGAAAAATGAGACTCTCGAACTTGGTGACACTGCCATTAAAGTCTCTGACGCGCTGGACATATTCGCACAGATCTGCGCGAGGGAAGAGACATTATATTCCTACACGCGCGCAAAGGTAGCAGAACTTGACGGCCTGGCCGCCGGTGTGCTGGTTTCATACCCTGGCGAAGAGA
>CAZXVE010000058.1:0-8184 GCA_964644125.1 uncultured Muribaculaceae bacterium
GTATGACGGTTATGCTTATGCCTACAGCACAAAGACAGTCCTCACAAAGAAATAATTTCCCGAACGGGCAATAAAATGAAGGGACCGGCTGAAGGATTTTTCAGCCGGTCCCTTCATTATTACGGATTCAAGTCCTACTTGACTCTTAGTTTCCTGCCAAGACTGAGAATCGTAGTTTCCCTTATGCCATTCAGACGGCAGAGTGTCTTGACGGAAGTGTGGTACTTTCTGGCAATTGCACCAAGAGTGTCCCCTCTACGAACAGTATGATATTGAACAGCTGCCGCTGCCTTTCTCGCCTCCTCGGCCTTCTTTGCGGCCTCCTCCCTGTCCTTGGTGTCTCCTTCAAGGATATCTATCTCCTCCTGTTCGCTCTCCGGGACATACTTGCTGTTGGCATTCAGGTACTTTTTCTTCAAGACAAACAATCTGTGGCGCAATGTCCCGGATTTGAAATCAATAAGCCATTCCGGATCGAACGCATAGCCTTTGTAACGGGTCTCGAAATGAAGATGAGGTCCTGTGGAGCGTCCGGTCGAGCCACCGAGTCCGATGATTGTTCCGGCATTGACCCACTGGTCATCCTTGACATAGATTTTTGAAAGATGCCCGTAGAATGTTTCCAGGCCATTGTCATGACGCAAAACTACAAGATTACCATAACCTTTGTAGTACTTGGACAGACGCACCTTGCCATCGAAAGACGCGTAAACCGGAGTCCCGGTGTTGAGAGGAAGGTCCACCCCCTGATGCCTGCGCCTGTGGCGGTAGCCGAATTTTGAATATACCTCCGTTTGGTTAGGGCACTTGAACTCGCTAAGGGTGTCCACAATCCAAAGAGCGATTTCATCCGGAAGATCCTCAAGGGTGACATGGTAAGGATCCGGATAGTCATGAGTCCAGTACTCGTTGAATATCTGATGATCACGCGCATAGGTGGAATCCTTGAAATATTTCCACGTATAGTCAGAGAAAAGAAGAATCTTGATGTGCGGATCTGCCGTGTCCAGCGTATCCAAGGCATCTGCCTTGTTCAAATCGAGTGACTGGACCGGTTCCCTTGAAAGTCTGGGGATCAGAATTTCAGCTTGTTTTTTTGTCTTTATGGTTGTGTCCTGTGCCATGACAGGAAACGATAATTGCATCATGGCCAGAACAACAGCGATTGCGCCGGCCCATAATTTATTGTATGTCATCTTATTTTACTAAAGTTTCGCTCCGAATTCCTTCATCAGGAGGTTCTTAGTCTCGTTAACCTTTTCTTCAAGGAGGGCATCGGACCCAGCCTCGCAGATGAACCTCAAATAAGGCTCGGTGTTGGAAGGGCGGATGTTGAACCACCAGTCCGGGAACTCCACCCTGTAGCCATCAAAATCCATCTCGGCAGTCGGCTTTTCTTTGGAAACGAAATGTTCCCTGACTGCATCCATAGCTCCTTTCTTGTCCTCAATCCGGAAGTTTATTTCTCCGGAGTTCTTGTAGCGTGCAATCCTGCCGATCAATTCATGGAGAGTCACTCCCCTCTTCTTCATGGCAGCCACAACTCTCAGAATGAAGATGGAAGCAAGAAGTCCGCTGTCCGAGTAGAAAAAGTCACGGAAATAGTAATGTCCGGCCAGTTCTCCACCCCAGACTCCCTCCAGTTCCCGAAGTTTCTTCGCAGCAAAGGCACGGCCGACTTTCCATGTAACCATCCGGCATCCCATCTGGGCAAGGTACTCCCCCACCGCCTTTGAACTGCGGATGTCCTGAAGCACGGTTCCGGTTTCACGCCTTTCGTCCACGAAATAGTGTCCCAGTACAGCGATCACCAGATCCGGAGACACGAACTCACCTTCGTTGTCCACTATCATCACACGGTCAGCATCGCCATCGTAAATGACACCAACGTCAGCCCCCGTCTTCCTTACCAAAGCCTGAAGCGGTTCTACATTCTTGGGAATAAGAGGGTTAGGCTCATGATTAGGGAAATTGCCATCAAGTTCTTCAAATATGTAGGCAGGCTCATCACCAAAAATCTCGCGGGCATAAAGGCTTGACATTCCGTTTGAAAGATCGAAGGCTATCTTGATGCCGGAATAATCGCCCTTGAATTTCAGAAGAAAGTCAAGATAGTCTTTATGGATATCCTTGAGGATGACTTTCCCTTTCTTCTCAGCGACCGGAGTCGGCCTTCCGCTTTCAATCCATTCCTGAATCTGGCCCAGTCCGGAATCAAGACCGACAGGAAGCGCATTCTCCCTGGAAACTTTCATTCCGTTGTACTCCTTGGGATTGTGCGAAGCCGTAATCTGTACCGAGGCCTTGAATCCGTAATTTGCCGTACCGAAATAAACCATAGGGGTCGTACTGAGACCGATGTCATAGGCATCAGCACCGGCATCAGTGATTCCTTTGACAAGATATTCATGTATTTCAGGTGAGGAAGTCCTGCAATCGCGCCCTACAAGCACCTTGTCAGCCTTCAACAGCTCCGGGATGAAATAGCCTACTTTGTAGGCAACATCACGATCGAAGTCAACATTGTAGACTCCACGTATGTCATACGCATGAAATGCACCCATAAAAGTGTTATCATTTAAGTTTTGTGGCGTACCTTGCAAAAACCTTTCCTTTAGCTATGCTGCCAAGTTTTTTTGAGATGATCTTCTTCCGGATCGGAGCGACATGATCCACGAACATGTCCCCGTCGAGATGCGACATCTCGTGCTGAACCATACGGCATGCGAATTTGTCGAAGGTTTCCGTTACCTTCTCAAAATCAGCATTCAGATATTCAACGGTCATGCTCTGCGGCCTCGTGACATCGCAGTAGATGCCAGGGATGCTGAGGCAGCCTTCCGAATATTCACATTTTCTGTCGCTTTCCCAGGTAATGACCGGGTTGATCATCACTCTCCTGAAATCAGCGAGATAAGGATAGACATCAACCATGCCGGTACCATCCACTATCAGCACCCTCACGCTCTCTCCTACCTGAGGGGCGGCCAATCCGCAACCTTCCGCGTTCGCAAGTGTTTCTTTCATGTCCTCCACCAGTCCGGCTATTCTCTCCCTGTCAGAAGGATCCACAGATGCAGCTTTCTGCCTCAGGACCTCTGAACCATACACATAAATCGGTAGTATCATAACTGTTTCTTCTTAATTTCTGTTCGACCTGTCCAGATAGCTCTGGAGAATGATTGCGGCGCTGATCTTGTCCACAGACGTCTTGTCCCTACGGTCCTTGGCTTTCATTCCGCCATCAATCATTGCACGATGTGCAAGAACGGAAGTGAATCTCTCGTCCTCAAGAGTCACCGGAATATCCGGAAACCCCTTTGAGAGCTGCTTCAGAAAGACATCCACATCAGTTGCAGCTTCGGACGGCCTGTTGTTCATGTTCATCGGATAGCCTACCACGAAGCGTGTTATGGTCTCCTTTTGAGCATAATTTTTGATATAATCTATTATCTTTGCAGCTGGAACCGTGTCCAGGGCTGAGGCAAAAATACCCAATGGGTCGCTGACTGCTACACCAACGCGCTTGCGCCCGTAATCTATGCCGATAATCCTGTCCATTGTAATCCGCAAAGTTAACGAAAAAGGCTTTCAAGTCAAAATCTTATGTCCAAACAGAGGAAAAGCGGCATCATAAACAATTTCAGGATCACGTTGGTCGACGATGACACGCACGACAAATTGTGGTCAAGAAAGTTCACGAGAATCGGGGCTCTCGTGGCAATCATCACTGCGACGGTCGTCACGATTTCCGTCATCTTCTGTCTAATAGCATTCACTCCCGTCCGGACACTGATCCCAGGCTATCCGAATGCCAACACCAAGCATGATGCCATAAGAAACGCCATAAGGATAGACTCCCTGGAGAATGTCCTCACGAAATGGGAACTCTATTCAGAGAATCTGCGCCGCGTGGTCGACGGGCAGGAGCCTCTCAAGATTGACAGCCTCATGGAAATAAAAAAAGGCATCGAGACTCCGGTCTCAGATCAGAAGGACCTGGCACTGAAAGATTCCCTGCTCCGGAAGGAGGTGACAGACGAAGACAGGTTTGACATCAGATCCAATCCGTCCAGAACCCTTCCCATTGAGGGGATGCATTTTTTCTCACCTCTGAAGGGCGTAGTCTCGCAAGGGTATGACAAGGTTCTTCATCCTTACATAGACATCACCGCCCCTGGCAATTCCGTGGTGATGTCAGTTCTGGACGGAACGGTAATCTCCGATGAATGGACTGACACGGAAGGCTACACAATAAGAATTCAGCACGAGGGAGATATCATCTCCGTCTACAAACACAACCAGAAGCTGATGAAGAAAACCGGCGACAAAGTCTCGGCCGGCACGCCGATCGCCATTCTTGGCGGTACAGGCTCGCTCTCGAACGGAGAGCATCTTCACTTCGAGCTCTGGCACAAAGGCGAGGCGGTTGACCCTACAAAATATATCAGTTTCTGATGGAAAAACGAAGAATAGCCATACTCGGTTCGACAGGTTCGATAGGAAGGCAGACCCTGGACGTGGTAAGAGAGCACCGCGATCTTTTCGAAGTGGAGCTTCTGACATGCAGAAGCAGTTGGGAACTCATGGCGCAACAGGCCAGAGAATTTGACGCGAACAACGCGGTCATCTGCGACGAGTCAAAATACAAGAATCTTTCCGAGGCGCTGGACGGGACGGAAACGAAGGCATTCGCCGGCATGAAATCCGTCTGCGACCTGGTGACAAGTGACAGGGTTGACATTGTCGTGGCGGCCATGGTAGGATTCAGCGGACTCGCTCCCACAATGTCCGCAATCGGAGCCGGGAAAGTCATCGCCCTCGCCAACAAGGAGACGCTGGTGGCGGCCGGTTCGATCGTAATGGGGATGTCAAAGAAGTACCATGCTCCGATACTTCCCGTGGACTCGGAGCATTCGGCCATTTTCCAATGCCTGCTTGCAGCCCAGGGAAATGCCATCCGCAAAATCCACCTGACTGCATCCGGAGGGCCTTTCAGAACCTGGGACAAGGACAGAATCAGTTCGGCCACCAAGGACATGGCTCTCAAGCATCCCAACTGGAGCATGGGGGCCAAAATCACAATCGATTCCGCCACAATGATGAACAAAGGCTTTGAAGTGATTGAGGCCCGGTGGCTGTTCGACACACCGGCAGACAGAATCAATGTCATAGTTCACCCCGAGTCCGTCATACACTCAATGGTTGAATATGAGGACGGAGCCGTCATCGCGCAACTTGCAAGCCCTGACATGCGGGAGCCGATACAATTCGCCATGGGATTCCCGGAAAGGTTTCCGCTCTCGAACAAGAAGCTGGACTTCGCAGAACTGGGCAGTCTGACATTCTTCAAACCGGACACCGTAAAATTCCCGGCTTTGGCACTGGCATACAGGGCAATGGAGAAAGGCGGCAATATTCCATGCGCCCTCAACGCCGCAAATGAAGCAGCCGTGGCGGCCTTCCTGCATGACAAGATTCCTTTCTACGGCATAAGCGATGTCGTTGGAGAATGCATCGAGTGCACCCCATTTGTGGAAAATCCGTCCATAGAGGACATATTCAAGACAAACGAGGAGGTATATTCATTGGCCGGCAAGAAGATAGAGGCCATTTTCAAGAAAGGTTGACAATGATTGTTCTGATGAAGATTCTGCAAGTCATTCTTGCGCTCTCTGTACTCATTATAATCCACGAAGCCGGGCATTTCACTTTCGCGAAACTGTTTGGAATCAGAGTGGAAAAATTTTTCCTTTTCTTTGATGCCGGAGGCACCAAACTGTTCAGCACCAAAGGAAAATGGTTCACCAGAATCTTTCCGAAGGCTAAGGATCTGGAGACTGAATATGGCATCGGGTGGCTGCCATTGGGCGGCTATTGCAAAATCAGCGGAATGATTGATGAGTCGATGGATCTTGAATCCATTAAAAATGATCCGCAGCCATGGGAATTCCGTACAAAAAAGGCATGGCAGAGGCTCCTGGTGATGTCGGGAGGCGTGCTGTACAATTTCATATTCGCCATTCTCACGTACATCCTGATCATGGCAATCTGGGGAAGCGCGTACATCAGCAATGAAGGCAGCCAGATTTACACCAATGAGTTAGGCATCGAACTTGGTTTCCGCAACGGTGACCACATCATCAGCATGGACGATTACATTCCGGAGAATTTCGGGATGCTTCAGGCCGATCTCGCACGCAGGAATGTCGGCAAGGTCACTGTCCTGAGGGACAATGACACGGTCAATCTCTACATTGACAGATCCTTGATAGGCGAAGTCCTCAACACACCGGGCGTGTTTGATCTTGCGGTTCCCTTTGTCATAGACTCCGTCATGAGCGCATCCGCCAATTCAAGAGCCGGGCTCATTCACGGAGACCGTATCATTGCGCTTGACAGTGTGAAAACGGCTTTCGTACAAGATTCAAGGGAATATCTCTCAAAAGTAAGCGGAGGAAGCGTCACGGCAACCATCGTTCGCGAAGCAGACACACTTTACATCCCTTTGCAAGTGGACACCGCCGGACGGATCGGAGCATTCATGCAGATTCCCGGGATAACGACGAAGGAATATTCACTGCTCAGTGCCGTTCCGGCAGGTCTCAAACTGACTTGCAGTACAATAGGAGGCTACCTTAGAGATCTGCGGCTGGTGTTCTCTCCAAGGACCGAAGCCTACAAGTCCGTAGGCAGTTTCATTGCCATCGGTCAGGTGTTTCCGGCGACTTGGGACTGGTACCGTTTCCTGAATATCCTTGCCCTGCTTTCAATCATGCTCGGAGTGATGAACCTGCTGCCGATTCCGGCACTTGACGGAGGACACATAGTGTTCTGCCTTTATGAGATGATCACCGGACGCAAACCGAGCGACAAGTTCCTGGAAGTTGCGCAGATAATCGGAATGATGCTTCTGCTGCTGCTCATGATTCTGGCTTTCGGCAACGACATCCGCAGGCTGATCAGATAGTTGCGAAGGCGCTCAGTTTCAAGCTCGATTTTCCGCACAGTCCGGAATCAGAAAATTTTGTTTAACTTTACAATCGGAAAAACACACGGGAAATGAGAACCATACAAAAAGTTGCAATCTGCATAGTGGCCCTGTTCAGTGCGATGTCCTGCAGGAACAATACAAAAGCTTTGCTTCCTAACGTGTCCGGCAAAGCCGGTGAAGTCATCATAGTGATAGGCAAGGACAACTGGGAAGGCAACCTCGGCAATGAAATCGGCGGTCTGCTGGCCAAGGATTGCGAATACCTTCCGCAAAGAGAGCCGCTGTACTCGCTGGTAAACCTCTCTCCTGCAGCTTTCACGGAAATGTTCAAGCTCCACAGGAACATCGTCATCTTCAACATCGACTCCACGGTAGTCAGACAGGGCGTTGTCTACAGATCAGATGTCTGGGCACATCCGCAGTGCGTGGTTCAGGTCAATGCTTCCTGCGCCGACTCCGCAATAGTGGTTCTTGAAAAGAACGGAGAGAACATCATCGGTGCCATTGAACAGGCGGAAAGGAACAGGGTGATAGCGAACACCTTGCTCTATGAGGAGGGGAAACTGGGAGATGAAATCGACAAGATGATAGGAGGACGCGTGCATATCCCTGTCGGCTACAACTTCAAGAAAGTGACTGACGATTTCATCTGGATCGCTGACGAAAAGCAATACACCAATCAGGGAATATTCATCTACAAATACCCGGTTACCGATGAGAATCCTTTTTCCGAAGAGAACATCATTGCGAAACGCAACGAGTTCCTGAAGAAGTACGTTCCCGGAAGTCTGGAAGATTCCTACATGACCACCAGCGTGTTTGTAAAGCCTGGCATCAAGTTCCTCAAGTACCACAATCTTGACTTTGTGGAGACCAAAGGTCTCTGGGAAGTCTACAATGACTACATGGGCGGTCCGTTCGTCTCTCATTCATTCTACAGCAGGGACGGCAAGGAAATCATTGTACTCGAAGCATGGGTTTACGCTCCAAAATACGACAAACGTCAGTATTTGAGGCAAACAGAGTCGCTTCTGTACTCATTTGAATGGGACAATGAGGAAAATGTTGACAAATAACGTCTGATTTATTTTGCAGGGTCGAAAATTATCCATATATTTGCATCCCAATTTGATGGGCAATGCATTTCGACATGCCTATTTGGTGGGTTCGTATAACGGTTAGTACTCGGG
>CAZXVE010000059.1:0-8132 GCA_964644125.1 uncultured Muribaculaceae bacterium
CTCCCTTGAGATCGACTTTCTCGGTATAGAGGGTTGTCTCGGTGGTGTAGTTCTGGTTCTTGTAGCCGGAAGCCTGCCATCCTGTTGAAGCCGACCAGTTCCACAAAGCATCGAAAACGGAAGGGAATGTCTGGTTGTTGATGATTACGCCATTCTCCGCCGCCTGATAGTCAGCTGTGTAAGGGAACGACTTCGTCGCGGCAGTGCTCGGATCCGGCTCTGAATATGCAGTCACGCTTTCAAGGAAAGCGTACTTGAGCTGAGCCTTGCCGGCAACAGTCTCACGATAGCCGACAACAGTGACGGTGTAACGCTCTTTCACATTTTCAAGAGCACCGCCTTCGGTGCCGTAGGCCTGTTCTGAGGCGTTCAGTCCGGCGACAGTGATTGAGCCTGTCCCGTCAACAAGGGTGAAGGAGCCGTCGCTCTTGAGATTCTTGACTGTACCGGTAAGCCTGTACCTCTGGTACTTGTAGGAGTTCTGGGCATCAGATACCTTCTTGACTGTAGAGGTCTCGATTTCAGGAACGTACGCTGACTGCTTGACTGTAAGTTTTGCAGAAAGAGTCGCATCAGAAGATGTGAATGTCACTGTACCGTCACGTTCAACATCGGTGTTGGCGCTGACGGTAACTTTGACGGTCTGGACTTCCTTGGCAGGATCGCCTTGCACAGGAACGACTTCAATCCATGAAACCGAACTCTTGGCCGTCCATTCGACAGTGGCCGTAAGGCTGACATTCTGAGTGCCGCCTTCAGCTCCGAAACTCAATTCGCTTGGACTGACCTTTACGTTAGGGTCTCCATAGTCGGGGCCCTTTTCTCCGCAGGCGGAAAGAGCGGTAATCGCAAGCGCCGCCGCGGCCAGATTGGTTAATAAGCGTAATTTCATTGTTGATAAAATTAAAGTGATTAGATACTATTTTCTTGTAAAGTACATGCTATCGGTGTTGCTGCCATTGTAGTTAGCCTGGTAGATCACGTCGTAATTCGACTCCAGGGAAGACGAACTTGATGAAGATCCCTTCACACAAGAGATTCCGGCAATGTAGTACTTGCCGTTTGCAGTCTTCTGACCGGCGTTGTGGTACTGGTACTTCAGTTTGGAGAAATCCCCGCTGACGGTGAACCAGAGCCAATCGTAGTCGGTGCTGGAGAAAGCCTTTTCTCCAGGAGCGAAGACATAGCCGCTCCAGTAGCCTGTGGAGCATTCCGGAAGATAGGCGACATAACTGCCGTTCCCGGCGGCTTGTGCTGAACGGCGATCGAAGAACACACCGAATTTCAATGCCCTGGCTTCGTAGTCGATCTCAACGCAGGCATCCAGCCTTGAATCAAGATAAAGTCCTTTGATGCCAAGATTGTTGGTGTGCGTTTTCCCGGAAGCATCGGTTAAAGTCTGTTCCACAAGAGGAGAACCGAAAGTGACCTCGGTGATGTCTGCATTGGTGTTTCCCTTGCCCAGAGTCTTGTTAGGGTCGAAGAGCTTGGAATACAGTTTCCAGGTTCCTTTCAGATCTTCGACAGAAATCTGGGTGACAGAATAAATCGAGCCGTTCGGAAAAGTCAGGGACGCTGTTCTCGGCTTCCCGGTCGTGTTGGCAGTCCAGGCAATTTTTCCTGAAGAATAGCTCAGCCAATCATTTGAAACCGTGCCGTCTCCGCCGGAGACAATTGCGCTTCCCGCAGCGTCGGATGTCCAGAGACCGGCATCAGAGCTTCCTACACGGAAACTCTTCGTGAGAGTGTTGCTGGAAGCATCCCAGGAGTCATACGCCACAAGTGAAAGCTCATACGAACCGTTTTCAAGCGTACCAAGGGAGCGTGACCACTCGCTCTTCATTCCGGAAGTCTTCGGATGTTTGTAGAAGTCGGCCAGGATTTTCTTGGTTGCCACTGTGGTGCCGTCAGCCTTCTTGAGGGTGAGGACATAGTGGTGGACGAACTCGTCATCCTTGCCGGCCGCCCAAGTGGCGGTAGCGGTTCCTTCGCTGACTTCCACATCGAGAGTTGACAGTGTCGGAGCACCGTTGGCCAGGCTGCGGGTCGTGTGGCTGAATTGACCGAGGTTGGCCTTGGCTTCGTTCGGATACCGTGTGACCAGAGGCTCGCCGATGACTTCCTGATTGTAGAAATCCATTCTCAGGACACGCATGTTGCCGCTGGCATCGAACTGGAGCAGGTTACCCTGTGAGAATTCATTGCTGTCCTTCATGACAGTTGCTGAGGACATGTCCTCGTACTTACCGTTTTCAAGTGCCATATAACGTGTCGAAGCGCAGCCGAAGACGGTGAAGTCTCCCTGCCATACGCTGCGAGGATCGTTCAGAGGGAAGTGCAGATGGCCGCCGAAAACTATGGCCTGAGGGTACTTTTTCAGCACCGGAGTAAGAGCATCGGTAGCCCAGTAGTGAGGCAGTGATGAAGTCCAGATGCCATCTGCTTCACCGAGCAGACTCCCGTAGATTGTGTTGTAGATCATAGGATGGGTCAGCACGATCACATACCTTTCAGGATCTTCCTCGGTGATTGCCTTCAGTTGGTTGTCGAGCCAGGTCACGGCGGTGTCGTCGTACCTGATAGGAGAGTCACCGTTCGGAGAAATCGTCAGGATGTGATAACCTCCGATGATGCAGTGACGGGCCTCATATCTGGTGCGCATATCGTTGTCCTGATCAGTCTGGAAGTAGCTGTCTCCGAACATATTCCTGATGTACTCCACATCTGAAACCATCGTGGATGCCCATGCGTAGTTAGGCACGTCGTGGTTGCCGATGGTGTAGATCATCGGAGTCTTGGTGACATCGATCTCGGACTCAAGAGTGCTCTTGAACACGCTCAGCTGGCTTGTGCTTGGCTGATCAATCAAGTCTCCCACGACGAGGATTCCCGCCATTCCGTTCTTGTCTGACTCCAAGGCCTTGGCTTTCAGCTGCTGGAGGGCGGACTTCCACTTGTTGGTGTGGGCCGCCGCTCCGTTGATGTGCACATCGCTTACAACCCCGAGGGAAAGCACGATGTTCTTCTCGTCGAATGATGTTGTCTTCTGCGATGGCTTCGTGATGACGAAATCAGGAGCGGAATATACCTTGCCGCCCTCAACAGTCAGTGAAGACGAAGTCTTTGAATAGCCGATGACTTTGCCTGCAGCATTGTAGGCGGTAAGGGTGTAGCCCTTGCTGAGTTTCAACCCGGGATACAGTCCGAAGAAGCAGGTCACGCCCGACTTCACGGATTTCTGCAGAGACTCGGCGGAAGTGAAGGCCGGAGACGAGTTGCCGTTGGCATTGAAACTGCTGAAAGAGACGAGCATGTTCTTGCTGACCTTCTCACCGTTGTTGCCTTTCAGGACAACGGAAGCGACTGCCGGTTCGTTCACCTTGAAAGAGAGCAGCGAGAAGACGTTCTTGAACTCAAGTGCAGTGGATTCGCCAGTGCAGGCCGCCACGGTCACGGTCGGTTTTACGATTTCATCGCCGTCAAGGTTGGCGGTTGACCAGTTTGTCTTCTGATAACCGGCCACGCCAGTGCCCGGAATCATCGCATAGTAGCCGGAAGCTCCGCCAGGCAAGGTCGCGGCTGCGAATTTCGCAGTACGTCCGTCAGCGGAGATTTCGGAAGCCGTAAGGCTTTCGGTGACATATTCATCATTCACAAGGCAGGCGACCTCGATGGCATCGCCTTCAGTCCAGGTTGACTTGAACTCCGGAGTCGCCGTGTCAGCAAATGAGGCCGTGAATACCGGGGCTTCCTTTTCCGGCTGGATTTCTCCGGCAGTGAGGACTTCGCCCGCTTCCACGGTGATCTTGTCTGAATAAACCGACTTGCCAAGAACCTTTCCGGCGGCATCGTAGGCAGTGAGGGTGTAGCCCTTCTCGAAGACGATGCCAGGCACAAGGTTGATGAAGCAGACCCCGGCCTCGGTCACGGTGGCCTTGACGCTCTTGCCGTCACCGGAAGCGGTCTTGTCGCTGCGGGAAGCGCCGGCGGCAATCACGGAATAGTCAGCCGCGGAAATCGTGGCATCGTAGTTCAGCGTCTCACCGTTGTTGCCTTCCAGCACGATGGACTTCGTCGCCTCGTCGGTGACATTGACCTTTATGAATGAATATATGTTCTTAAAGCTCAGCGATGTAGCTCCCTTGGAAGCCTTCGCCACGGTCACGGTGCGGGTTTCGGAAGGGGTCTGTGAGACCTTCCAGCCGGCGGCCGTGTCGAATCCCGTCACACCTGTGCCGGAGACATAGGCGTAGTACTCTTCGCAGTCGGCTTTGACCGTGCCTTTGGAAGTGATGACGGCGCTGGCGGAAGAGATTGACGAAACGGTCATAGTCTCCTCAACGGTCTTGCCGTCCTTCACGCCCACGACCTGCACGGCGTCGCCTTCCGACCAGGCGGTCTTGAACGGATCGCCTGCGGAAGCGTCAAGAGCGACCGTGAAAGAGGCCGCCTTGACTTCCGTTTCCGGGTCGTCAGGCTGCGGTTCCTGCTTCTCTTTGCAGGAAGATGCGGTTGTGAGAAGCACGAGAGCAGCCAGTAATATTGATTGGTAAATTTTCATCATGAACTGATTAATCGGCCATTGAAGGAACGTAACCGTAAGGGATCAGCTCCCAAAGGTCGATGAAGCCTTCTTTTTCATTCCTTGAATTCTTGAATACAATCGCCAGATACCTGCCGGACGCACCCTGAGTAGAAGAAACCGTGGCGAACGCACTGGTCGTAGCTGCCTGTCCGTTCACGAATGGGATACCATAATCGTCAAGGTAATCCTCAGTGTCAGGATTGTAGTAGGAAGAACCCACATAGATTACAAAATCTTTGATGTACCTCATAGTCGACTGATCCGGATGTTCGTAGAAGTCGAACCTTGTAAAAGAATACTCATCCCCTGCAGAAACTCCTGTGTCTATCGACAGAACCTTAGGGAACAACAATTTTCCTCCTTCAGTCTTGGAACTGTGCCAGCTGAAAGCGGAAAGATCATACTTGCCGTCAAAGATTTTGTCAGGAGTATTGATTCCAAAGTACTGGTTCTTTGTGACGGAGACATTCCATCTCGAGCCATCGAGCTTGTAGGAGATGCCGTCGACAGACTTCTGCCAGCTGCTCCAGACGGTGTCCTTGCCGTTGGAAGGGCAGTAGGAGGATGAATATTCAAACCTCTTGCCTTTCAGAGCGTTAGGGAAGACGACGGTGTCCCTGCCAGGGGTCAGGACCGTCTCGCAGTCAACCCACTCTTCGTTGCGGTCCTTGAAGCGGAAACGGGTGGCGATCATCTCGTCCGTGGCTTTGGAAAGGATGATGGTGGCGGCTTTGCCGTCCTCATCCATCAGAGCGGACTTGATGGTACGCTGCGAACGGGAGACCATCCAGCTGTCGCCGTAAGGTGAGACCGTGATCTCGGATGCGAGCGACTGGTTCTGCGAGTCATCGTAGTTGACGATGTCGAAGGTGTAGGAACGGTCTTCAAGGTCAGCCACATTGATCGAGACCTTACCGTCAGGATAGTCAGTGTAGTCAATGCTCCGCGAACTTGCGTAGTTGTCCCAGAAAATCGTGGCCGTGCGGACAGCCGGGTCCATAGGCTTCTCCCAGGACACGGTGACATTCTTGTAGCCGGAAACCGAGGTCAGATTGATCGGCTTGGCCGGGTAGTCATAGCCGCCTTTCTTGACCCACTGCTTGTAGATGTCGTCCTGGCTTGAGCAGGAGACGACAGCGGCCGCGGCGCAGGCCATAGTCAGTATAAATATCGCTGTTTTTTTCATATTCATAATCTTAAGACAGGTTATTCAACAACTCGTCCATAAAGGGTGATTTCTCCGAGTTGGATCGCCGAATTGGCTGCATCAGGCATTTCCCAGGCGGCGAATGAAGTCATCACGATTCTCAGATAGCGGAGATGGTCGTAGGCGCGAGGATACTGGTTGTCATCCAACTCGAAATCATTTCCGGCATTGAATGTTTCCTGGTCTTCCTGGGTGATTGTTCCTACAGAGCCGTCGGCCTCATAGCCGGAAGGCTTGTTCTGTATGAACTTGCCGAGGCAGAACCAGGTGTCATCAAAGTCGTGTTCTCCGTCCCCCTTCTCTCCTGTAGGATCCATGCTTCCCCAGAACTCAAAGTTGCGGATGTGACCGTCACCGAAGATCTGCGGGTAGGCGATTCTCGGGAGAGTGGCTATACGACTGAGTTCTACGGTATTGCCGAGATCGATAGTCACCCAGCAAGGGATAGGAACCTTATCGACAGCAAGGAAATGCGGAGAAGAAGAGTGTCCGGAGTCATCCCAAAGGCCTTTGACTGGATAGGTTGACCTCTCAGAATCCATCGAGAAGATGTTGTCGTCCTTCGCATAAACAGCTTCTCCGGAATAAGTGAAGCCGCTCTTAGGAATCTTTACCTCAGGCAGAGGGGTAAGGACAGCCATGGTGGTGTCGGAAATGTTCCCCCAGTGGTCGCGGATATACACTCCGAACAAAGCTTCCTCAGCCTCGATGCCTCGGCGAGTCAGGGTGATGTCGTTGCTGGCCGTGAACAGGGTGGTCACTTCCCTCCAGTGGATTTCACTGACAGGTTTGCCGATGTTGGAGACATCCTCGTTGCGCAGAAGGCAGACAGCAAGGTCAGACTTCCCTTCATTGCCTGTAATCTTGATCTTGACTCCTCCGGCAGTGGCGATCATCGACGGACTTACGGTCCGGATGGCCGGAGCCAGCGGGGTGAACTTGATCGAGACAGGTTCGGATCTGTCCTCATTGACATTGAAAGAGCAGACCTTGACCTCATGTTCATCAGTGTCGGCGTAACCCTCAACGCTCAAGCTGTCCACATAGCGGGAAATCTTGGAGTTGACGGTCTCTCCATTGCGGGTGTAAGTGGCAACGACTCCCTTGATGTTCTTGTCATCCGGAATCTTGACCCAGAGGATGGCGCCACCGGCCGTAGAAACAACCTTGGTGACCTCAACTTTCTCAGGAGCGGAAAGAGAGTCGTCAAGCTGGTCGATTCTGCCGTGATTCTCTTCGGCACAGCAGACAAGCAGCAGGGCGGCAGCGGTGACGGCGGCGGATTTTACGAATATATTTCTTTTCATTTCTATCAATTAAAAGTTTTGCATTACCAACCGATGTTCTGCACAAGGTTAGGGTTGACCTCGATGTAGGATGTCGGAATAGGCCAGAGGTAGTCTTTCAGGCCGAAAGTCTGCTCGTAGATGAAGGTCTTGGTGTAGTAGTCCTCAGGTTTGGAGGAGGTGACATCGAAACCGTAGATACCTTTCTGATATTCAGTGGCGGCTTCCTTCCATCTGCGGAGGTCCCAGAATCTCTGGCCTTCGAAAGCCAGCTCGTTCAGGCGTTCCTTGTGGATGATGGCGCGCATTCCGACCTTGGTGCTGTAGTAGCCAGGGCTGTTGCTGTACTCGTCCCAGGCTGTCTTGACATCAGGAATCTTGGCGCGCTCACGGACAGCATCAAGGTACTTGAAGAGATCATCCTTGTGCGCTCCGTTAGGGCCTTCGGCTTCGTTGATGGCCTCGGCGTAGTAGAGGTAGAGTCCTGACAGACGGATCATAGGCCAAGGATACCAGGTAGTGGACTCCCCGGTGAAGGAGTTGTTACCTGTCCATGTCGCCTGGATCGGGAAGTGCTTCTTAGGGAAGAAACCAGTCACAGGGCCGGTCTGGTTGCCGGTCTTGGCGTGACGGCCACCCATACGGCAAGCCACATAATAAATTTCATCAGGCTGCAGGTCGTTGTAGTTGCCGAGCTGGCCGAGCCAGTTTCCTCCGTCGAAGCCGAGGAATGCGTAGTAACGCGGCTCACGGTCGAAGTTCAACTTGATGGTGGTGTAGCCCTTGCAGATGTAGTAGGCATGCTGGTCGTCTCCGATTCGGAGATCCATAGGATTGATGTTGGACCATTCGGAATCGTTGGCGATAGGGAGACCGTGCACGGTGTAGAACTGTTCGGCGATTTTGAGCGGAACTCCGATGAACTTGTAGCCGCCGAGCATGTCGGTGTAGTCACAAAGAATCGGCATGCAGAGCCTGTGGTACATGTTCATCGTAGAGGACGGAGACTGGGTGTTGCCCCAGATCACCTCGCTGTTCCACCTCTTGTTGAAGG
>CAZXVE010000060.1:0-8091 GCA_964644125.1 uncultured Muribaculaceae bacterium
AAGGCGTGGCCCGCGAGCTGATCAACAGAATCCAGAATCTCAGGAAAGACAGCGGGTTTGAGGTTACCGACAAGATTGATGTGAAGATATTCGCCGAAGGTCCTGCCTATGAAGACATCGCAGCATCTCTTGATGGCTACAGGGATTATGTCTCCACCCAGACACTTGCCGTTTCTGTTACTCTTGACCGAGTTGCTCCGGACAACGCCTCGGAAGTGGAATGGGACGAAGGATCTGTCAGGATGGTTTTGTCTAGATAGTTATTTGACCTAATAAAACTAATGTTATGTCAGAGTTAAACAAAGATTGTGCATCTGCTCCGGAAACAAAGAAGATGCGCTACAGTGATCAGGAATTGGAAGAATTCAGAGTCATCATCAATGACATGCTGACCAAGGCCCGGAAAGAGTATGATACTCTTCGCAAAATAGTCATGCACAATGGAAGCAATGACATTGAAGACACTACTCCTTCTTTCAAAACAGTAGAGGATGACGGGGCTTACCAGCTTTCCAAGGAAGAAGCCAGCCAGCTTGCACAAAGACAGTATAAATTCATTCAGAACCTTGAGGCTGCTCTTGTCCGCATCGAGAACAAGACTTATGGAATATGCCGTGAGACGGGTGAACTTATCCCTAAGGAGAGGCTTCGTCTTGTGCCGCATGCTACTCTTACCGTGGCCGCTAAGGAAAAACTTGCCAAAAAAGGACATAACTAGTGAAGATTTCCAAGGGAACCCGGCTCCTGCTTCTTGGAGTTGTACTTGTCGTCATTGACCAGATCATCAAGATTCTGGTCAAGACGAATATGCAGATAGGAGAGCATTTCAGCGTCATCGGGAACTGGTTCCAGATTTTCTTCATCGAGAATGAAGGGATGGCTTTCGGAATGAAGTTCGGAGGTGCCGTCGGTAAATTTCTGCTGTCCTTCTTCAGAATTGCCCTCTCCGGAGTTCTTTGCTGGTGGATTGCCTCGCTTGTCCGCAAATCCAGGGACGAAAATGGGAAGGTGGCACTTTTGCCGGATGGCCAGCCCGTCGTTCCGACCGGAGTTCTGGTTGGCCTTACGCTGATCACGGCCGGTGCTGTCGGCAACATCATAGACAGTCTTTTCTACGGCATCGCTTTCGATTATGCTCCTTTGATGTTCGGCCGCGTGGTTGACATGTTTTACTTCCCTCTGATTGATACCTTCTGGCCTGACTGGGTTCCGTTTGTCGGAGGAGACCGCCTGTTGTTCTTTTCTCCTGTCTTCAACTTCGCCGACAGTTGTGTGACAGTAGGTGCTCTCTATCTCATCTTTTTCCAGAACCGTTTCTTTACTCGGGCTGAGGAAAAGAAAGAAGACAACCGGTCTTGAAAACTGATTGTTACGCATAGTATAACGTGCGGCGGCATCTATCACACTGACAGTGATTTATCTGCCACGGTTCCACCTCCGGACGGGCGTCGCGCAGACCGATTTGCGCCTATAAGGCATAAAAGCGGCATTCAGGACAGTTCTGTTTTTTGGGAAAACGGCTGAATATGCCCTGTGGCATCTTGAAAAATATTCCTGCATATTTTGTCAATCGAAAAAAAATATCTACCTTTGTAATCCCTCAATGAGGGAACAAGTCTGGAGAGTTGGCCGAGTGGTTGATGGCGGCAGTCTTGAAAACTGTTGACCTTAACGGGTTCGGGGGTTCGAATCCCTCACTCTCCGCAGAAATGTCGCTGCAAGTTGTTAATAATCAAACACTTGCAGCGATTTCTTTTTATTCATCACCCAAATAATCACTCAAAATTTCAGGGGCTATGTACAATCCTCTCTTTCAAATAGCCTATCAAACTAATCCCTTTCAGCCGAGCTGGTGCTGTTCGGCGTTCCGTCCCGTTGTCGGTTATCCGCCACAGGCCATCACGAGAGAACGACGGGAGCATTTCGTGGCGGAATCGATGCAGTCACACACGACGGAAGGGGTGATGGGAGCGAATATGCCCGAATATGATTCCGTCACACGGAATGAGAAAGGTGACGGGCGCAGATAAGCCTGAACACTGACAAAACAGGCTGACGGTACCTACAAGGTTGAAGGCTCATTCAAGGACGACTATACAGATGACTATCCGGATGGAAAACACACTGTAACATTCCACGGCCAGATCAATATGCGTACTGGCGAATAATCCTGAATAGTAATTTCCACCCGGTGTGCGGGTGGAACCTCAGCATAAAAGGAACTGACAGAATACGTATTCCGCGTATTCTGTCAGTTCTGATTATCTTCGGCTTACTATTTGGCATTAATAGGCACGATACTTTCCTTCAGTCACATTGAGTGTTTTGGGGAGCCAGACCCGATAGCGTACCGACTTGTCCCAGGAGTTGCCGGCAGAAGCGAAATCGCAGAGGTGGATTGAGCGCGGTTTGCCGTTGTTCTCCAGGTCCGTTCCCGAAATCATCGGTGCAGTGAACGTCATCCAGGCAAAATCTGCGTCAGAGGAAGGAGCAAGTTCCACTGAGCAGTCCGTGGAAGACTGAACCACGACACACTCGTCGACGAACCCATCTTCGAAACGGGAGTCCCTTGCAAGCACGATAGGACCCCGTGTGATTGCCTGGCAGCCAGACTGCTCCACGACTCTTGCAGTCATGTCAAAAGACAGCTCCACCTTGTCTCCCGATTTCCATTTCCTGGTAATTTCCGCATATTCCCCTGCAGCAAAATTGCTGAGATCCACATCAACGGTGTCTTTGCCGCTGACAACACGTGCAGAGGTGTTCCGGCTCCACTGGGGTATCCTGAGCGCAAGTGAAAACTCAGCCGGTTTGACGGGAGAGATTTCAACGGACACATCCCCGGATACCGGATAATTCCCATCTACATTAATATTCAATACATTGCTGCGGCTGAGTGAAACTTTCGCCTCAAGATCCCCATAGAAGTTGACTTTCAAGCAATCTTCTTCCGTCCGGAGAGCAAGTGACGGTATCATTGCAAAAGCTCTTGGACCGTTGGCATTGCAGCAATTGATGTTCAATCCGCACTGTTTTTCTCCTTCCACCCTCCAGCCCTCAAGCGGAGTGTACTTCGCAATCTGGCAACCGTCGTCCTTGAGAGCTCCCAGGATGGCATTGTAGAAAGTCCGTTCAATATGATCTGCGTATCGTGAATCCCCTGTGAGACGAAGAAGACGGTCGCAGAACTGCATCCAGGTAAAGCTGACGCAGGTTTCCATCGTATGATAGGTCGGGACGGTCTGGAGTGACTTGCCTCCATACCAGCACTCCACCGCACTGCCTGAACCGGCCACGTTGATTTCCTCGGAAAGAATATGCGAAAAAGTCTTGAAAACAGCCTCGCAGTCGGATTCGTTCCCTGTTTCCCGGTAATATTCAAGCAAGCCCTCGTAGCAGGACATCATCTCATAGGCCTTTGCGCCGTTATCGTATGAAAACCAGCTCTGGGGATGCGGAAAACGAATGGCTACCGGCACATCCGCCCTGCTTATGAGCCCGGGACCGGCAGGAGTCTCCCACTGGTCCACAATATATTTCGCGAATTCGAGATAACGCGCCTCACCAGTCTTGCGATAAAGAAGCATTATGGGCTCGAGCACGGAAGAACTTGCCATTCCACGGTAATTCCCGGTAGTTACAATATCCGTCTTTCCCGGCCCCACCTGGGTCATCAAATGATCCGCCACACGCCGTGCCGCCTCAAGAGCCTTCTTGTCACCTGAAAGTTCATACCAGGAAATAAGACCGAGCATCGTGTATTTCCTGCCCCAGATATCCCACTGGTGCAGCTGGCATTCAGGCGTATAATTGCCGATATATCCATCCTCTGTCTGTGTTTCGATGATTTCATCGACGGAGGCGGCAATCTTCTCGCGAAGTTCAGGATCTCCGGTATACCGGTAAGCCCCGATTGCTCCGAGAGTCCATTTCCCCCAGAATTCGCTCTGCCACAGCCGGGTCTCATTCCTGTGCCGGAACGGCTCCACCAACTCCCCGACATTTTGCTCCTTCACCCTGTGAAGGAAGCAGTCGTCAATCCTTCCGCCGACATATCCGCCGAGCCTTATGGATTCAACTTTCATTTCACTTTTCGCGTTCAGGGAAAAAGCACTGAAGCAGATGGCAGCGAGAACAAGCAAAGGTCTTTTCATGGCAGTTATGGCTGAGGATTTTGATATTCAAAGGAATATGTGCCTTGCTGCAGTGTGAGTATGGTGCGGTTCCCCTCACTGCCTTCAACATTGACGCATTCTGAAGCGTCAAGATGCTTCCCGCTTTCGGTCACTCCCTCAGAATCAGCGGCAGGAAGATAAAGGGTGGCATAGCTGCCGACAGGTACGGTCACCAGCAAAATGCTCCTGCCATCTTTCTGCGTAAGGTCCGATGACACTGTTCCATAAGGAGTCATATAGCTGTAGTGTACATTTTCAAGGTCTTTCACTGGATATGGTCGGATGATTATGTGGCGGAATCCCGGCTCGTTCTCATCCGGGCATATTCCTGCAAGACGGCGGTAGAACCAGACCAGTCCGCTTCCGAACATCGGGTGGTTGTGTGAGTTCTGGCCATCCCACTGCTCCCAGGTAGTAGTGGCTCCCTGTTTGATCCAATGGCCGTAGCTTGGATAGTCTTCCTTTCTCATAGCTTCCACGGCCACATCGTGCAATCCGCAGTCGCTAAGCGCCTCGAAGAAATACTTTGTCGCAAGGAAGCCGGTGTTGATGTGCCCCTCGTGGGTATGCGCGATTTCATATTCAAGACTCCGGATTACATCGTTCCTGCGGGCGTCGGTCATTCCGCCCATAGTCAGGGCGTAGATATTGCCGCCGAAGTCCCCGTAAGATCTGGCGCTTTCATCGTAATACTTCCGGTGGAAGGCTTCCCTTGCTGAATCGGCTATTGTCCGATAGTGTTCTTCATCTGCAGTCTGTCCGAGTACGCCTGCGGCCCTTGCGGCATATTCACTGCAAAGCCAGAGATAGAATGTGTGGACCAGTTCATCTCTCGGGATGGAATATGGCGGGCACCAGTCTCCAAGGTTCAGCCAGTAGCATGGATTTGAATCGCCGACGTTGGCGCGTTGCTGGAACATCGTTCCGTCAGGCTGCATCCAGGTGGTCATATAATCGACCTGCTTTTTCATTGAAGGGAAGCTCTCTTCCAGCAGCCTGCGGTCAGCATATTGTACGTAATATTCCCATGGCATAACGTTCATTGCCGCGCCCCAGGCCACGCCGCCTCCTGCGGTAGGCTCCCATGGCGCAGAGTTCGGAACATATCCTGAATCCTTGTCCTGTGCATCCCTTATGTCGCGGATCCATTTCTGGTAGAATGCAGCTGCATCGAAATTGCACATCACCGTAGCGCATGCGGCTTCGCCGTCGCCGGTGTAAGGGAGCCGCTCGCGATGCGGGCAGTCGCTGGCTATTCCGCCGTGCATGTTGTCAAGCTGCGAACGTCGCCAGATTTCATTGATGCGGTTGAAAAGGGTGTCGCTGGTATGGAAGTCTGCCGCCACCTGTACATCCGTGTTCACGGCTTCAGCCTGCAGGTTTTCAGTTGAAAGGTCTTTGATGCCTGTGATCACTGCCTTGCTGAAGGCGAACCAGGTGAATCTTGGGGCATATTCCTCATTCCCTTTGCCGCTGAAAACGTAGCGCTGAGTTCCCTGGACGGATTCGCTTACATATTTCACAGTAAGAGTGTCACCTTTTTCGCCCTGCAGTCCGCGGAAATGTATCCATCCGGCTATTTCAGCCCCGAAGTCCACTTCCCAGGCTCCGTCTTCCCGCCGGGACAGGCTTACAGGGTCGATAACCTGCGTGATGCGGTCTGCCGGTGCCGTGTGCGCACAGAGTTTTGCCTGTGGGCCGTCGGTGTATTCTGCATTTTTCCAGCCCTCCGTCGTGGCTTCAACGGTAGCCCACTGAGGAGTTTCCAGGTTTGCGTTGTAGAGTTCTCCTCCGTGAACGCTGTTGTAGGTGATTGCGGAAGGGCGTGTCTGCCAGCTGTCATCGCTTGTGACAATCTGTTCCGTGCCATCTTCGTACTTGATGTGCATCTGAAGGAGCAGGCATTTGTCTCCGAATCTGGAACAAGGAATATTCAGATTCACTGCACTGTAGAATCCGTTGCCGAGGATCACGCCTATGGCGTTGGACGCATCTGCCTTGAGATTCCCGGTGACATCGTAGGCCAGATACATCACACGGTAATCCGTGAAATTGTCCTTTATCGCTATGGGACCGTTTTCCAGGTCGTAGCGCCTGGTGTAGTTAGTCATGTTCGGCACAAGCAGGTCATTCCCGATGCGTTCCCCATTCACATACAATTCAAAATAGCCAAGACCGCAGATGAATATCTTTGCTTGCCGTATCTTCCCTTTTGTCTCGAACAGCTTGCGCAGCAGCGGTGCTCCGGCATCATCCTGGCCGGGGTCTATCCATCTGGCTTTCCAGTCTTCTGCAGACAGAAGTCCCATACCCCAGCTTGACGGCTTGCTCCAGGAAGAAGCGTTGCCGTTCCGGTCCCAGGTCATTACCTTCCAGTAGCAGTCTTGTCCGGAAGCCAGCTCTTCTCCGTCATATTCAATGAGATTTGATTCTCCTGACTCGACTTTGCCGCTGTCCCAGAGGTCGTAGTTGCCCTTTTTTAGGTTCTCAAGGCTTGTCGCAACTGCAATCCTGTAGGCGCTTTGTGCCAGTCCGCGGTCTTTCTGGCTTTTGGGAGCATTGATCCATGAAAGTCTCGGTTTTGCGGCATCGACGACTGTTGGATTGTCCATGTGCTCCACTTTAAGGGACTCCACTCTCAATGGACATCTTGAACACGAAACCAGCATTGCTGACGCCATAAGGGCTGAAATGATAAGATTGGTTTTCATTGAATTTATGTGGTTGAATATTAGCATGACAAAGATAGCAAAATATTCACATAATTTTAATGCGGACATTTTTGCTGCCTGCGTGATTGTCTGTTAGCGGATGTTGCGGCGGACGGGAAGCAGGGCAATGACGTAGCCGATCAGTGCCACTCCGATGATTGTCGCGAGAACATCCTGCCACTGGAGGATGACCGGGTAGGCGTTCACGAGAAAACTGCCCGGCATCTTGATGAATCCGAAATGCTGCTGTGCGAGCGAGAAGCCTATGCCTGCTACGAGGCCGGCTGCAAGACCGAGAAGTGAAATCAGCCACCCCTCGAGGGTAAAGGTATGACGCAGCATGCGGTCTGTAGCCCCAAGGCTGCGGTAGGTTTCGATATCATCCTTCTTCTCGATGATGAGCATGGTGATGCTGCCGAAGATGTTCAGAGCGATAATTATGATTACGAAGATCAGAATCAGGAATATGGCCGCCTTCTCATAGCGCATCATCTTGTAGAGCGACGGGTTCTGGCGGAAACGGTCCAGAATCTTGAAATCGGGCCCCAGTTCTTTCCGGAAATCCTTTATTGCCTTTTTCAAGTCTTTTGCGGTCGCCCCGTCGGCAAGGCGCACCTCCACACCCGAGACTTCCTCTTCATACCCCAGCAACTTTCTCATCTCTTCTATCGGAACAATCATCAGATCGTTGTCTATCTGCTGGTTGACTGAGAATATCCCAACCGGTCTCATCCGCACGGACTCAATCGATGCCGTCGGGTTGGCGAGAGAGAAATTTCTGTCCCTTATCGGAAAATACAATTCCGCCGAGGCAAGGAATGCCGGATTCATGCCCATTTTGTAGGCTAGGCCTGCACCCACAACCATCTGCGGAAGCTGTCCTTTGTGAAGTGAAAACACCCCGTTCGTAATGTGTCCGGCAAGGGGAGTGTCAGCCTCGAAGGTGCTGTCCACGCCCTTCGCCTTTGCTATTCCCTGATGTCCGTCATAGTCCACGAACACATTCTCCTGAAGGATCAGGGTGTACTCTCCGACTCTGGAATCAGACCTGACCCGGTCAAATGCCTCTCCTTCGGGGATGAATACCTTACCTTTGACCGGGGAGATGAGAATGTCCGGCTCGACGTTGCTGAGAGTGGATTTCACCAGTTCGTCGAAGCCGTTGTAGATGGAAAGGATGATGATCAGCGCCGCCGTCCCTATCG
>CAZXVE010000061.1:0-8028 GCA_964644125.1 uncultured Muribaculaceae bacterium
GATCGAAGTTAATGTTTCCGTTGAGCCCGAGCTTGCCGAAAACGGAAGTGGACATTGTGAGTCCCACACTATTCATTTTCAATGAGTCGGCCAGGAAATTATAGCCGGTGGTGAAATTGAACTGGTCGAGAATCTTGACCTTTTTTGTGCCTGTCCCAGTTGTGTCCTTCATATCCCGTACCTTTGCCTCAAGGTTGTTGCCGATTGAGAGGCTCATTGTGGCGGATTTGCCTTTGCTCGGTGCGGAATTAATCTGTCCCTGGTAGATATTGTAATCGTAAGACCTCTGTACACCCAGAGTGTCAACATAGTTGAAAGTACGCCATCCGTTGAATGCCTTGCCTTTCTCCGGGCTGAAACTCATGCTCACGCTAGGGGAGATCACATGCCGGAGCGCCTGGACTTTATGGTATTTACCAAAAAGGTACATTCCGTAAAGGCGGGTACTCATGGAAATGGAACCAGAATAATTGTGGGTGGCTCCGAAAGTTCCGAACTGCTTGCCCATCTCTGTCTTTACACTGTTCGTCTCCGGGTCGAAATATGCCTCACTCTTTCTGAAGAACCAATTCATGCCGTAGCTGACGCCAGGTGCGACATTCAAGTACTTGAGAAGAGTGAAATCCGGAAGCTTGATTGTAAAGTTATGGGACATGCCGTTCTGGAATTTATCCAGAAATCCGGGCTTGCCGAACTCCGATGCCTTGAAGTTGATCTTGTTCTGGATGGAAGTGTTGTAGCCAAGAGAAAACTTCTCATAGAAACGCTCCTTGCCGACTCTGTTCTTGATTTTGAACGGATAGAACGTCGACACGGAAAAAGTCACGTTAGGAAGGGTGAATGAATATGAACTGTCCCTTGAGTTCTGGCTATGCAGCGCATTGATCGACAGATTGAATTTGCCGTTCCAGTTCTTGGAGTATGAGATTGATGAAGAAATCTGATTCTGGAGAGCTTCCGACACCGAATGCGAATTGTACCGGCTGTTCGAAGGACTGGAAAAATTGACTGATGCTGAAAAAGAAGTACCCGGGTGTGCCTTGGAATCTTGCGAATGGGACCATTTCACACCGAAATTCTTGCTTTGGAAGAAATCCGAGCTTCCTTTCTCTCCTGTCTGGTCAACCGAATAGTTCACGGCAAGATTGCCGCTGAACTTGTATTTCACCATGTAGCGGGAATTCAGATTTGCCGCCCATGAACCCAGTGTATAGTAGTCTCCGGTAAGGGACATGTCGAAATAATCTCCGAGCACAAAGTACATGCCTGCATCCCTAAGGTAGAAACCGCGCGCATTCTCTTCGCCGAAGGACGGCATAAGCATGCCAGTTGCCCTGTCAGGACGTTTAGGGATGAATCCGAAAGGAATTCCTATCGGTAGATCCACATCTTCGACGACAAGGTGCGCCGGACCGAAAACGGTTTTCTGAGACGGTTTTGTCACGACTTTCGCGGAAGACAGCTTAAGGTAGTAATGCGGGTGTTCCAGATCACAGACTGTGTACTTGCCTTTCGTGATGTTGATTGATCTGTCAGGCATCATCTTGATGTTCTTTCCGTGAAGGATGCCGTCATCCTCCTTGGTGATCATGTTCGTGATTCTGGCCTTTCTCGTGTTGAAATTGTACCGCACTTCCTCCATGCTGAATGTCTGCCCACCCTGAGTCATCTCAGGCTGGCCTTTCCACTCATGGGCAGTGCTGTCGTAGGTACCTCGGGCGAAAACGGTTCCGGTTGCCATGTCATATTCCATGTAATCGGCCTTCAAGGTTATGTTGTCATATGATACCTCGACATCTCCCCAATAGAACATCTTGCGCTGTCCGTTGGAAAAATCCTGCCTTATGGAATCCTTTGCCCCGGAAAAGGCCGGTCTGGACAGAGAACTCTTCTGCAGAAGAAAGAGAGAATCCGCCCTTGATGTGGAATCAGCCCTCCTGAGGGAATCCTTCCTTGAAGCAAGTGAATCTTTCAAATCTGGAACGGAATCTCTGAGGGCGGCTTTGGAATCAACGGCGGAACTCCGCGAAGTGTCCTGTACGGCAACTTTCCCAGCAGCCTTTCTAAGGTTCCTGTCCCTCCTGACATCCTGTCCGAACATTGTCAGTCCGGTCAGGACAGCAAGCCCTGCTATAAGGATAATGTTGTATGTATGCTTTCTGAATTGCAATTATTTTATAAATTTGCAAAAGACAAATATACTACATATTTTGAATAAACATCGCAATTTTCTTGCCGTAATGACGGCCTTGTCTATTTCTTTGGGCGGATTCAACACCTTCGGGCAGAATCCGGCCTCCATCATCAGTTTGTCCACAGTGGTGATTGACCCCGGACACGGAGGCAAGGATGCAGGCTGCATCAGCCCAAGCGGCAAGACTATGGAGAAAACCGTTGTTCTGGACATTGCACGCAGACTGTCCGACAAGATAAAGGCTGGCTATCCGAACGTGAAAGTCATAATGACCAGAAGCGATGACACTTTCGTAACGCTTCAGGGAAGGGCTGACATCGCAAACAGGAACAATGCAAATCTGTTCATTTCAATACATGTCAACTCGGTTGAAGGCAAAAAGAATGCTCCCAACGGCTACTCTGTCCACATTTTGGGCCAGTACACCAGCAAGAACAAGGATCTTTACGCCGGTAACATGGATGTTGTGCGCAGGGAAAATTCCGTAATCAAACTCGAGGACGACTACACGACACGCTATGAAGGATTTGATCCCAATGACCCAGAATCCTACATATTCATGAACCTCATGCAGAATGCTTATCTGGAGCAGAGCTTCAAGTTCGCCCAGAAAGTTGACAACGGGATGAAAGGAGGAGCAATCGGTCATAGCAGAGGAATATCGCAGGATCCGTTCTACGTGCTCTGGAGGACTGCAATGCCTGCGGTGTTGATCGAGTGCGGTTTCATGTCAAACGCGACAGACCGTGCAGCGCTGATCACGGAAAACGGCAGGGAAAGGATTGCTTCGGACATCTACGATGCTTTCCGGAAATACAAGAAGGAATATGACGGCTCAGATGCGGTGAAGAAAGAGCCTCAATCAGCAAGTACCGCCTCCATTGAGCCGGACATGCAGGCATCGGCCGTAAAAGAGACCGCCTGTGAAAATAACACTGAGCTCAGATCCGGAAATGAGGCAGATTCTCCAACATATGGCACACAGATTCTCGTGTCCAGCAAATCCATGGACGAGAATGATCCTTTCTTTAAAGGCAACAAAGTCCTTAAACTGGTTTCTGGAAGATTGTACAAGTACATAATCGGTTTCAGCAACGATCCCGACTCTGCCAAAGCGGCATACAGCAAGATATCTGACGACTACAAGGATTCTTTTCTTGTAAAGGTCGTGAACGGCACAGCCGAAAGAGTGAAATAATGCACTGCATTTAATTTTAATTGATTAAATAAAGTACTTTGAATGATCGGATAAAGTACTTGGTATATTTTTGAATAATTCTAATCTATAACATGTCTGATTCTGGGCCAGTTAGATTTTTAGCCAATATTAAAATATTGATTCCCAAGATATTGCGGTAAATTAATTTTTGCTGCGCATTCAGTTATATAGGGAAAATAAAAATCAAAAACAATACAAAAAAAGATTTTTTATGAATTAATTTTCCTCCAATTTTGCACTAACGAAAATGAGGGATCAATTTCTCTAGTTCAAAATTATTTTCATTTAAAGCAATGGCTGAATTGGAAAGACATATCTCTGTCTGGAACGACTGTTTGAAGATATTTGAGCAGAACGTCGAACCGAAACAGTTCGATGTTTGGTTCAAAACCATCGTCCCAGTTTCTCTGGAAGGGTCAACACTCACTGTTGAAGTGCCGACAGATTTCTTCAGAAGTTATCTTGAGGATGCCTTTCTTCCTATAATAAAGATGACCTTGAGAAGAGTCATCGGACAGGACGCAAAACTTCTGTACCGGATTCACCCTGTACAGACAGAACGGGCGATGGTGTTCACTGCTTCGCACGGCAATGTACCCGAGAACAAACCTGTCACGATAAACACATTCCAACCATCCGGGAACCCGAGTCCTTTCGTCTTTCCCGGAATCAAGAAACTCAAGATCAATCCAAGGCTCAACCCCGTCTATTGCTTCGACAATCTCATTAAGGGTGAATGTAACAAAATGGGGTACAATGCCGGAGTCAGCATTTCCGACAAACCGGGAAAGACACCGTTCAACCCTCTTTTCATTTTCGGTGGACCAGGTCTGGGCAAAACCCATCTGGCGCAAGCCATAGGCATTGCTATCCATGAAGCCTATCCTGACCTTGTCGTTCTTTATGTGACAGGCAACGAATTCAGGACACAGTACGTCAACGCGGTCAACGTCCAGAACAAACTGACCGACTTCATGGCTTTCTACATGAGAATCGACGTGCTAATCATGGATGACATTCAGGAGCTTATCGGCCCTGCTTCGCAGAACGCCTTCTTTAACATATTCAATCATCTTCATCAGTCAGGCAAGCAGCTTGTGTTCACATCGGACCGCGCTCCGGTCGACTTGATGAATTTTGAAGAAAGGCTTCTTTCCCGCTTCAAATGGGGGCTCTCCATCGAGTTGTCAAAACCCGACCGCGACACAAGGCTCGCCATGCTGAAAGCACGTTGCGCCAGGGAAGGCGTTTCAATCCGCGAGGATGTTCTGGAACTTCTTGCGAACAAAATCAGATCCAACTTCAGGGAACTCGAAGGTGCTCTTATTTCGTTGATAGCCAATGCAACCCTTTGTCATGAAGAAGTGACATTGGAACTTGCGGAGCATGTCACCGGGAACATCGTCAACGATGTGCAGAACGACATCACCATCGACAAAGTGCAGGAGGTAGTCTGCGAGTATTTCAACATCACCCGCGAAACCTTGCTTTCAAAATCAAGGAAAAGGCAGATTGTTCAAGCCAGGCAAATAGCCATGTTCATGAGCAGGAACCTCATCGGAGGCTGTTCATTGTCAACGATTGGTATGGAACTTGGAGGCAAAGACCACGCTACGGTCCTGCATGCTTGCACGACAGTGTCTGATCTGATGTCAACCGACAAGGCATTCAAACAGTATATCACTGACATTGAAAAGATGCTTGTACCTGTAGCTGAATAACTCAAGTGCCAAATGGATTCAGAAAAAGTACTTTCAATCTTCAAGGAAATCACCAGGATTCCAAGGGAGTCCGGACATGAAGAACAGATGACTTCCTTTCTTCAACATTTTGCAGAAGAAAGGAATCTCGAATGTAAAACAGACAGGACAAACAACGTCTGCATAATTAAAGAAGCCAGCAAAGGCAAGGAGAATGTGCCTACACTTGTCCTGCAAGGCCACCAGGACATGGTCTGCGAGAAACGGAACGGCGTTCAGCACGACTTTCTCAAGGATTCTATCGAGTATGTGATCGAGGATGGCTGGATGGTTGCCAAGGACACTACACTTGGAGCGGATGACGGCATAGGCATTGCAACCATGCTCGCACTTCTTGACAGCGATCTTCCTATGGGTAAGATTGAGTGCGTGTTCACGATTTCAGAAGAAACCGGTATGGACGGAGCGTTCGGAATGGAGTCAGGTTTCTTCACGGGAAAGACTTTGATCAATCTTGACTCTGAAGATGAAGGGCAGATGTTCATCGGTTGTGCCGGAGGTCTTGACACAACAGCCGTTTTCAACTATGGCAACGAAAACTGCAGGGCCGGATATGCGACCGTAAGGCTCGAAATCAGCGGTGCCATCGGTGGTCATAGCGGTGACGACATAAATAAATGCCGTGCGAACACTGTACAGCAGATGGCCCGCTTCCTGTACACGGAAATGGCACACGGATTACAGCTGATCATCCTCAAAGGCGGCAACAAGCCAAATGCAATTGCGAGGGAATGCGAGGCGATTGTCGCAGTTCCTGATCCAGACGCAACTGTCGCCAGATTCAATACATTCGGCAAGGAGGTGAAAGATGAATATTTCAGGACCGACCCTGACCTGGTCTTCAAGTGTGGGAAGTACAGATGCACGGAAAAACCAGTTTGCACCGATGTTGCGAAGAGATTGATCATGGCACTCTTTGCATGCCCGCATGGTGTCGAAACAATGAGTCAGGACATCCCGGGACTTGTGGAGACATCAACGAACCTTGCTGCAGTCAGGATGCAGAAACAAGGAGAGATTGAGGTTATCACAAGCCAGCGCAGCTCCACAGGCTCAGCAAGGAAAATGATGGCAGACAAGGTTGAGGCTCATTTTCTCCTTGCGGGTGCCGAAGTGACACATTTTTCCGAATATCCCGGTTGGAAACCGAATCTTGACTCTCATATCCTCCGCGTTTGCGTGGATTCCTACAAGAAACTGTTTGGATGTGAACCAGAGGTCAAAGCTATACATGCAGGACTCGAATGCGGCCTGTTCGAGGAGAAATTCGGTAATCTTGACATGATTTCATTCGGTCCGACACTGCGGAACGTGCATGCTCCGGGAGAGAAACTGGATCTTGCATCGCTTGATAAATTCATTGATCATCTTGTAGATGTCATAACTAACTTCAATTAACATTTAAGATGGTTAAAATAGCCCCCTCAATACTTTCCGGCAATTTTCTGAACCTTGAGCCGGACATCAGGATGATCAACGGGAACGCTGATCTGATCCACATTGATGTAATGGACGGAAGCCTTGTGCCAAACATTTCATTCGGATTTCCAGTAATGGAAGCGATAGCTAAAGTCGTGACTGTTCCGATGGATGTTCATCTCATGATTGTCAACCCGGACAAGTACATAGAAAGATTTGCAAAATGCGGTGCCTCTCTGATCAGTTTCCACCTTGAAGCTGCAGAACAATCCGGCAAGGATCCCAAGGATATCATAGCTATGATCAAGGGCTGCGGTGCAAAAGCCGGTCTGGCAATCAATCCGGATGTGGACGTTGAAAAGCTTTTTCCATACATTGAAGACGTGGATTTCTTTCTCATCATGTCTGTGTTCGCAGGTTTCGGAGGTCAGAAATTCATAGAAAATTCAGTGGACAGAATCAAGACTCTCAAATCCGAGATGGAAAGAAGGGGAGTGATCAAGGAGATTGAAGTCGATGGCGGAGTTTCACGGAACAACGCAAGGATTCTTGAATCGGCAGGAGCCACAATGCTCGTGGCCGGAAGCTCGGTATTTAAAGCTGCCAATCCGGCAGAAGCAATTGCTGAACTTCGTTAAATAAGATAGCTTATTTCTTTAAAGGCGAACTCCATACGTTCGCCTTTTTCTTTTTCTATCCTCAAAAGTCCAGACTTCGTCACACCGATGATTCTTGCCTTGATCAAGTCACCTGTAGAACAAATGACATAGTCATTCAGGCTTCCAAGGCGGTATAGCTTACCTGCATATTCTTCAGTCTGGCCGGCCTTGCCCAAAGCAAGCATTCGCGGACGCAGGAAACCGCATAATTTGACAAGTTCGCACTGAATGTCATATTGCTTGCCGGTGAGTTTTGTCATGGATGTCGGGTTGACAAGATGTGGCGGAAACTCCTTCTGATTGACATTCAATCCTATCCCTACTATACTGTGAGCAAGGAACCTGTCGCGGATGGAATTTTCAATAAGGATGCCGCAGATTTTCCTGTTTCTGACATAAATGTCGTTGGGCCATTTCACGGAACATTCAATCCCTTCATTTTCCAAGTAATCGGCAATACCCAACGTAACAGCTTCAGTAATCGAGAATTGACGATCTGCTTTCAAAGGATCAAATGAACCTTCTCCGAATTTCAGGACCATTGAGAAAGTCAGGTTTTCTCCAGCCTTGGCCAACCATGAATTGCCACGTTGTCCGCGTCCCGCCGTTTGGCTGACAGCAGCCACAACTGACAGATTGTCAATATCCTCAATATGTCTAAGGCACTCATTATTAGTAGAATCAACTTCTTCTAGCCAGTGTATGCCTGCAACCTCTTTCATTGGTTCAGAATTTGTCGTATATTTGTATATTTAATGCAAAAATATAAAACTTTCA
>CAZXVE010000062.1:0-7752 GCA_964644125.1 uncultured Muribaculaceae bacterium
AATGGCATTCAAAAGGTCAGGAGTTCGATTCTCCTATGCTCCACTTCCCGTTGAACAAAATAAGATCAAAGTACCTTCTTTCATATCATGAAACAGAAGCGAAGCACCATATTCAAGGCTCTTGAGAGTTTCCCGAGAGTCGAGTTGGAGGACATCCGCCAGTATTTCGGTGCGGACGTTCCGAGGAAGGTGCGCAAATCTGAGTTTGTGGAACGCCTTGGCGCGTACATAATCGAAAAACCGTCTGTGTGGCTCGGAAGAATGCTCGAAAGGGACCTAAGACTTCTCAAAAGGCTTGTCGATGCCGGCCCTGGGGTTCCTCTTTATCTTGATTATCCTGATTTTCCTTCGGTTCTGGAGACGGTAAGACTCCTTGGTTCGGACAATACCGATGAGAATTTCAGGGAAGTCTGGCTTCCGAAAGACCTTTACGATGTCGTGGCCCCTTATGTCGATGAAGTCCTGAAAGAGGGAGAGTCCGGCGGATTGTTCGAAATGGAACGTGCTGCTCTGGGCTATCTCTGCCTGTACGGCATCATGACGGTTGAAGAGTTCTTCGACAAGATGCTTGACTATTGGGAATTTTCGGCCAGGCACAGTGTGGAATATTTTACGAATATGGTTTACGAGAGTCCGGTGATGAAACTTTGCCGGGTCGATTCGGACGGGGAGCGCTACATGTGCGCCCCGAACATATTCGATCCTTTTGAACTCCTCAAAGGCAGGCAGGAATATCCGGCAATCGAGTCGTTGCGTCCTTTCACTCCTCAGGATGCTCTTAAGGCAGGGGCCGGTTCTCCGTACTTTGTCTATGGCCTTGATACTCCGGAAGGCTTGAGGCTTGTGGAGATGCTGGGCAATCTGGGCTATTCCGGAGAGGATCTCGTCCATGAGGAACACGACATCTGGATGAACGCACAGATGTCCGGCAAGAATGACACCACCGAGGCTATCTTCGCCAGCGTCACAAGAAAGCAGGATGCAATCGAGTCTTTTGAGGACTATGATGAATGCATGGAGATAGTTGCCAGGTTCGCCAACACGCTTCCCAAGTGGCTCTTGAAAGGCTATTCCTCCAACGAGAAGAATTGCCTGAAAGTCGTCCTGCAGTCGGAGGATGATCCGATTCAGGCCATGATCAGGAAAAATCCTTTGATGGGACTCTTCGTCCCTCCGACTCCTGCTGATGCCCCTTGCCCATGCGGCAGCCGTCTCTCCTACCGCAACTGCCACGGCAAAAATCAGAATTGATCTGTCGGATCCTTCGTCAGACATCGCAAAACCGTTGCCTGTCCTGGCTCTTTCCCGGCCATGTGGCTGAAAATAAAAAAGCCCACATCGCTGCGGACTTTTTTCGGTTAGTTAGTAGTGTATTACCTTATTTTGAAAGAAGGTCATAGTCGTTAGAGTGTGATTACTCTCTCATTTCCTTTACAAAGGTAGGTAAAAAAACGTTTAATGCAAACGTTTTTCATGAAAAATTTTAAACGTTTTACGCGGTAATCACCCTCTACTTTGATTATCAGGGTTTTCCAATAGCTCCGGCCTGAGAAGTCTTGTGCGCTCCAGAGCTTGTTCGTCCTGCCATTCGCGAATCAGTTTGGGATTCCCGCTCAGCAGGACCTCGGGCACCTTCCAGCCTTTGTAGTCGGCCGGTCTGGTGTAGACCGGCGGGGAGAGAAGGTTGTCCTGAAAACTGTCGCTCAGGGCGGAAGTCTCATCGGTCAGGGCTCCCGGGATCAGTCTCACTATGGAGTCCGCCAGCAGAGCGGCCGGAATCTCGCCTCCGCTGACCACATAGTCTCCGACGGAAATCTCCCTGGTTACCAGGTGCTCGCGGATCCTGTGGTCTATGCCTTTGTAGTGACCGCAGAGAAGAATGAGATTCTCCTTCATGGAGAGCTCATTTGATATTCCCTGATTCAGGCGCTCACCGTCCGGGGACATGTAGATGATTTCATCATATTCCCGTTCCGCTTTGAGTTCTTCAATCATTTTCTCAACCGGTTCGATCATCAGAACCATCCCTGCATCGCCTCCGTAGCAGTAGTCGTCCACAGTGGCGCGCGGCCCCAATCCGTACTTTCTGATGTTGTGGACTTGTATTTCGACCAGACCCTTTTTTATGGCCCTCCCTACTATCGAGTGACTGAGAGGACTTTCAAGAAGTTCCGGAACGACTGTAAGAATGTCGATTCGCATAGAATTATGTTTTTCCTTTTTGCAAAAATAGGCTTTTTAATTGTTTTTTTAGGTATATTTGCGGATAGTAAGCTTTAATAAAGTAACTTGAAAAGAATCAGAAAGATTGCTGAATCGTTTTTTAGGAATACACAAGTAGAACTCTTATAATTATACTGCTTTATGAGTGAAGGTATTATTCCTGAGGCTAATGTGACCTCAGATGTAGAGGAAGCTCCAAAGGCTCTCAATGAGAATGTAGAAACCCCTGAAGTCGAAGAAGTTGACGTTGAGGCTGCAGAAACCGCAAGCGAAGCTGTCCAGGATGCTGAAACGGTGGAGGAAGTTGCCGGAGAAGAAGCGGAAGCCATTCCTGTTGACCTCGGAAGTCTCACGCTCGCTGAGCTGTCGGATTTGTTCGATAAACTTTCCCGGTCCGAAGACAGGATGAAGAGGTACAAGGAAGCTGAGGCTATCAAATCGGCTTTCTACAAGAAACTTTCCAAGGAGAAGGCTGATGCGGGTCTCGGATCGAAGGTTGACGAACCATCGTCACGCGAGGATGTGATCGAGGAGGTTGATTCAGTTCCGCAGTCCTCTGAGGAGAAGGACAATCCGTTCGAGGCGATTGAAACTGCGTTCAAGGGCGTTTATGCCAACTATAAGAAAGAACGCGCCGAGTACAACCGTCAGCAGGATGCTCAAAGGGAGGATAACTACGCTCAGAAGCAGGA
Organism: uncultured Muribaculaceae bacterium; assembly: GCA_964644125.1. Classification (GTDB taxonomy): domain Bacteria; phylum Bacteroidota; class Bacteroidia; order Bacteroidales; family UBA932; genus Cryptobacteroides. The sequence goes on from CAZXVE010000062.1 coordinate 2,916, forward strand.
TGTCATCGAGGATTTGAAGAACCTCGTGGAAAAACAGGAGGATGTGAACTCTACGTTCCCGGCATTCCGTGAACTTCAGAATCGCTGGAGGGAGATCGGACCGGTCCCTGCCACCAAGTTCCGCGACTTGAACGACACTTATCAGTTCTATGTCGAGAAATTCTATGACATGGTGAAGATCAACAGGGATCTTCGTGACCTCGATTTCAAGAAGAATCTTGAAGCCAAGGAAGGATTCTGTGAAGCTGCGGAAAAGCTTTCCGGAAGCGAGAATGTTGTGGAGGCTTTCAGAGAGCTCCAGAAACTTCACGAACAGTGGAAGGAGTTCGGCCCTGTCGCCAAGGAATACCGTGATTCCATCTGGGACCGTTTCAAGGCAGCCACTGCCGTCATAAACAAGAAGTATCAGGCCTATTTCGAGGGTCAGAAGGAGAAGCAGCAGGAGAATCTTGCCGAAAAGACGAAATTGTGCGAGCAGGTGGAGGCCATAGCGGACAAGGAAGTCAAGTCATCCAATGAATGGAATTCCCTTTCCACCGCGATTGAGGAGATTCAGAAGATCTGGAGAACCATCGGCTTTGCCACCAGAAAGGAGAACCAGAAGATATATGACCGTTTCCGCGCAGCCTGCGACAAATTTTTCTCGCGCAAGAGGGAATACTACGCACAGTTCAAGGATTCCATGAACGAGAACATGGAGAAGAAACTCTCTCTGATAGAGCAGGCGGAGGCCTTGAAGGGCAGCAAGGAATGGAAGAAGACCAGTGAAGCCCTGATCGCTCTTCAGAAGCAGTGGAAGGAGATAGGCGCAGTTCCGCGCAAGAAGTCCGAACAGCTCTGGAAGCGTTTCCGCGCAGCCTGCGATGAATTTTTCAACGAGCGTGACAAGAACGCCAAGCCGGAAAACGATTTTCACGGCAATCTCAAGGCAAAGAAGGCCCTTGTCGAGGAAATCAACGGATATGTCCTTTCAGGCGATGCTTCGGCTGACCGTGAGGCTGCCCGTGCATTCGTTGAAAAGTGGCAGGGGATAGGTTTCGTCCCGTTCAAGGAAAAGGATGCAATCCAGTCCGCCTACACGGAGGCCATGCAGGCCAAGTTCCCGGACTTCTCACTGAGAGCCCCGAGACAGGGCACTGCCGGTGGCAGAAACGGCGGATCATCCAGAAAGCCGCTCAATGAGAAGGATCGTCTGGTGCAGCAGTACAACAAACTCCAGCAGGACATCGATACCTACGAGAACAACATCGGTTTCTTCTCGTCATCGAAGAATTCCGCTCCCCTTATCCAGAAGATGCAGGAGAGGATTGATGCTGCCAAGCAGGAGTTGAAGGATCTTGAGGCCAGGATCAGGAAGGCAGAGGAGAGCGAAGAAGAGAAATAATCATAATGGATAAGAACTCAATCACAGGTATTGTCCTGATAGGCTTGCTCCTGTTCGGCTTTACCTTCTATCAGAACAAACAGTATCAGAAACAGGCAGCCTATCAGGCACAGCTGGATTCCATAGCACTTGCAAATCAGCTGCAGGCAGATTCAACAGCCGCTGCGGAAGCGGCGCAGAGGTTGTCCTCCGACACGACCGGACTGGCCGTCGCTCCAGTCAGCATCTACAAGGATTCTCTTCTGGAAGCCTCTCTTTCAGGTGAAGCCGAGATCGTTACTTTGGCCAACGACAAGTTCGAGGTGGCTTTCACCACAAAGGGTGCGCAGCCATATTCAGTGAAACTCAATGAATATGACAGCTACGGCGGGGGTGAACTCTACATCTTCAAACCGGAGATGAGCCGCTACAATGTCCAGATTTATGCAGGTGAGACGGTCAATACGGCTGATTTCAACTTCGTCATTGCCGAGAAGACGGACACTTCGCTTGCGATGCGTCTGCCTTTCGCGGGAGGCGGCTACATCGAGCAGAGATATTCGATAGCCGAGGGATCATATTCAGTGAAGAACTACCTCTCTTTTGTCGGTATGGAGAATGTCATTCCGAAGAATGTGTTCTCGTTTGACCTGGACTATTTCGTGACCATGCCGAGAATGGAGAAGGGCTACAAGAACGAGGTCCAGTACTCCAAACTCAACTATTATTTCAGCGGTGAGAAAAAGCCGGAGATCATTGCAAGAGGTCGGAGCGCACAGAAGCGTGTCGATGCCAGAGTGTCGTGGTTCGCTTTCCAGCAGCAGTTCTTTTCGGCCATCATGATGGCTCCTCAGGAATTTGCATCCGCCGATTTCTCGCTCAACTATTTCCCGGAAGACGACGAAAGCCACAACCTGATGACCGGAGAATCGCGCATGAGGATGGACTTCCAGCCGGGGCAGCATGAGACCGTGGTTCCGTTCGAGTTCTACTTCGGTCCCAACCATTTCAAGACTCTCAAGTCCTTTGACAGAAAGTACGAAAAGATCATTCCTCTCGGTGGCTGGCTTGTGGGCTGGTTCAAAAGATTCGTGATCATTCCTCTGTTCGTTCTTCTGCACAGGTTCATCTCCAACTTCGGAATCATCATTCTTCTGATGACCATATTCATCAAGATTGTCGTGCTTCCGTTTTCCTACAAGTCATACTCCTCTTCAGCCAAGATGCAGGCCATCAAGCCTGAAATTGACAAACTGAATCAGAAGTACCCTAAACAGGAGGATGCCCTCAAGAAGCAGCAGGCTCAGATGGAACTCTACAAGAGAGCAGGAATCAGCCCGATGGGCGGTTGTCTTCCGATGCTTCTCCAGTTCCCGATTCTATGGGCCATGTTCCGCTTCTTCCCGGCTTCCATCGAGCTGCGCCAGCAGTCTTTCCTTTGGGCCGATGACTTGAGCGCTTATGACTCTATCGTGGATTTCGGAACCAGAATTCCGCTGATCGGTGACCATCTTTCACTGTTCGCCCTGCTGATGGCCGTGTCAATGTTCTTCTACTCGAAGATCACTACCGCTTCCCAGCCTGGTGCCGATGATCCACAGATGGCTTCAATGCGTTTCATGAGCGTGTGGATGATGCCGATCATGATGTTCTTCATCTGCAACAGCCTGTCAGCCGGCTTGAGTTACTACTACCTCCTATCCAACCTCATCACCATGCTTGAGACTTGGGTGATCAGAAAGTGGTGCGTGAATCCGGATGAGATCAGGGCGAAACTGAAGGCTACCGAGGGCAAGAAGATGCCTAAGAGCAAGTGGCAGCAGCGGCTTGAAGAAGCTCAGAGGATGCAGGCTCAGATGCAGAAGGAGCAGCAGAAAGGGCGCCGTTAGTTTTTCTGAAAGATGATAGAAGAAAACATCAGCAATATTCTAAAGGAACTGCCATCAGGGGTAAAACTGGTGGCAGTTTCCAAATTCCATCCGTTTACGGACATCCTTGCCGCATACCAGGCAGGGCAGCGCCGTTTCGGGGAGAATCGCCCGCAGGAGTTCGCCTCCAAGGCTCTTCAGCTTCCTCAGGACATCGAATGGCATTTCATAGGACATCTGCAGACCAACAAACTGAAACTGGTCCTTCCATATGCCTCGCTCGTTGAATCTGTTGATTCCCGTCATCTGCTGGACCTTATCGACAACTGGGCTTCAGCCAATTCCAGAATCATTAATATCCTGCTGGAATTGCATTTGGGCGCAGAATTGACCAAAGGCGGCTTGGATGAACAGGAGATAGAATCCATAATTGATGAATATGCCTCCGGACGCTCTTATCAGCATGTCCGCATTCATGGTCTCATGGGTATGGCGACCAACACTTCCGATGAGGTTGTTGTCGAGTCGGATTTCGCAAGAATCGAAGCCTTCAAGAAATGTCTGGATGAGCGTTTCCCTTCCTTGACAGATTTCACTGAACTGTCCATCGGCATGTCCCATGACTGGCCTATTGCAATCAGGCACGGTGCTACCATCGTCCGCATAGGCACTGCAATCTTCGGAGAAAGAGTTTATTGATTGCTTTGGCGTTGCATCAAAGCATCATGCCGGCATAAAAAAATGAGGGCTCGCGAGATTCCGCAAGCCCTCATTTTCATGTCGTGAACATGGATTAGTTCAAGGTTCCGTTTTCGGCCTTCTCGATCATGGCCTGATTGGCGGTGATGTAGATTTCCACACGACGGTTCTGGGCGCGACCCTCCTTGGTGGAGTTGTCTGCGACAGGCATCGAGTAGGACTTGCCTTCGGTGGTCATGCGTGATGAAGCGATTCCGCAGTTCTTCAGGTAGGTTGCCACGGACTGAGCTCTTTCCTTTGACAGGCGCTCGTTGACGGCATCAGAACCGGTGTTGTCAGTGTGACCGTAGATGGTGATGTCGGTGTCCTGCATGTCACTCATCTTTGTGGCGAACTGTGAAAGTTCGTTCTTCGATGTCTGGGACAGGGTTGAACCGTTGGTCGGGAAGAGGATTCCGCTGTTGAATGTGACCTTGATGGCCTGAAGACCGTTCTGGTCCTGTACGGTTTCCACCTGCGCGTTCTCAAGAGCTTCAAGCTCAGCGGCCTTCTTGTCCATCTTCTTTCCGATGACGGCACCTGTGCCTGCTCCTACTGCTGTTCCTATGGCAGCACCTATGGCGGCTCCCTTGCCGTCACCTATGGCGGCACCTATACCGGCACCGATTATTGCTCCTGCGCCGGAACCGAGAAGTGTTCCCTTGCCTGTCTTGGACATTGTACCGCAGCTGGAGAAGATCATTGCTCCGCAGAGAAGTGTCAAAACAACTTTTTTCATGATGTTTGAATATTTAAAACAAGTGTCAAAAAAAAGGCCGGGCCGAAAGGCCTGGCCTCTACTATTTGCAAATGTAGGAATTATTTTGCAATTACACGTGCCATTTCGAGCACCTTGTTTGAATAACCC
>CAZXVE010000063.1:0-7735 GCA_964644125.1 uncultured Muribaculaceae bacterium
ATTCAAGCGAGCCGTCCGCCTTGCGGTTGTACTGCATGAAGACAAGGTTCCAGATTTCGATGACCTGGTCGTTGTCCGTGTTGACAAGGTCTTTGCCAGGGATTTTGGCGATCTCCTCGTCCGGACGGAGGTCGATGTGGATCTCGCTGCAAGGACCGCAAGGACCCGTGTCACCCATCTCCCAGAAGTTGTCGTGCTTGTTGCCGAGGATGATGTGATCCGCCGGCATCAGCTTCATCCAGGCTTGTCTGGCTTCCTCGTCGAGAGCGGTTCCGTCTTCGGCTGACCCCTCGAACACTGTGGCATAGAGTTTCGTCTTGTCGATCTTGTAGACTTCCGTCAGGAGTTCCCATGCCCAGTTGATGGCCTCGGTCTTGAAATAGTCCCCGAAACTCCAGTTGCCGAGCATCTCGAACATCGTGTGATGCCTTCCGTCGTGGCCAACTGCTTCAAGATCGTTGTGTTTTCCGCTGACCCTGAGGCACTTCTGGGAATCCGTGGCCCTCTTCATCTTAGGCACGGAGTTACCGAGGAATATGTCCTTGAACTGGTTCATTCCGGCGTTGGTGAACATCAGCGTCGGGTCGTTCTTGATCACCATCGGTGCGGACGGCACAATCGTGTGCCCCTTTGAGGCGAAGAAGTCCAAAAATTGCTGTCGAATCTCTTTTGCAGTGTACATATCTAAAAATCAATTATTTCATGAATATGTCCCTGTCCTTCCCGGTAATTGTTTTACAGAAAGGCACGGAATTGGCAAAATTATAACATTTTTCGGGATATATCACAAAAAAGGGTATATTTGTAAGTTATGGGGAAGTATATTCTCAATCCGGAGACCTTATTGTACGAGATAAAGGAAGTGTCCTTGAAGTCGAAAGTTTTCAAGGGCTTGCTGTTGTTTGCCGGAAGTCTGGCAATGGCAGTCTTCTATCTCTGGCTGTTCACTTCGGTACTTGGCTTCGATCTTCCGAAGACAAGTTTCCTGAAAGCGGAGAGAGCCCGTTGGGATGCCAGGATCGACCTTATGAACACGAAGCTTGACCGCTATGACGAGACCCTTGAGGCATTGAAAGTAAGGGACGATGACATCTACAGATCCATCTTCGGAATGGACGAGATTCCTGCAGGGGTTCGTGAAGCAGGAATCGGCGGAGTGGACAGGTATTCCTATCTTGATGGCCTTGAAGCCGACAACAGGTTGAAAAACACTGCACTCAGGGTTGACCGTCTGACAAGGATGACCTGCGTACAGAGCAAATCTTTCGATGAGGTGGCGGCCGTTTCCAAGACTGCCGGAGACATGGTGTCGCACATTCCGGCAATTCCTCCGATTGTCCCGGATCCTTCCAGATACAAGCTTTCCAGTACGTTCGGCTACCGGTCCGATCCGTTTACGGGGAACGCCAGGATGCACACCGGGCTGGACTTTGCGATGAAGATTGGCAATCCGGTCTATGCGACAGGTGACGGAGTTGTCGAGTCTGTCAAATTCGAGTTCTTCGGCTACGGAAACTCCATCACGATTGACCACGGGTTTGGCTACAAGACCATCTATGCGCATCTGAATTCGGTCAAGGTGATTGAAGGCATGAAGGTCAAGCGCGGCGACTGGATTGCCGACAGCGGCAAGTCCGGACGCTCCAGCGGACCGCATCTCCATTATGAGGTAGTCTATAAGGGGCAGAAGGTTAATCCTGCCAATTACCTGGATTTGTCGATGTCTCCGGAAGAATATTCGGAAATGGTCAGGATGAGGGAGGAGGAATCCGGCACGTCTCCTTCGTTGAGACATGGCTTCAGTGTCAGACGCCGTTGACGGGGAGGAACTGGAATGGGAGAAAAATACGAGTTTGACAAGACAAGAATGGAGTTCCGCAAGGTTACGCATTCCGTGTGGAACATTCTCGGCAAAGCTGCCAGGTATTTTCTTGTGACAGCTTCCCTGGCGGTTGTCTATTATGTTGTCTTTTCGTTTGTGATAAACACCGATTCCGAGCGCAAGCTAAAGCAGGAGAATCAGATGTACCGCCGGATGTACAATGATCTCGAGGCAAAGGAAGAGTTGGTCGGAGATGTCCTCGACGGCTTGAAAGCCAAGGATAACGAGATCTACAGGCGTCTGTTCAATTCGGATGCTCCGGATCTCGGCAACCTGTATTCCGACGGTCTGCTGTCTGATGTGGATTCGATTCCTGACCGGATGATAGTTGAATATTCAAAAACAAAACTGGACACGCTCGACAGGATTTCAGACAGAGTCGAGGCGAATTTCAGAAAGATAATGGAGCTGCTGGCTGATGATTCCGTGAATCTTCCTCCGATGTCAAATCCTCTGGACGGCTTTTCCTATGCCAGGACAGGGGCTTCTGTGGGCGAGAGAATCAATCCTTTCTACAAGTCCAAGGCGTTTCACGGCGGACTTGATCTGATCTCCCAGCAGGGGGAGGCCGTCGGGGCGGCGGCTGACGGAGTGGTCAGGGATGTCGTGCATTCTTCCAAGGGTCTGGGTAATGTGGTTTCCATCGATCATGGCAACGGCTATCTGACGCGTTACGCGCATCTTGAAAACACCCGCGTGACGAAGGGACAGAAAGTTTCGCGCGGTCAGAAGATCGGTCAGGTCGGAATGTCCGGCAATTCGTTTGCACCTCATCTTCACTATGAAGTGTTCAGGGACACGCTGAGGATGGACCCTCTGAACTATCTTTTCGCGTCGGTCAGTCCGGATGAGTATATCGGAATGCTTTTCATGTCGGTGAACACCGGGCAATCAATGGATTAATAAATTACTACAATATGGAGAAACTGTATTATACCATCGGTGAGGCTGCAGGAATCCTGGGGGAGAGCACATCTCTGGTGAGGTTCTGGTCCAACTCGTTTCCCAAGTACATCAAGCCAAAGAGAAACGCCAAGGGGAACCGGCTCTTTACCGCTGAAGACCTTGAGTGTCTGAAGCAGATTCATCTGCTGGTCAAGGAGCAGGGTCTGACTCTTGAGGGGGCTGCGAAAAAGATGGCCGCTGAACGGAAATCCGTTGACGGGCGTGTCAAGGTACTTGACAGCCTGAAGGAAATCCGCAGCCAGCTTGTCGATGTCAAAAAGTCTCTTAAATAATGAAGGTCAGGGAAATCACTGCCGTGATCGAACAGTTTGCGCCGCTTTCCATTCAGGAGAGCTGGGACAACAGCGGTCTTATAATCGGATCCCCTGAACAGGAAGTCCATGGGGTGATTCTGGGCTTCGACTGCACGGCGGCTCTTGTGGAAGAGGCCGTGGAGTGCGGCGCCGACATGATCGTGACGCACCATCCGTTGATATTCAATGGTCTGAAAAAGATTTCCCCGGAGGATCCGGTTGGACTTGCCGTGTTGAGGGCGGCAGCTTCGGGGGTCGCAGTCTATGCCGCCCACACAAGCGCGGACAAGGTTATCGGCGGAGTCAGCGGGGCGATGGCACGAAGGCTCGGCCTTTCCGGCATCAAGGTTCTTGACGAGGAGTCTGAAGGCATCGGTCTGGGAGCGGTGGGAACCCTTCCGCAACCGATGGAATGCCATGAGTTCATCGAATATGTCAAATCATGTTTCGGCCTGAAAACTGTTCGCTGTTCGCATCCTGTCGATGTCCCTGTGAGCCGTGTCGCCATGTGCGGCGGTGCAGGCGGATCGCTGATCGGAAAAGCTGCCGCGGAGGGTGCCCAGGCCTATCTTTGCGGGGATGTTTCCTACCATCATTTCTTCACGACTAAAGATTTTATGGTCATTGATATAGGCCATTTCGAAGGGGAAGTGGAGATTGTGGAAATATTATTTTCTCTGTTAAGGAAAAATTTTCCTAACTTTGCAGTCCGTACCAGTGTGAACCTGGTGACAAGTAATCCGGTATTTTATTATTAGTCAGATAGCTTTATGGCAACTAAAAAAATCAAGAAAGTCGAGACTCCGATAGATCAGAGGGAAACATTCGTTTCTCTCCAGAAGAATTTCGCTGACTCCGAGGTCAGCGTTGAGGAAAAGCTGAAGACACTCTACGCGCTTCAGGAGGCGGACTCCGCGATTGACAAGATCATGCAGATGCGTGGAGAGCTTCCGTCGGAAGTTGAGGCTCTTGAGAACGAGATAGCTGATTTGAAGGCCCGTCAGGTGCAGGATGCCGCTGTCATCGAGGCCTACAATCAGACCATTACCGAGAACAGGCAGAACATCGTTGACTGTGACACCGAGATTGAGAAGTATCAGCAGCAGCTGAACGACATCTCCAATAGCCGCGAGTACGATTCGATCAATAAGGAGATCGAGAATCAGGGTCTTCTCCGTCAGATTGCTCAGAAGAACATCAATGACACCAAAGCTGCCATCGCCGAGAAGAAGGGTGACATCGAATCACTGAAGGATTTCATTGCCGTCAGGACCGATGACCTCAAGGCCAAGAAAGAGGAACTCGCAACAATCGTCGAATCAACTTCAAAGGACGAGAAAAAGCTTCGCTCTGTCAGGGATGACTGTGCCAAGAAGATCGATGCGAGGACTATGAGCGCGTACGATCGCATACGTGCCAGCGTACACAACCATCTTGCCGTTGTCTCGGTTTACAACGGTGATTCCTGCGGAGGGTGCTTCAACACCATCACTCCGCAGCGTCTGGTTGACATCGCTTCAAACAAGAAGCTGATCATCTGCGAGCATTGCGGCAGAATTATCGTCAACCCTGACTTTGAATAGCAGACCAGCAGGTACTTAACTTCGGACAATATGCCTGACCAACCCGGAAAATCGACCAGAAAGAAGGCGAGGCCAGTCAATCTTGACACACTTGGGCTTGAGATGGGAAACAAACCGCCTCAAGCTCTTGAAGTCGAAGAGGCTGTCCTTGGCGCGATGTTGATTGAGCCCTCATCCGTGGATGCCGCGCTTGAGGAACTGACCGCTTCTTGCTTTTATGATCCCCGTCACAGGATGATCTTTGAGGCGATGAGCGAGCTTGTGAACGAGCATGTGTCCGTGGACATCGTGACCGTCAGTTCGAAACTTCGCGGGAAAGGCAATCTTGAAGCCGTTGGCGGGCCTGTGGCTCTTGCCGGTCTGTCTGAGAAGGTCGGAGCCGCCGCGCACATTGAGTACTACATCCGGATTCTGAAGCAGAAGAGCATTCAGAGGGAACTCATTTCGGCCTCCTATGAGATACTAAAGGACTCCTACGATGATTCCGTGAATGTTGACAATCTGATAGATGAAGCTCAGTCAAGGATTTACAGCGCCATTCAGAACAGCATAAAGAATGACGTCAAGGATGTGGGCTCCGTGATCAACGAGGCCATGAGGGAGGTCGAGAAGAACCAGAAGGCTTCCGGCGGTCTCAGCGGGATTCCTTCCGGGTTCCCTTCTCTGGACAGGGTCACGAGAGGATGGCAGAAATCCGACCTGATCATCCTTGCGGCGCGTCCTTCCGTCGGAAAGACGGCATTCGCCCTGAACCTTGCCAGGAATGCGGCTGTGGACTATCACATGCCTGTGGCTGTCTTTTCACTGGAAATGTCGGCCCTGCAGCTGGTCATGAGGCTCATGACGACTGAGTCCGGTCTGTCGGCTGACAAGTTGAAGGGAGGAACCAAACTGGATCCATGGGATTGGCAGCAGCTTGAAACCAGACTTGCTTCCCTTTCGAAAGCTCCGCTTTACATCGATGACACGCCAAGCATTCCTCTGATGGAATTCCGGGCCAAAGTCAAAAGGCTTGTCAAGTCGAAGGGTGTCAGCCTTGTGATAGTGGACTATCTTCAGCTCATGCAGGGCCCGGTTGAGCTTCGCGGAATGCGTGAGCAGGAGGTTGCGGCAATCTCCAGGACGCTGAAGGCTACGGCAAAGGAACTTAACGTCCCTATCATCGCCCTGTCCCAGTTGTCACGTGATGCGGTCAAGAGAACAGGCGGCAACGGAAAACCGCAGTTGAGTGACCTGCGTGAATCCGGATCAATCGAGCAGGATGCCGACATGGTGATATTCATCCATCGTCCGGATTATGTCGGACTCGGCGAGACACCTGACGGGAAGGAAACTACTCAGATCATCATTGCCAAGCACCGTAACGGCGAGGTCTGCGACATCGACATGCTCTTCAAATCCGAGCAGGTGCGCTTCGTGGAGCCGGGGGATTCTCTGTCTGCCAAGGCTGAGACCATGGGAACGGAGTCTGCAATGAACAGCGAGTTTGACAATAACACTGAATTCTGATGAAACTGCCTGGACTTTCCGGCCTGCTGGCCGTCATATTCACTCTTTTTCCTGTAACGCTTTCAGCTGCGGATGAGGGGAAATGCATCCCTGTAGGGAATCTTGACGAGAAGTCGCTCTCGTTCAAGGGCGGTGAGAAACTGACGTTCACAATCCATTACAAGTGGGGCCCCGTCAATGCCGATGTGGCCCAGGCTACTTTGGCTGTCGACACGACTATCCTGAACGGAAAGAAAGTTTTCCACGCCTCGTTGACCGGCAAGACAAAGAAGTTCTATGAGAGATTCTTCCGTGTCAAAGAGGATCTCGATTCATGGTTCACCCGCGAGGGCTTGAAGCCGATGAAGTTCACCAGGTTTGCGAAGGAGGGGAAATATACCTGTTCCAATCTGTATTCCTACTCCCGGAACGCTGACGGAAGCGGACATATTCATGCATCTCTGAGCAATTCCAGAAAAGGGGAGTTCTCCGCTACCTTGCCGTTGGACAATTGTACCTACGACATCCCGCTGATGTATTATGTCCTGCGTAACATCAATGTGTCAAAACTTAAGGAGGGGAACGACTATCCGATGACTTTTGCGGTTGACGATGATGTCTATACCTTGCATTTCAGGTTCCTGGGCAGGGAGAACAGGTCGGTGGACGGAATCGGTACGGTCAGATGTCTCAAATTCAGCTTCGAGGTCGTTTCCGGAGAAGTCTTTTCCGGTGATTCGGACTTGTTTGCGTGGTTCTCCGACGATGGCAACAGGATCCCTGTCTGGTTCTCGGCACCTCTGAAAGTCGGTCAGGTTCAGGGCCGTCTCGGAAGTTGTTTTGAGTTGAAAAATCCCTTTTCCTCAATAATAGAATAACAGAAACATGGCTTCGGCTGAAGTTTCGCATAAGGGCAGAATCGTTTCTGTTGGAAACGGCAAGGTCTCAGTTCAGATCGTGTCCGAATCTGCATGCTCTGCCTGTCATGCAGCCGGTCTTTGCGGGGCATCGGAATCAAGAAAGAAGATCGTGGAAGTCCCCGTTCTTGGAAATGCATCATATTCAGTGGGACAGGAGGTGGAAGTCTGCCTTGCCAGAAAGATGGGCCTCAAGGCTGTTTTGCTTTCTTATGTGATTCCTTTGCTGATATTAATGATTTTAGTGCTATCTTTGTCAGGATTTGGCCTTGGCGAACTGGCCTGCGGGTTGGCTTCGATCGGGGGAATCGCAGTGTATTACCTCATACTTTACCTTTGCAGGGATCACCTTGCGGAGGGGTATGTGTTTTATATCAGAAACATATAATTATTAGCTTTTATTTGGCTTTATGACATCAACAATCATCTGGACCATCGTAGTCATCACGGGGCTTGGACTCCTGCTTGCGCTGGCCCTCTACCTTGTTGCACAACGCTTCAAGGTTGAGGAGGATCCGCGCATCGAGGAGGTGGAAAAAGTCATGCCGGGAGCGAACTGCGGTGGTTGTGGTTTCGCCGGTTGCCACGCTTTTGCGGAGGCGGCGG
>CAZXVE010000064.1:0-7618 GCA_964644125.1 uncultured Muribaculaceae bacterium
TGGGCGGTCTCATCGTCGGCATTCTCGCCTACTTCGGCTACAACTACCTGGTCGCACAGATCTCCAACCTGATGTTCATGATGGAAAACGCCACAATTGACTTCATGGACCTTCTGCACGAGCCGGCCGGAAACGAAGAGGAGAACTAGCCGATGGCATTCAAGAGAACCACAAAGGTGTTGTCGGACACTGCAATGTCCTCGATGACTGACCTTGTGTTCCTGCTGCTGATCTTCTTTCTGATCACCTCGACACTGGTCAATCCGAACGCGCTGAAGCTTCTGCTCCCGAAGAGCACGGGGCAGGTGTCCGCCAAACCTACGGTAACCGTCTCGATCAAGGATTGGGGCGATGACACCTACACCTACCACCTCAACGGCAATGAAACTCCGGTGCAGTACTCCGAACTGGAGGATGATCTCGTGGAACTTCTCCAGACAGAGGAGGATCCTACATTCTCCATCTACTCTGACGAGAGCGTGCCGATTAAGGAAGTCGTTTCCCTGATGAACATCGCCAAGCGCAACCATTACAAGGTAATACTCGCAACACAACCAGAATAGCAGGAAGATGAAACCTTACCTTCGTGACAGAAAGAAAGAGGAGAACGTCTCTACAGTGACCGGGATTGTCGCCACGGTCGCCGTACACGTGGCAGCCATCCTCGCCTGCTCTTTCACGGGGCTGAGCTACATCTATCCTCCACCACAGGAACAGACATTCCTGGTTGACTTCTCAGAGGACGAGGAAACTGTCGTGAAGCGGCAGCCACGGGGCCGGCAGCCTCAGGCCGAGGAGATTGACAGGACCAAGCCCGTCGAACTGATTCAGAGAAGCGAGTCTCCGCACAAGTCCGAAAAGGCCAACAAGACTGCCGAGGCGAAACCGGATGACTTCGGAGATGTTGAGACTCCGGTTCAGAAAGAGGAAATCAACAAGAACGCACTCTTCCCGGGCATGAGCAGGAAGGATTCATCAAATGCACCTCACGGAGCGACCGACCCGAAGAACGAATTCAAGGCCGGGCATGCCAAAGGCAACACTTCGGTCGGGAAAACGGACAGCGAGCCAAACGCAAGGCTGAAAGGGAGGAACACGCTCGGGGCGATACCAAGGCCGGCATATTCAGAGCAGGACGAGGGTGTCGTTGTGGTTGACATCTGGGTGGACAACTATGGAAACGTGACGAAAGCCATTCCAGGAGGCCAGGGGACGTCTGTAAGCAACTCCAAGCTTTGGGCAGCCGCCAGGGCGGCCGCACTGAAGACACATTTCAACCAGAGTGCTGATGCTCCCGCTCTCCAGCAAGGAACGATTACCTACAAATTCAAACTGGTCGGAAACTGATTGACAAAAACTTTATAAATCTTATATTCAATTATTTTTTTAATGGCGTGAGCCACAAACATTATGGAAGAAATTCTTAACGGTGGTCAAGAGAACCACGAGGAGCGTAGGGATTACGCTTCGGAAGGGCCTAAAGCAGGCTATTCATCTGAAGGGAGAAAACTCAGACCAAGAAAAAAGGTAGTGCCTGCTTCTTCATCCTCCGCTGACGGAGAGTACAAGTCTTACGACAATCACAGAAGCTATTCCGGCAACAACCATGGCAGCAGCTACGGAGGACGCGGAGGCTATCAGAGCCGGGGTGGCAACGGAAGAGGGGGATATTCCTCAGACCACAGAAGCTATGGAGAACGGAGCAACGGCTACGGACAGCGCAGAAGCTACGGCAACAATGCCGAAGGGGAAGAAAGAAGAAGTTCCTCTTATGGTCACAGCCGTCCGTCATACGGAGACAGGCCGTCCTATGGACAGCACAGGAGCTACGGCAGCAGCAACTATGAAGGAGGTGAAAGAAGGTCATCCTACGGACATTCTTCATTCAATGAGGGCCGTCCTTCCTACGGACAGCGCAGAAGCTACGGCAACAATGCCGAAGGGGAAGAGAGAAGACCGTCCTACGGGCAAAGCCGTCCTTCCTACGGAGACAGACCTTCATATGGACAGCGCAGAAGCTACGGCGCAGGTCAGGAAGAAGGAGAAAGAAGGTCATCATATTCAAGGAGGCCAGCTTCAGGACATGGATTCGGTGCCAAGCAAGGTGGTTTTTCAGCAGGCAAGGGATCATCCCATCCGGGGCCTAAAAGATTCGGACGCAAAGACGAACCGCACTTCACGGAAGCGGATGAGGCCGGAATCAACCAGATGCTTTCCAGAAAACCGCAGATTGACTCCGCAATGTCGGACAACGACAATGTTCCTACCCCTATAAAGGAAGAGATACGTCTGAACAAGTACATCGCCAATTCAGGAGTATGCTCACGCCGCGAAGCTGACAATTTCATTCAGGCCGGAGTTGTTACAGTCAATGGCGAAGTGGTGACAGAACTCGGAACGAAGGTCAATGTCCTGAACGATGACGTGCGTTTCAACGGAGAAAGGCTCAAAGGAGAGGAAAAGGTTTACATCGTGATGAACAAGCCAAAGGGCTTTGTCACCAGTGCAAGTGATCCACACGCGGAAAAGACCGTCATGGATCTGCTTAAGGGCTGCAAACTCCGCGTCTTCCCTGTTGGAAGGCTTGACAAGAACACGACCGGAGTGCTGATGTTCACAAATGACGGCGAGATTGCCGAGCAGCTCACTCATCCTTCCTACAACAAGAAGAAAATCTATCAGGTAATCCTTGACAAACCTCTGGAGGAAAGCGACAAAGAAAAGATCCTCACTGAAGGGCTCGACCTCAACGACGGCAACATCAAGGCCGATGAACTTGAATATATCGATGCGGAGGACCGCAGACGTCTCGGCATCGAGATCCACTCCGGCAAGAACAGAATCGTAAGAAGGATTTTTGAATCCCTTGGCTACGATGTCAAGGCTCTCGACAGAGTCTATTTCGCAGGCCTGACCAAGAAAGGTCTCAAGAAGGGCGAATGGAGGTATCTCAGCGAGGGCGAGGTCAATGTCCTCAAGATGGGGGCCTATGTCTAGTCAGGAGAACCACACTGAACACAGAGCTGGATTTGTCAACATCATCGGGAATCCGAATGTTGGCAAATCCACGCTTATGAATGCCCTGGTCGGGGAAAAGTTGTCCATTGTCACGGCAAAGGCCCAGACCACCAGGCATAGAATAATGGGAATCGTCAACACTGACGACTGCCAGATTGTATATTCTGATACTCCCGGCATGCTCAAGCCGAACTACCGTCTTCAGGAGGACATGATGAAATTCGTGGATGCGGCCATCGGGGACGCGGACATCATCCTCTATGTGACGGACGTGGTGGAGAAGAGTGACAAGAACAGCGAATATATTCAGAAACTTCAGAAACTGGACTGTCCGGTAGTGGTTGTCATCAACAAGATCGATGTCAGCGAGCAGAAAAAGGTCAACGACTTGATTGCCTACTGGCAGGAGCAACTTCCGGAGGCCATAGTCATTCCGGTGTCGGCAAAGGAAAGGTTCAATCTTGAAAGTGTGCTGAATGCTGTCAGGAGCAGACTTCCAGTAGCTCCGCCATGGTTCGACAAGGATCAGTTCACGGACAAGAACCTTCGTTTCTTCGCTTCAGAAATCATCAGGGAGAAGATACTGGAAAACTACAGCCAGGAAGTGCCGTACTGCTGCGAAGTGGCCGTAGAGGCTTTCAAGGAAGGGAAAGACAGATACGAAATCAGTGCTGTCATCTATGTCATGAGGGATTCCCAGAAAGGCATCCTGATCGGCAAGGCAGGCACCGCGCTGAAGAAAACAGGCACCGAGGCAAGGCTGGAAATGGAGGATTTCTTCCAGAAGAAAGTCTTCCTTCAGCTTTTTGTGAAAGTCAACCCGGACTGGAGAGAGAACCGCAAGGAACTCCGCAAGTTCGGTTACGAGGAATGATCAGCAGCCCATAGTGCGCATGGAGCGGGGAAACAAAAGGTAAAATTCAGGAATATGGCAAAAGACGAGTGGGATGACATACAGACTCCGGAGGGAGGCAATGAGGACGATGAACTGAACGAGGCACCGATTGACGAAACGACGGGCTCATCTTCAGGGAAGTACGACAAGTTGCTGAGTTCCGACAGCAGGAAATACAAACTTTCCGGAATGTTCAAGGACTGGTTCCTTGACTATTCCTCCTACGTAATCCTGCAAAGAGCCGTTCCGCACATCGTTGACGGCCTGAAGCCAGTGCAGAGACGAGTCCTCCACGCAATGTTCAGAATGGATGACGGCAGCTACACGAAAGTGGCCAACATTGTCGGCCAGGCGATGCAGTACCACCCTCACGGCGACCAGTCCATCCTCGGAGCACTGGTGCAGCTCGGCCAGAAAGGTCTGCTGATAGACTGCCAGGGAAACTGGGGCAACATCCTCACTGGTGACAGCAACGCCGCCCCGCGTTACATCGAGGCCCGTCTCAGCAAATTCGCAAAAGAGGTTGTATTCGACCCCAAGATCACCAACTGGATGACCTCCTATGACGGACGCAATCAGGAGCCGACAGAACTCCCTGTCCGTTTTCCTCTGCTTCTGGCTCAGGGGACGGAAGGCATCGCCGTAGGTATGGCATCCAAGATTCTTCCCCACAACTTCAACGAGTTGCTGGACGCTTCGGTGAGCATCCTGCAAGGTGAGGATTTCACCATCTACCCGGATTTCCCGACCGGCGGAAGCGCCGACTGCAGCAACTACAAGGACGGAGCCAGAGGCGGCAACGTGAAAGTCCGCGCCAAGATAGAGAAAATCGACAAGAACACGGTGGCGATCACAGAGATCCCTTACGGAAAGACATCGCACATCCTCATCGACTCAATCCTCAAGGCAAAGGACAAAGGCAAGATAAAGATCAAGAAGATCGAGGACATGACCACCGAGAAGGTCGAGATTCTCATCCACCTTCCGAACGATGTGTCCCCGGACAAGACCATAGATGCACTTTACGCGTTCACTGACTGCGAGTGCAACATCGCGCCGAACGCCTGCGTCATCGTGGACAACAAACCGCAGTTTCTCTCCGTCAAGGACATACTCATCTACGACACCAACCACACGAGGGACCTTTTGAAACGGCAGCTTGAAATCAGGCTCGCAGAACTGGAGGACCAGTGGCACTACACGTCCCTGGAAAGGATCTTCTTCGAGAACAAGATCTACAAGATTCTTGAGCAGAACCAGTCAAGCTGGGAGAAACAGCTTGACGATGTACTGGCCGAGATGAAAACCTATCAGGACCTCCTCCGCAGGGAAATTCTGATGGAAGACATTGAGAAACTCGTGGAAAAACCTGTCCGCAAGATCTCCAAGTTCGACACCAAGGTCATCGACGAGAAAATCGCCTCCATCGAGGCCGAGATGAAGACTGTCAGAGACAACATCGACAACATCACCGGATTCACGATTGACTGGTTCAAGGGTCTCAAGGCCAAGTACGGGAAACAGTTCACCCGCCAGACCGAGATTACGGCCTTCGAAAGCATCGCAGTCACCAAAGTCGTCAGCAACAACGCCAAACTCTTCGCCAACTACGAAGAAGGCTTTGTGGGGCTGAACCTCAAGAAGGACGACAACGGAGTCTTCGTCTGCGAGTGCTCCGATCTGTCGGAGGTCATCGTGATCGGCAAGGACGGCAAGTACCGTGTCGCCAAAGTCACGGACAAGGCCTTCTTCTGGAAGGATCTGCTCTACGTCGGTGTATTCAACCGCAACGACAGCAGAACCATCTACAACGTCATCTACCGTGAGGGCAAGGGAAGCGTCTCCTACGCCAAAAGATTCTCAATCACCAGCGTGACAAGGGACAAGGACTACGACATCACCACAGGCGAGGAAGGGTCCAGGATTCTCTGGTTCACCGTCAACCACAACGGCGAGGCGGAATCAGTGCGGATCTACCTGCGTCCGAGACCGAAGCTCAAGAAGACCCAGTTTGAATATGATTTCTCAACCCTTGCGATCAAAGGCAAGGCCTCGAGGGGAAATCTTGTGTCAAAAAACCCTATCGCGAGAATACAACTGAAATCCAAGGGTGTCTCCACAATCGGCGGCAAGGACATCTGGTACGATGCAGACATCCAGAAACTCAACGACGAACAGCGCGGACGCTACCTCGGCGAGTTCGGGCCGGAGGACAAGGTGCTTGCGGTGTTCAAGGACGGGACATTCTACACGACATCCTTCGATGTGTCGAACCGCTATCAGGGAGAGGTCATCCGGATCGAGAAGTTCGACCCGAACAAAACTTTCACCGCCCTCTACTACGACGGAGCAGCCAAAGCATTCTACGTCAAGAGATTCAGCTTCATGCTGAGCGACAACACTCCGCTGTCGTTCATAGCCTCGGGATCGAAATCCTACCTTGTGGACATTTCCGATGACAAGCATCCTCAGATTCAGGTCATCTTCAGCGGGAAATACGAGCACAGAGACCCTGAGAACATCGATGCAGAAGAATACATCGCCAAAAAAGGCTACTCAGCAAAGGGAAAGAAATGCCATCAGTACGACCTCAAGGAGGTGAAGTTCATTGAGCCGCTCGAAAAACCGGAGGACGAAACAGCGGATGAGCCGCTGGACATAATCGAAGATCCGGAGCAATCCTTCGAACAGCAGAACGCGGCAGAAGCGGAAAGCGCAAACGGCAGCGTCAGCGACAGCGGACAAACCGGCAGCGCGGCAAGTCTTCTGGACTCAAACGGCATTCCGGATGTCGGTGACATCGATGAGCCTACTCTATTTTAGGGAAAGGCATATTCATCAATCGCCAAAATCCAACACAGACTGTTAATACTCGGCAGCATGAAAGACCTTTCCCTCATAGGTTTCATGGGGTGCGGCAAAAGCACGGTGGGGCGGCTTCTAGCAGAGTCGCTGCCCGGCTACGGCCTCATTGACCTTGACACCTACATTGAAGAAAAGCAGGGCAAAGGCATTCCCGAGATATTCAATGAATATGGCGAAGCGGCCTTCCGCAGGATGGAACAGGATGCGCTTGAGGGAATATTCAAGGACAGCTCCCGCGGCCGTTCGGTCCTTTCTCTCGGAGGCGGGACAGTGACCACGGAGGCCTGCGGCAGGCTTGTGAGGGAGAATTCCGTCTGCTTCTACCTCCGCGCCACCACGGAGACCCTGCTGGCCAATCTTGAAGGCGACAGCGCAGGCAGACCGATGCTCAAGTCCGAGGGTTCTCTGCGTGACCGGATCGAGAGCCTTATGGCCACAAGGTCCGCGCAGTACATCGCCGCGGCCCACCACATCATAGACATCGACGGCCTGACCTTCGGACAGACCGCTGCACGTGTCAAAGAAATCCTGGAGAATACCTCTATCTGAACCGCTCGTACTTCCCTTCAAGGACGGAGCGGACAGCCTCAAGGTAGCCGAAGCCGTACTTGCGGTCAGGAAGAAGATAGCCGCTCTCTATCCATTCGTTCCAGGCGAAGACCGTAATCACCTTCGGCTGGGCCGGGTGCGCGTCGAGATATTCCTTGGCGGCCTGGAGATAGGTGGCGAAACTTTCAGGTGTGTTGTTGTAGTGGATGACATCCTCCCGGCCGACTTTCGGGAAACGCGGAGTGTTGTCCCAGCCTATCGACACGTTCGGGAAGAAAGGCACAGGCGAAT
>CAZXVE010000065.1:0-7382 GCA_964644125.1 uncultured Muribaculaceae bacterium
AACTTGTCAAGTCTGACGGAATGATCGAACCCGGCAACATCAACATCTACTACAAGGCTCTTCCTGGCTATGAATTCCAGACGGATTCTTACACGATGAAGGGCGGAGAGACTGAAGAATGGGCTCCATCCTTCACCTACCATGGATTCCGCTATGCCGAAGTCAGGACAAGCGTTCCAATGAAACTGGGGGAAGATGCCCTTACGGCGCTCTACTTCTACACCGACCAGGAATCCGCAGGAACTTTCGAATGTTCAAACAAACTTCTGGACACTCTCTGGGCGATGACCAGAAGAACTTACTGCAACAATCTGATGTCCATCCCGACAGACTGCCCGCAGAGAGAGAAGAACGGCTGGACAGCCGATGCCTACCTTTCTCAGGAAATCGGCATAATGAACTATGACGCGATTCTCTTTTATGAGAAGTGGCTGGATGACTTCGTTGACAACCAGAGGGCAGACGGAAGAATCTCCGGAATCATCCCTACCAGCGACTGGGGCTACGATGACTGGATCGGCCCTGTCTGGGATGCCGCCCTGTTCATTATTCCTTACAATCTTTACCTCTACTATGGCGACTCCTCCGTCATCGAAAAAGTCTGGCCGGTCTGCGAGAAATATCTCGCCTACCTCAAGACAAGAGAGGACGCCGACGGTCTCGTCACCTACGGCATCGGAGACTGGCTGTCATACGAAGCCAAGACTCCGACGGAGTTCACGTCTCCACTGTTCTACTACTATGACTACCACATATTCAAGGAGTTCGCATTCATCCTCGACAAGGAATGTTCTACGATTCTGGCCAAGGAAGATGCCTTGAGAGCTGCCATCAACAAAAAGTGGTACAACCCGGAGACCGGTCTCTATGCCAACGGTACCGAAACGGCCCAGGCAGTTGCCCTGTACACAGAAGTGGTACCCGGCAGTGAAATCCCCAAGGTTGTCGCAGGACTTGAAAAGGCTGTCAAGGACAATGACGGTCATCTGAACTTCGGCTCAATGGGCTCAAAAGTCGTGTTGAGAACTCTCACCAAATTCGGGCTTGAGAACATGGCATTCGAGATGGCGACCAAGGAAGACCATCCGTCCTGGCTTGCATGGATCCACGATGGCTACACTACTCTGGCCGAAACATGGACCATGTCCCAAAGGTTCAACGATGCATCGATCGACCACATCTTCTTCGGTGACATTTCCGCCTGGATGGTAAATGACATCGTCGGCATCCGCAAGGATGATCTCGCCCCGGGATTCAACCATTTCATCATCGCACCGCATTTTGTAGAGGGGCTTGACTACGCCAATGCCTCCTACAATTCCGTAAGAGGCATCATCAAAGCCGGGTGGAAGAAGACCGGAGACAAGATCTGTCTCGAAATCACCGTACCGGAAAACACAACTGCCACCGTGCAGATTGCCGGAAGACCGGATCAGCAGCTGAAGTCAGGGAATCACAGAATCCAGTTGCGCAAGTAACTGGCAACGATGGTCACCTTCAGTCTATGCAGCTCGTAAGACAGGTCATCACAGAATCAGGGCGGAAATCAATCCCGGCAGATGTGGCGGGAATCAGGACGGTTTCACCCTGGCGGAGCGTAACGACATGCTCCTGTCCGTCTCCTTCATGGTCGACAAGACTGCCATGACCGGCAACACACATCACCACCACAAAAGAGTCCAACGCAGACAGATTCTTTGAGCAAGGTTTGTCCAGATCGAAGAGTGACGTGGTGAAATATTTGCAGCTGACAAGCTGGGTTTCCGCATCCTTGACATGGGTGTATTCCGTCCTGTAGTCCGGATAGACATCGTAGTCGATGGCCTCCTTCGCCTGCTCGATGTGCAGCTCACGAGGTTTTCCGTCCAGACCGAGGCGGCCATAGTCGTAAATCCTGTAGGTGAGATCGGAGGTCTGCTGAATCTCAGCGACAAAAGATCCGGCACCGATGGCATGGATTCTTCCTGCAGGGAGGAAAAAGACATCTCCCGGAGTTATCCTGTAGCTCGCCAGCACATCGGTAATCGTGTGCTCGTTGACACGCTGTTCATATTCATCAGGAGTGATCCAGTCCGTAAGACCGCTCAGCAGATGAGCTCCCTCATCGGCTCCCACAACGTACCACATCTCAGTTTTGCCCTTCATCCCCGGGTGAGTCCTTGCGGCCAGATCATCATTCGGATGAACCTGAATCGACAGATCGCTCTTCGCATCGATGAACTTGATCAGAAGAGGAAACTCAGTGCCTGTCTTGTCGAAAACCTTACGGCCGACAAGATCACGGCCATATTCATTCATCACTTCCGTCAGGCTTTTGCCGGCAAGAGGGCCGTTTGCAATGATGGAGACATGCCCTTCGACCGCTGAGATCTCCCAGCTTTCACCGATTTTGTGTCGCTTCGTCTTTATGCCCTTGAAGGGCGCGATTTTTTCACCGCCCCACACCATTTCGCGGAGGTACGGCTCAAATTTTAAAGGGTACATATACTAACTAACCGATTGTATTCCACTATCTTTTATCCAATTCAGAGAGAGCGAACGCGTAGGCGCCGAGAGAAATGGCCTTGCTCGCTCCTATCTTGGAGCGCATCACCCCGACGCGCTTCTGAGGATCATAGACGACCTCGCGGTCACTGCCGTAAACCTTGAGGCTTCTGGCCTCTCCGCGGGCGAACTGCTCGAACTCAGCAGGGTCGTCGAGATTGTAGACCTTCATCTGAACCCTGTTCAGTTCCTCTCCGGTAAGCTGGTGCATCTTGGCCCGCATCGTTCGCAGGATTCCAGGCATCAGGTACTTGTAGTTGTGCATCACTCCGCCGCCTATAACGATGAGTCCGTCAATCAGGGTGACGGCCGTAGCCATCGCATCACCCGCAACCTCGCCCATCTTGTCGAAGGCTCTGATTGCCGCAACTGCATCGCCGGGACGTTTTCCTTCGATGACTTCCCCGAGATCTTTCGGCTCAAGTCCGTGATCAGGATTGCCTGTCAGCTCGCCGTAGACTCTCTTCACCGCACGGATTGAAGCACCGTCCTCAACGATGATGTCCGGGTTGTCCGGATGCTTGAGGCAGAATGTCTCCACGCAGGAGTTGTCACCACGGTTGAGTTCCCCGTTGATCACCGTACCTATTCCCAGACCGGTTCCGAAAGTATAACCTATCAGGTTGTGATAACGTTTGGCGCTTCCGGCTTCGGCAAGTTTTCCGTTGATCTCCGGAAGAGCACCGCCGAGAGCCTCACCATAGGCATAAAGGTCGCCGTCATTGTTGATGAAAACCGGAATCCCGAATTTATCCTCAAGGAAAGGTCCAAGAGCCACTCCATCCCTGAAAGACGGGAAGTTGGGGAGGTACCCTCCGATGATTCCGTCAGGATAGTCGGCAGGACCGGGAAAGCAGAAACTGATTGCCACCGGTTTATTCTCTCCAAGTTCTTCCTTGACCTGGCTGAAGCCTTTGACCATCGTTCCAAGACAACGGTCCAGATTGTCAGCGTTTGACGGAAGCGTGATTGGCTCGCAGCAGAAAGCGCCGCCTTTCATTGCGCCAAAGACCATATTTGTGCCACCGGCGTCCAGAGTCATGACGACTCTGCTGTCTGTTTTGATGTCGGACATATTCAGTATGTTTGGTAATTGCAGAAAACAGCCTGATCACCTGTTGCCGGGTTCACTGCAGATCCGCACCTGTCTGATTTTTGCGGACCGCACAGTCTATTCGAAAAATCAAGCATTTTCCGTGCAAATATAATCATTATCCGCCTTTAGGGCTCATCGTTTGACCGGAAAATTCGTACCTTTGTACGATTAATTTATCAGTGATGCAGAAAAGAAGAAATCGCCAGGGCGGCGAGAACGGCGGCAGGAAAAGCCGCGACAGAAAATTCGGTTCCAGACAGAAAAGCAGAAAAGTTCTGGAGGAAGTTACCGGCAAGGTGCAGATGACAAGGGACGGATATGTCTTCGTGATCATCGAGGGAGAGCCGGACAATGATGTGTTCGTAAAAGCATCCAAAACCCGCGGTGCACTTAACGGAGACATCGTCAGATGCGCAGTCACCAGTGAGAAAAAAGAGGCTCAGGAAGGTGCGCGGGGCAGGAAAGAGGCCCCAAGACGCCGCGAAGGGGAGATTATTGAAATAGTCGAACGCAGTCACAAGCCGTTTGTAGGAGTGCTCCACATTGTCGGAAAGCAGGCATGGGTGCTGATGCAGTCAAGGAATATGCCGTACGACATCAGCATAGATTTCGAAACATTGCCTGAAGGAGCAAAGAGAGGCATGAAGGTGGCGGCAGTCATCGACGGATGGGACAAAGGCGAGCCGACACCAAAAGGCCACATTGTGGATGTGCTTGGCATGCCTGGAGAGAACGACACCGAAATGCACGCCATCCTTGCTGAATATGCTCTGCCTTACAGATTCGAGCCCGAGGTCGAAAATGCGGCCGACCAGATTTCGGACAAAATCACCGAACAGGACATCAAGGAGCGCCGTGACTTCCGCAGCACACTGACCTTCACGATTGACCCGACAGATGCCAAGGACTTCGATGATGCCCTGTCATTCAAGAAACTGGAGAACGGAAACTTCGAGATTGGCATCCACATAGCCGATGTGTCCCACTATGTGCTTCCAGGCACTGTTGTGGACAAGGAGGCGCAGGAGCGCGGGACATCAGTCTATCTGGTTGACAGAACAGTTCCGATGCTCCCTGAGAAACTTTGCAACAAACTCTGCTCTCTGCGTCCGCATGAAGAGAAACTGACATTCTCGGTTGTTGTGGAAATGACACCGCGCGGAAAAATCGAAAACCGATGGTTCGGCCGCACCGCAATCTGCTCCGACTACAGATTTGACTACGACGGCGCTCAGCAGATCATTGAGAGCAACGGTAACGAACCGGCGGATCCGGCAATAGGACAGGATATCAGAGAGGCCATAGTAACGCTGAACAAACTGGCCGCCATCCTTCGCAAGCGCCGTTTTGCAGCAGGAGCCATCAGTTTCGAACGCCCTGAGATGAAAGTCGAGGTTGATGCTACCGGCAAGCCAGTCAGAGTCTATGAAAAGATCACGAAAGAGGCCAACTGGCTGATAGAGGAGTTCATGCTTCTGGCAAACCGTTCTGTGGCAGAATTCATCGCTACCTCAGGGAAGATGGACGGCAAGGCCGACAAAAAAGCAAAAACTTTTGTCTACCGCGTACACGGTGAGCCGAACACAGACAAGATTGCAAGTCTTGGCCAGTTCGTAAGCAATTTCGGATTCAAGTTCGGCCCGAGCGGCAACGGACGCGAAATCGCCAAATCGCTCAACACCCTTCTGACCGAGGCCAAAGGCACACCGGAATGCGATGCTTTCCAGATGATAGCGCTGCGTTCCATGGCCAAGGCCGTCTACACCACAGAGAACATCGGTCACTACGGTCTTGCTTTCAAATTCTACACGCATTTCACCTCTCCTATCAGGCGTTATCCTGACACCATGGTCCACAGGCTTCTGGCTATGTATCTTGACAATGCCGAAAGCCAGAACAAGGAATATTACGAAGCACAGTGCCAACATGCATCCGAACGGGAGCAGATAGCCTCAAACGCCGAGCGCGACAGCGTAAAGTACAAGCTCATCGAGTTCATGCAGGACAAGATAGGCAATGAATATGAAGGGAATATCTCCGGTCTGACCGAATGGGGAATGTACGTCGAGATCAAGCCTACGATGATTGAAGGCATGGTCGCTCTGCGCGATGTCAAATCAGACTTCTTTGAATTCGACGAGCAGAACTACCTGATCCGCGGCCGCCGCACCGGCAAGATATTCCGTCTCGGAGACCCGGTAAAGATCAGGGTGAAAGCGGCGAATCTGGAACAGAGACTTTTGGACTATGAATTGGTCGATCTCTCAGAGAACGGCTCCGGCAACAATGACGAAGGGCAGGATTCCTCACGCGCCAAAGGCAGAAAAAAGCCATTTTATGCCGACATTGCCCGAGACAACGACAATCAGCCAAAGCACAGACAATCCAAGGATAAAGGCCGCCGCCGGAAGTTCGGCCCGCGCCAATCCACAAAAAAGTAAAAACCCCACCCATCTCCAGTTGCCAAACGGTACCTGGAGATGAGTGAAGATAAATCGAAAAAGGAGTTGAGCTTTTGCTCAACTCCTTATTTTTGTGGTCCCAGTAGGGCATGATCCTACGACCCCCTGATTATGAGTCAGATGCTCTAACCAACTGAGCTATGGGACCGAAGCCCGGCGGCGAACGCCGGGTTATCGCAGCGGAAGGACAGCGGCCGTCCAGGCCGCCCTCGCATCCTTAATCTGAAAAACTATCAGACTTTGATCTCAACTTCAACGCCGGAAGGAAGCTCGAGCTTCATGAGAGCGTCAACGGTCTTAGCGTTGCTGTCGTCGATGTCAAGAAGCCTGCTGTAGGCGTTAAGCTCAAACTGCTCGCGGGACTTCTTGTTGACGAAAGTCGAGCGATTGACAGTGAAGATCTTCTTGTTGGTAGGAAGCGGAATAGGACCGTTCACCTTCGCACCAGTAGCCTTCACGGTGTCCACGATCTTAGCGGCTGACTTGTCAACCAGCATGTGATCGAATGATTTGAGTTTTATTCTGATTTTTTGACTCATATCAAAATACTTAATTACGATTTAACACTTACTCGTCATCATCAGAGAGCTTGTAACCGCTCTTCTCGATAACGTCCTTAGCCAAAGTGGCTGGAACCTCAGCATAGTGATCGAAACTCATCGTACTTGTCGCACGTCCGGAAGAAAGGGTTCTGAGAACCGTAACATAACCGAACTGCTCTGCAAGCGGAACGAACGCCTTGACGATTCTTGCACCGTTTGCAGTAGAATCCATGGCCTGAATCTGGCCGCGGCGACGGTTGAGATCACCAACGATGTCACCCATGTAGTCCTCAGGAGTAACAACCTCAAGGGACATGATAGGCTCGAGAAGAACAGGCTTAGCCTTCGGACAAGCATGGCGGAACGCAAGGCGGCCTGCCATTTCGAATGAAAGCTGGTCTGAATCGACTGGGTGGAATGAACCATCAAGTACAGTAACCTTCATCGACTGAACCTCATAACCGGCAAGAACACCGTTAGCCATTGCTGACTTGAAGCCTTTCTCGATACAAGGGATGAATTCTTTAGGAATATTACCGCCCTTGACCTGATTGTCGAACTGAAGTCCTGTTACCCCCTCATCTGCAGGTCCGATCTCAACGATGATGTCGGCGAACTTACCACGACCACCGGTCTGCTTCTTGAAGACCTCACGATGCTGTACAGTAGCAGTGATCGCCTCCTTGTAGTTGACCTGAGGAGCACCCTGGTTGATCTCGACACCGAACTCACGGCGGA
>CAZXVE010000066.1:0-7174 GCA_964644125.1 uncultured Muribaculaceae bacterium
AGAGCATCGAGTGCGTTGAATATCCTGACCTCGGAATGGAGGCCATCTGGAAGATACGTGTCGAGAACTTCCCGGCTTTCATCCTCGTGGACGACAAGGGTAATGACTTCTTCAAGCAGCTTGGTCTATAATTAGATGAGTTAGAATGAAGAACATAATGACTTTGGTGCTTGCGGTTGCGCTGCCGTTCATTGCGGCAGCACAGCCGCAAGTTGCGTTCAGGCTCGACTGGGCCTCGACTGATTCACATTGCGTGATAGGATCCTCACCATCTTTGGAACTTCAGAAAAAGGCTTTCCCGCATAAGGCTTGGCGTGGAGAACGGGCTTCTGCCCAGGCCGTGATTTTATCTGATTCCGACCTAGAAGGAGTTACTCTTTCCGTTTCCGACCTTTGCTGCAACAAGTCACGGATCTCCTCCGCTTCCATAGACCTTCAATTCGTCAGCTTTGTGGTTTCGGACCTTCTTGATTCCAAACAGTACGGCCAGTGCAGCCAGAGGCTTGACAAATCAGAGTGGGGCGAAGTGCTGGTGGCAGATGTGATCGACACCGTGTCTTCCAAGAACGTTCAGGCTGGGATCAGGCAGCCTGTCTGGATGACCGTAAAAGTCCCTTCTGATGCCAAACCTGGAAAGTATACAGGGAAACTCATCGTCTCAGCCAGGAATGCCAAGCCACAGTCGCTTCCGGTTGAACTCGTTGTCACCGAGAATGTCCTGCCGGATGTGAAGGATTGGCAATTCCATCTTGATCTGTGGCAGAATCCTTATGCGGTCGCACGCTATGAAGGTGTTCCTCTTTGGAGCGAAGCTCATTTCGAGGCTATGCGTCCTGTGATGAAACTGCTGGCGGAGGCCGGACAGAAATCGGTCACTGCTACGATAATGAACCGTCCATGGAATGGACAGACTGAAGATGCTTTCGGCTCCATGGTGACTAAAATCCGTAGAGCTGACGGGACTTGGCTTTATGACTACACAATCTTCGACCGATGGGTTGAATTCATGTTTTCGCTTGGCATAGACAAGCAGATCAATTGTTATTCGATGATTCCGTGGGCACTTGAATTCGACTTCTACGATCAGGCGACCTCTTCCAACGCGACCATCAAGGCTGCCCCGGGAAGCAAGGAGTTCAATGAATATTGGGGCGGCTTCATCGCTGATTTTGCCCGCCATCTGAAAGTCAGAGGGTGGTTTGAAAAGACTCTGATTGCTATGGATGAGCGGCCTTTGGAATCGATGCAGGCTGTATTGTCGCTTCTCCGCAGTGTTGAGCCTCAGTTCAGAATCTCCCTTGCCGGCAGATTCCACGAACCGGTAATCTACGATGTTGCTGATTTCAGCGAGGCATTCAGCCAGAAGGAAGAACTTCCTGAATCGGTCAAATCCAAAAGAAAAGAACTTGGTTTCACTACGACATTCTACACTTGCTGTGCCGAGGCCAAGCCTAACCTGTTTGTGATCTCCGATCCGGCGGAAGCTGCATGGCTTGGCTGGTTCGCTCAGGCTGATGGCTATGACGGCTACCTTCGCTGGGCCTACAACAGCTGGACTCTCGACCCATTGTCCGATGCCCGCTTCCGTACCTGGCCGGCCGGCGATTGCTTTGTCATCTATCCTGGAGGGCGGAGCAGTGTCCATTTTGCCAAACTTGTCGAAGGAATCCAGGACTTTGAGAAGGTCCGTGTCCTTCGCGAGCGTTGGTCGGAAGAAAAATCGGATACGGAACTGGATGGACTTTCAAAGGTTCTCGGTGCCTTTACTGCCGAAAAGGTCCTCTCTGAAGGTCCGTCTCCGGCATTGAAAGCTGCCAGAACTTTCCTTGACAAGGTTAAGTAGCCCGATTCGCTTGTCCAACCATGTGCCGGGTATCAGTCCGGCTGACCATATTGCATTGCACATATATTAAATAGATAAAACAAAGGATGTTTGGAAATAAATCAAGAATTGCCGCTGCTGCCGCTGCTTGCCTGATGCTGGCGGCAGGAGTTTCGGCTCAGGAAAATATTGCAGGAGAAGCAAAGATCCGGAAGATTCTGGATCAGATGACGCTTGAGGAAAAGGTCGCGCTGTGTGCCGGAGACAATGGCTCGTTCATGGGAATCCCGAGACTCGGGATTCCGAGCGTGCCGTTGACGGACGGTCCCCGCGGTCCTCATGGCGGCCCTCAAAACAGCGGTGGCGGCTCCACTGGATTTTCATGCGGCGTAGGTCAGGCTTCAACATGGAATCCTGATCTGCTCCGGAAAATGGGCGAAGTGATGGGAGAGGAAACACACAACTACGGTGACGGCGTATTGCTTGGCCCTGCCTGCAATATCCTGCGGGATCCGCTTGGTGGCCGCTTCTTTGAATATTACACTGAAGATCCGTATCTTAACAGTGTACTGACTGCCGAAATCGTCAAAGGTGTGCAGAGTCAGAATGTCGCGGTGATGCTGAAGCATTACGCATGCAACAACCGTGAAAACAATCGAAACTTCTACTTTTCCATAGTGGATGACCGTACACTGCATGAGATTTATCTGCCTGCATTCAAGGCTGCTGTTGAGAAGGGACATGCCTGGGGTTTCATGACCTCGGCCAATGGCATCAACTATGAATATGTGAGTGACAGCCGCAAGATGCAGACTGACATTCTGAAGAACAGGTGGGGCTTTGACGGAGTCGTGATAACTGACTGGCTGCAGACCCGTTCAACCGAGAAGGCTGCATTTGGCGGACTTGACATTTCAATGCCGGGAGGAAAGAACTGCGGTTTCGGGGATGCTTTGCTCGCTGCGGTGAAGAAGGGGACTGTGAGCGAGAGCACGATTGATGAAAAGGCGTTGAGAGTGCTGCGTCTGTACGACCGCATCGGCTGGCTTGACGCAAAAGACGGCAAGGTGGATGTGGTCGGCAACAGCAAGCGAAACACTCCGGAGCATATAGCCGTAGCCCGTCAGGTGGGAGAAGAAGGCATCGTACTGCTGAAAAATCAGGATAACTTGCTGCCGCTTGACGTGAAAAAGGTGAAAAACGTGCTTGTGACAGGCCCTAATGCCGAGTATAAGAACTGCTCTTGGGCTATGGGCGGAAGCAGCTGGATTCTGTCACCTTATGAAACAACTGTCCTTGACGGAATAAGAAAGGCCTTCGGCGATGCAAAGGTGACTTATCTTGGTACAAGCGATCTCGGCGGATTTCAGCCAGTCCCGTCTGATGTTCTTGAAAATGGATGCATCACCGCACGCTACTATGTAAAGGGCAAGGCCGAGCCGGTGAAGACCACAACTGTGAAGGAACTGAACTTCATGTGGGAAATGAAATCGCCGGATCCAGAAGCGATGAATGTAGACGATTGGCGCGAGTCTCGTTATGAAGCTACATTCATTCCGCAGGTTGACGGGAAGTACACGTTCAGGTTCTCCGTCGGCGGCGGGAATCTTTCTGTGTACAACGGCGAATGGGCTGGAGCCCCGATGGCCATAGCAAACTCTGACGGAGTGCAGATTCAGACGACAGGAAGTGTTGACATGAAGAAGGGAGAACCGTACACGCTGTGCATGATATATTCAAAGACAAAAGGCGATGCATCGCTTCGTCTCGAGTGGGAGACCCCTGATTCGGACAACAATGCTGCAAGTTGGAAAAAACTTGACAAGCTGGCAAGGAAGGCCGATGTTGTGGTGTATGTCGGCGGTCTTGACATGAATCAGGACACGGAGGGACGTGACCGCCTGAATTTGAGTTTTCCGGCATTGCAGGAAAAGACCATCAACCGCTTGGCCAAAATCAATCGAAAGACGATTGTGACGCTTGTGAACGGTTCTCCGCTTGAACTCGGCGGGTTCATCGACAACGTTCCGGCTGTGGTTGAGGCTTGGTATCCTGGCATGGAAGGAGGTAATGCCGTCGCCGATGTGCTTACGGGCAAGGTTAACCCTTCAGGCCGTTTGACGATCTCCTGGCCCAGGAAACTTGAGGATGTGCCAGCTCGGAAGCTCGGCTGGGAGGACAATGACGTGATTCTGTTCACAGACAGTCTGATGGTCGGCTATCGCTATTATGACACGAAGAATGTGAAGCCGGAGTTCCCGTTCGGCTATGGTCTGAGCTACACTGATTTTGAATATTCCGACTTGACGCTTGTGAAAGGTGACCATGACAATGTCGTCGGACGTGTGACGGTGAAGAACACCGGCAGCCGTGACGGGAAGGAAGTGGTGCAGGTGTATGTGAAGCCGTTGAATGCATCAGTGTTCCGTCCGGTACATGAACTGAAGTATTTCAAGAAGGTTGAAATCCCGGCCGGCAGTAGCGTGACAGTGGAATTCGAGCTTGACAAGGATGCATTCTCGTATTATGACACGTCAATCGCGGACTGGACGGTTGACAGGTGTGATTATGAGATTGAAGTAGGACGCAACAGCGCGGACATAGTGCTCAGACAACCGGTAAGCTTGAAATGAAAAAGACAGTATTGGCATTGACATTATGCATCTTGTCATTGCCCTGTTTTTCTGCAGGCTACAAATATGGCAAGGTGACGGGCAAGACGTCATTCATTGAAGGATTGCTCGGCAGAATGACACTTGAAGAGAAGATAGAGCAATGTGACCTGGTCCTTGCCGGAGCGGACTTGAACGCGCCAAGTTCGGCGAGAGAACGTGCGTTGATTGTAAAAGGCGCAGGTGCCGTGTTCAACGTGAAGGGTGCGGCCTTGTCACGCCAGTACCAGAAGGTGGCGCTTGAGGAGTCCCGTCTGGGCATTCCTTTGCTGTTCGGATTCGACTGCATACACGGCATGCAGACCACATTCCCGATACCTTTGGCATCGGCATGTTCCTGGGACATGGCTCTTATTGAGATGGCGGACCGTGCATCTGCTGAAGAATGTGCAGTCCAGGGGGTGAACTGGGTGTTCACACCTATGCTTGACATCGCCCGTGATGCTCGCTGGGGGCGCATCGCCGAAGGACCGGGTGAGGATCCGTTCCTCGGGGCGGCCATTGCAAGAGCCCGTGTGAGAGGGTATCAGGGCAGTGATCTTGCGGCAAAGAACACCGTTGCAACCTGTGTGAAGCACTATGTGACATATGGGGCAGCGGAATCCGG
The DNA here is from genome assembly GCA_964644125.1 of uncultured Muribaculaceae bacterium. Classification (GTDB taxonomy): domain Bacteria; phylum Bacteroidota; class Bacteroidia; order Bacteroidales; family UBA932; genus Cryptobacteroides. The sequence goes on from CAZXVE010000066.1 coordinate 5,102, forward strand.
GCGAGACTACAATGCCGCTGACATGAGCGAGGCTCGTCTGCGTGAGGTGTATCTGCCTCCTTACCAGGCGGCTTTCGTTGATTCGAAGGCGGCTTCTGTCATGGCCTCTTTCAACACTCTGAACGGAGTGCCGTTGTCCTGCAACAAGCAGTTGCTTCGCGATGTCCTGAAAACTGAATATGGCTTTGAAGGATTCGTTGTGAGTGATTTTGAGGCGTTGATGGAACTTTTGAGGCATAAAGTGGCACGTGACACCACTGATGCCGCTAGGGTATCGATGAACGGCGGCATGGACATGGACATGAAAGCCGGTGTGTACAGGCTTCATCTGAAAGAGTGCATTGAGGACGGAAGCGTGGACATTGCCCTGCTGGACGATGCAGTACGGAGAATTCTTGGTGTTAAATATGACCTTGGCCTGTTCGATGATCCGTATCGCTATATTGACGAGAAACTTGAGCAGAAGGTTGTTTTCAGTCAGGAGTTGCGGGACAAAACACGTGAAGTGGCGAAACGCTCGATTGTGCTGTTGAAGAACGACGGCGGGCTGCTTCCGTTGAGCAAGACTCTGGGAAAGATTGCCCTGATAGGAGAAGTTGCCAATGACAAGCACGACATGAATGGTTGCTGGGCTCCGGCAGGAAGCAACGAGACTGTGACTATTCTGGAAGGGTTGCAGAAAGCCGTTCCGGCTACGGATGTCGTCTGGAGCGAAGGATGTAAGGTCGTCAGCCCGCTCGAAAGTGATGCTGAAGCGCTTGCTGTTGCCAAGGATGCTGATGTCGTGGTGATGACAATGGGGGAAAAGGGTGAAATGAGCGGTGAAGGAATGTCTCGTGTCCACATTGAGATTCCTGCTCATCAGATGGCTTTGTTCCGCAAGATCAAGGCTATGGGAAAGAAAGTCGTCGTGCTGCTGACCAACGGCCGGCCGCTTGCCGTTCCTGAACTTGCCAAGGAGGCTGATGCCATTCTTGAAACATGGTTTTTAGGTACGCAGGCAGGATACGCCGTTGCCGATGTCTTGTTCGGGGACTATAATCCAAGCGCCAAACTTACGACCACATTTCCGCAACACGTTGGACAGGAGCCGATGTACTATGGCGAACTTCCGACCGGCCGCCCGTATTTTCAGAATCATGAGGATGCTTTCCGGTCGAAATTCCGTGATGTGCCTTTCGAACCGGTGTACCCGTTCGGTTACGGTTTGAGCTACACGACTTTCGAATATTCCGGCCTGAAGATTTCATCCGCTGAAATGGATCGCAGCGGAATGATAACGGTCAGCGTTGACATCAGCAACACCGGAAGTGTGGCCGGTGAGGAGATTGTCCAGATGTACATTGAGGACATGTGGGGGACCGTGTCACGGCCGATGAAAGAACTCAAAGGCTTTGAGAAGATAGCTCTTGACCCTGGACAAACCAGGACCGTGAGCTTTGTCATTACCGACAAGGATCTGCAGTTCTGGAAAGAGGGGCAGGGCTGGATTTCGGAACCGGGTAAATTCCGGGTTATGGTCGGCCGCAATTCGGTTGACGTCGAGACTGCGGAATTTGAATTGACAGACTGAATTCAGGTAAAGATCATGGGTGACGGGAGCGTTTTTCTACATATTCGCTCCCGTCACTCATTGTATTGAGTGTGATGGTGTCAGTTCCGCCCCGTAACGCTTCCGTCACTCTTGCTCATTTTGTCCCGTCACAGTAGTGACAGAGGGAGAGGGTAACGTGGACAGATATTCACTGGCGATGCTCTTGGGACGTGTGATAAGGTGTTTTATCGCAGGGATTTTGTCTCTTGCGAATGTTGAGTCAATGAATATGGACGGTTAACTTCGGCTATGCCTCGCGTTGTGGAAGGTTCCGGACTCATGCGGTACACGATCTTCGCTCCGGCGGCGAGGTCTTCGTGACGGAAGTAGTTCTTGTTCCAATTTCTGCCGTTGACCTTTATGCCTTTGATGTAGAAGTTGTCTTTTGAATTACCAGGAGCTTCCAGAATGATTCTCTTTCCGTCCGGCCGGGAGACCACCACCTTCTTGAACAGAGGAGTTCCGATTGCATATTCATC
>CAZXVE010000067.1:0-7162 GCA_964644125.1 uncultured Muribaculaceae bacterium
TCGCAATTGACACTAGCTCCTGAAACTAGCGCGTCTACCATTTCGCCACCCGCGCATTGATATGGATTGCAAATTTAGAGAAAATTTATGAATTTGCAAACAAATTCTGCGACGGAAAGCAAAAAGACGGCTTGTCTATTTTATATACTTGTTGAACACCTTGTTAATCAAGGCTGATTTTCCCGAGCATGTCTCCTTCAAGGCACTCTTGAACGCATCGACATCCGTCACATAAGCATTAAGAGAGGTGCAGATGTCAGAACGGCTGATGCCTCCTGTTTCCAGTTCATCAAGAATCTGAGGCTTGAACCAATAATCGTAGCCAGAGGACGGATTCACGCCATAACGCTCCTTATAGATCATGTTTTCGACATGATAGGCCCACATCTCCCCTATCCCGCAGTAGCCGGCATTCTCGCCATTACCTGTGCCGTAACAATCCCCTGTGCCAAGATAGGAGGTCAGAATGTAGGTTGCGTAACACCGCCAATAGTCCGAACCCACCCTTGAGAAATGCGAAGCGTGAGCCAATTCATGAACGGCGGAGGAATAAAGCTCGGCATAATCTCCGTTCTTGCCTTTGGAGCCGATGGTGATGTCCGGAGCGAAAAGCCTGACAATTATTGAATATGTGGACAGATACTTGCTCACGAGTTTGTTGTCAAGCAGAGCGCCATGATGCATCATCAGCGCACAGGAAGGCCTGAGGAAATTAAGGATCCAGAACCTTACATTGGAGGCAGGCTTGGTCACCCCGGTAGTCTCGCACTTCGCAAAATAGTCATTGGCGGCATTGTTGACAACGCATCTGCGGAAAAGAGCCGCATCAGAGTCCTTGTTGATGCTGACATCGATTCCTTCCGGTGAGCCCTTGCCCAGGGACGACAGCGATGCCGGGATGAGAATTGCGTTGAATCCGATTGTGAAACCTTTCTTGTTCTTGAAGCAGATGTTGTAGCGAGGCTTCGACGAAAACTTTGTCGAAAACTGATAGTTGCCATTTTCATCGGTATATGTCGTACCGAACTTCACGAACACGTTCGCCATCATCTTGACGCCAGCGACTCCGAGTGTTTTCTTCAGCTTGTCATCGTAGATGGTCACCTTCCCGGACGGCTTGCTCTTAGCTCTGGTCTCGGGTACTAGCAGATCAGCATTGCCCGTCAACTCGTAGGCCTTTCTCTCGACAGAAGCCCAGTCAAGATCATCCAGGCCTTTTGTCTTCACTCCCTCATCAGGAATGAAGCACTCCTCAAGAATCTCATATTCAATTCCTTCCGGGAACCGGAAGTCAGGAGACACCACAGCATACTGCCAGGTAATGTCCTTTTCCGGAACGGACGGATCGTGATAGTAGTCACCGTTCGTGGTGATTTCGTAATCCATCGGGTACTCGAGGGCTTCAACGCCAAGATCGGAAAGAACGTCAAGATCCTCTGCGCTTTTAGGCAGGAATCTCACGTAAAGGTCGGACACAGGAACATCCACCGAAGCCCGGGTCGGGTACAGAGCCGCGACTGCACTTCTGACATTTTTGACGGAATACGGGTTTTCCAGTTTTTTGCCAAGTTGAATCTCGCCATGGGAGACAGCCTCAACTTTATCACCCGTGCTGACAGGATCAGTCTCTACCAGAGACACGCCCTCTTTGCTGCAGGACACCAGCATCAGAGCCGGCAGCATCATTTTGAAGAACCATTTCATCGTTCAGTTGGTTTTAGTTACAGCGCAAAGGTAGAGATGGTTATCCGTGGGGTGAAATGTTCAACGGCTATTTCCGGAAACGGCACTGCTTGGCAATTTGAGGGTGATTGCCTATCTTTGCGGACATAAAAAATCAAGAAAAGGAATGGGAATATTCAGAAAATCCGCAGCATATGCTACATCCATAGCGTTGTTGTTCAGCGCCTTCTGTTTTTCAGTCAAGGCACAGCCGTACAAAAATCTGATAAAAGAGAATCCGGAAAGAGCGGGAGGAGTCTATCATTATTATGAATATGCCCCATCAGATCCCACCAAAGCGCCCAAAGGCTACAAGCCATTCTATATCAGTCACTACGGAAGACACGGTTCCCGTTATCACTCAAGCAGCGGCATGTTCGCGGATGCCGCCAGAGTTCTTGCATCGGCAGAAAAGGCCGGCCTTCTGACAGAAGAAGGCAAGATGCTTAAAAGACAGATGGACACTATATGGAACGAGCATCTGGGAATGTTCGGAATGCTGACGGAAAGAGGCGCAAAAGAGCATCAGGAAATCGCTGCAAGAATGTTCGGCAATTATCCCGCTGTTTTCAAAAGCAAGGCACGCACGGATGTGGAATGCGTTTCAAGCTACTGGCCAAGATGTCTGATAAGCATGGCAAACTTCACTTCAAAACTGAAAGAAGAAAACGGCAAACTGGAGTTCCGCTACCTGACCGGTCCAAAGTACATCGACTACATAAGCATGGATCTTGACATGTCCGAGGTATTGCCCGAGTCGAACACTCTCCACCGGCATCTTCTTGACAGTCTGCTTTGCAAGGACAGGTTATTCGAGGCCATTTTCAATAACCCTGCGAAAGCGGAGGATCTTATCGAAGACCCGCTCAAATTCTTAAACAACGTGTACCTCGCAGGAGCAATCAGCCCCAACACTGATGCTCATCCTGACATATTCAGCCATTTCACGGTGGAAGAGTTGACAGCCCTGTGGATTGCAGGCAACGACAAACTCTACCACAACTACGGCATCTCGTCAGAGGCAGGTGAATATGTTTCCTCAATAGCAAAACCTCTGATCGAAGACATCATCGAAAAAGCTGATGCCGCAATGGCCGACGGCAGTTCCAGAGCCGCCGACCTCCGCTTCGGTCATGACGTGGGACTTCTGCCGCTGCTCGGCACAATCGGAGTTTCCACCATGGAAGAGCGCTGGAAGTCTGCTGATGCACACAATCACTGGCTCGACTTCGTAGGAATGTCGATGGGCACGAACTTCCAGATGGTCTTTTTCAAAAACAGGAAAGGTGAGGTGCTGGTCAAAATGCTCGTCAACGAACGGGAGACCTTCATACCTGCAGTAAAGGCCTTTGAAGGACCATACTACCGGTGGACCGACCTTCGGGAATATCTTGCCGGCACAGCAGCCGCAATTTCGGACGAGTTCATCGTCAAAGACTCCGGAGAGAAGGAGCGCACCGGAGTTGCCGGAATGTAGCGTGGCAGACAATCTGCTGACTGTCAGCCGAAAGAACAAAGTCCTGGTCCGGAATTCCGAACCAGGACTTTGTTCTTTCAGTTGATTGGCAAACAGATAGGTGCCACAGAATTTTCTAGAAGTAGACTACCGTCTTCTGCTCGATGGAAGACATCAGAGCATTGGCAAGACGGCTGACGCCAAAACGGAAAAGGCTTCTGTCTATCCACTCATCGCCGAGAACCGACTTGACGATTGAATAGTAGCAGACAGCGTCCTTCGAAGTGGAGATGCCGCCGGCAGCCTTGAATCCGACTTTTCTGCCGGTTTTGGCGTAAAACGCCTTTATGCATTCACACATCACATAAGCTGCCATCGGAGTGGCATTCACGCTGACCTTGCCGGTGGATGTCTTTATGAAGTCAGCGCCTTCTTCCATGGCAAGGAAAGAGGCCTCCGCTATTTTCTCAGCTGTAACGAGCAGACCGGTTTCCAGAATCACTTTAAGGGTCACCTTGCGGCCGAGTTTGGCACCAGCCTCATCCACTGCCGCCCGGATTGTCCTGATTTCATTTCTGGCAGTCTCTTCATCACCGGCAAGGAAGGCGTTGAGAGCCAGCACAATGTCAATCTCGTCAGCTCCAGCTTCAACAGCCATTACACTCTCCTTAACCTTAACCTCCAGAAAACTCTGGGATGCAGGAAAACATCCAGCAACAGCGGTGACATGAACCTCTCCGCACTCAAGAGCATTCCTCACCACTGAAGAGAAGTTCGGGAACACACAGATTGAAGCCGGGAGCGGATATTCCGGGAAGGTCTTCACAAAGGAATTGACTTTCCCCACCAATTTACAGATTGACGCAGAGGTGTCCTCATTGTGAAGTGAAGTCAGATCCATCAGTGAAAGGCAGCACTTCAGAACTTCAGGGGAAGTCACATTGTCGAGATTGAGAGCCATGATATCCAATCTCTTATTAATCATCTCCCTGTCAGGAGCATAACCGTACTTTGCAGACAAATTATCCATTATCTTATTGAATTTTATCCTCTTATCTGAATGACGAAGCCCTCATCAATCAAAGGCTGCACCAATTTTTTCATCTGTTCGGCCGTAAATTTTCCAAGACCTTCGGCAGGAGTCTCCCTGTCCAACGTGTAGACCATCACTTCCCTTGGCCGGAGTTTCCTGACTATGTCCATCCAGCCCTCAAGCACCTGAGGCGACGAGGAGTCGAAAGACGGAGAACGAAGGAACATCGTCTGAAGGACGAAGTCTCCATTGAACTTCATCAGGTCGGCCACCACATCCTCAACGTGGTACTCCCCCTGTGGCTGATTGATCAAACCAGCCAGCGCATCGGTCGGAGCGTCGATCTTCAGAATCGGGTTGTCAACTTTCCGCAAAGCCTCGAAGACATCGTCCCTGAACACCCTAGTCGCATTGGACAAGACGGAGACTTTGGCCTCAGGGAAATACTTGTCCCTCAGCCCGATGGTAATGTCAATGATTCTGGCGAAATCCGGATTGAGAGTAGGTTCTCCGTCACCGGAGAACGTGATGGAATCTATAGGTGTCCCTTGAGCAGAACAAAGGGAAAGTTTCTCTTCCAGAGCCGTTCTCAATTCTTCGGCTGAAGGAAGACGGCGGTCCTCACGTCCATCCCTGTTCCATCCGCATTCGCAGTAGATGCAATCAAAATTGCAAAGTTTCCCGTTCGTCGGAAGCAGATTGATCCCCAACGAAGACCCCAGGCGCCTGGAATGTATCGGACCGAAAACCAATTCTTCTCGCATCATAGCCTAAACCAGTCTTTTGGATGTACTTTCAGAGGTCAGACGGCAATCTGCATCAAGATTGTCGATAATGACAAGACCGGGCCTTTTACCGACCTCTATGGAACCATATTCATCTGCCTTGGAAAGGAATTCCGCGCCGTTGCGGCAAGCCCAGACAAGCATTTCATCCAAACCGACCTCAGGGAAGGCGTTCTGAAGACAGCGAAGTTCGGCCACCATGTCCAAATCATCGTTGCTGGAAAGAGAATCCGTACCTACTGTGATTGCCAGGCTATTGCTCCGCATCAGTCTGACTGGAGGCAATGCATTATGAATAAAGATGTTTGACATCGGGCAGACAGAGATGAACGGATGATTCATCGTCTCTTTGACCGCATCGATTCCCTCCTGGTCGAGACAGACTTCGTGGACAAGCAGGATATGTTCGTCAAATGGAGCCGGATGCACTTTCTTCAGCCTGTCAATGAAATATAGCAGAGAGGACTTCCCTGTGACTGGAGGAACGCTCATTCCTGCAGCCTTGCGGTTGTCCCACATGGCTCCACGACCGTACTTAAGCATGTCTTCTTCCTCCTGAGTCTCCTCGGAATGGAAAGACAAGAATCCGGACTTCAGACCTTCGGCGCTGGCCGCCGTTACAAGCTCAGGGCTCATCGTGTAGCATGCGTGCGGCGTAGGAGCAGCATCAATCCCGCAGCTGTCGGCGACTTTTTTGAGTTTGAGGACATTCTCAATCACTGAATCACAGTCTTCAGGTTCCGTACCGAAAACCTCCAGGAATGTCCTCGTGTACATCAGGGATTCTTTTTTCAAGGCAAAGGTATCGGCACAGTTGCTGATGTCAGCCATGGCTGAAACTCCCCGGTTCCACATCAAATCCAACCAATGACGGATGTCATGCAGTTTTTCCTCCATGCTTTTGTTGTCCCTCATTTCATTGATCTGATCAATGAAGCCTGCCATGCCTGTGCCTTTGCGGAAAGACTTCCACAAATAGGACAACTCAAGATGGCAGTGGGCATTTACAAAACCCGGGACAACGGCTCCCTTTACATGATGCTTCTCATTGCGCGGGTCAGGAGACTCGCCGATGGAAGCAACAGTGCCATTGTCGTCATATTCGACAAATCCGTTTCTTATCGGGTCACCGCTGAGGGTGAAAACATAGTCTGCAGATATTCGGTTCATTCGGCAATCGGTGTAATCTTTAAGGGCTTTTCAGTCAACTTAATCAGTTTGTCGGACCGGCCCGGTGAAAAAAAGTGTTCATGGCATTCTTGCGTCCTCTCCAAGGTATCGGCCTCATTTTTAGCCTCATGATTCCTGATGATCAGTTCCGGCCCCAGGAAGACCGTGTCCTCTAGCACCGGCACAGGACAATAAACGCCCAATGAATCCATCTCCACGTGTATCCTGTCAGTCATGGAGCAAGTGTTGAAAATCACAAGGAAAGAAGGGAACGGTTTGACATGCACCAGACTTTTCGTCCTTGAAATTGAATCAGCCTCGTGCTTCAGCCTACCGTCAAGAGCTATCTTTTCATTGACGTCTTCAAGTTCCTTCTGAAGTCTTTTCGCCACCCGGCCTACCATATCTGCATAGCGCTCCGGATCATTAAGATAATAATCCACGCTCTTCTGGTAGTCCAGCAAGGAAACCCCGTACTTTTCGAATATCGAACCATAGAACCAGGTTGTGTCCGCAGCACCGCGTTTGTCAGGATTCGCCTCAAGCCACTGGTCCGCCAGGAACATCTCACGATAGATCTTCTCCATCTTGCGCACCGGAATCACCTTGGCTTCACGTTCACATGACATGAATGCCAATGCCACGGCCAAGATGAAAACGACTATCCCGAGAATTCTTTTCATGGATTCTACCTCAAGGTTGCCCCGAACTCGTTCTGGAACGTCGAGAGCAGTTTCTTCATTATTCTCTCTACGTCCTCGTCGGTCAAAGTCTTTTCAAGATCCTGCAGCACAAAGCCGAGCGCATACTGCTTCTTGCCCGCCGGAATCTTGTCTCCGCGGTACACGTCAAAGAGAGTCACCTGCTTGAGAAGCTTCTTCGCGGCCTTGAAGGAGCTGCGGTAGAGGTCAGCGTAGCAGACGCTTTCATCCAGCAGCAAAGCGAGATCCCTGCGGACCTCAGGGAACTTAGGCATCTCCTTGAACGCCACCTTGT
>CAZXVE010000068.1:0-7050 GCA_964644125.1 uncultured Muribaculaceae bacterium
CCTCGGCGTTCAGCGAGATGAACTCGATGTTGAAAAGCGGATAGAGATGCCTTGCGGCACAGCCGTCATTCCATTCCTTATACCCGTCCAGGCTATAAAAATCATTGACTCCCACAACTTTGACTCCTTCCTTGGCTGCCATGTCCAAAGCTTGTCCGACATTGGTGAAAGCGCTGAATGAGTACGGTGTGTGGAGATGTGCATTGGCGTCTACTATCTTTTTCATATTTAGTGTTTTTTGTTGTGTTTTTTGTTTCCCTTCGACTTACAAAGTTAACAATAATCCTTGAAAGGGTGGTTCGTGTAACGGTTTTTTCAAAGTCTAACGGTCAAAATTGAAATTATTTTGTAAATTTGTCAAGATTACCACAGGAAAATAATGCATATTTTAATCATAAACAATCAAAATGGGTAACAAGAATTCAAATCTCGCGGCCATCATCGTGATGTTTGCGCTGTTCTTCATGATTGCGTTCGTCACGAACCTCGCCGGTTCGATGGGCGTGATTGTCACCAACCAGTTCGGAGCCAGCAAGGCTCTCTCCCAGCTCGGCTCCCTCGCCAACTTCATCGCCTATGCGTGCATGGGCATACCTGCCGGTCTGATCCTCAAGAGAAAAGGCTACAAATTCACGTCTCTCCTTGCCGTTGTCATCGGCTTTGTCGGAGTCGGCGTGCAGTTCCTTTCAGGCTATGCTGAGTCATTCGGAGTCTATGTGCTCGGAGCGTTCATCGCCGGTTTCTCAATGTGTATGCTCAATATAGTCGTCAACCCTATGCTCAACACTTTGGGCGGTGGCGGCAACAAGGGCAACCAGCTCATCCAGTGGGGCGGATCCTGCAACTCGATCGGTGCGACCATCGCTCCGGTTTTCGTGGGCTGGCTTGTCGGCGGCAGCATCAAGGACGCTTCCGTTGCGAAGGCTGCTCCTGTGATGATCATCGCCATGGCCATCTTCGCGATTGCCTTCGTGGTGATTTCCCTTACCAAAATCCCTGAACCTCACATGGAAACTCCGGAGGAGAAGGCAGCCCGTCTGTCCGGCAACAAGGTGAAGGATCCGTACGGACCGCTTTCCTTCCGTCATTTCGTTCTCGGAGCCATTGCGATCTTCTTCTATGTGGGCATTGAGGTGGGTATCCCTAACACTGCCAACGTGTATTTCTCCGGACTTGAAGGAGTAGGTCCTGCTCTGGCCGGAACAATGATCGGCGGCTACTGGTTCTGCATGCTCCTCGGCCGTCTCATAGGCGCGAGCGTCGGCGCGAAGGTCAGCAGCAAATCAATGCTTCTCGCAACTTCAGCAGTGGCCATCGCTTTCATCCTCTGTGTAGTATTCATTCCTGAGACCGTGACTGTCGCAGTCGCCGGCAAGGTCATCCCTATCGCTCTGGTCTTCGTGCTTCTCTGCGGTTTCTGCACATCCATCATGTGGGGAGCCATCTTCAACCTCGCGGCTGAAGGACTCGGCAAGTACACTGCCGCCGCGTCCGGAATATTCATGGCTCTTGTCTGCGGTGGCGGTATCATTCCGTTCATCCAGAACACCATCGCCGACAAGGTCGGCTCCCTCCAGAGCTACTGGCTGATCATCGTTTGTCTGGCCTACCTCATCTACTATGCGGCCGCCGGGTCAAAGAATGTCAACAAAGATATCCCTGTAGAATAATAACCTTTCGGGCATCCAGTCTTCTCATGAAAGTGGCTGGATGCCGTGTTTTTCAACATATTCATCTATGGAACAGAATCTTGTAATCGGAATCGATGTCGGCGGACAGACCACCAAATGCGGCGTGGTCGATGCCCGTGGAACAGTGCTTGCCCAGACCGTCATCCGTTCTGACAACTTCACTGAAGTCGAACCATACATTGAGGAGCTGGCCGTGGCTCTCAAGAAGATCATAGCCGATGCTGATGCCGAAGGACAGATCCGCGGAATCGGAGTCGGTGCACCTAACGCCAACTACTACACGGGCGACATCGAGAATGCCGTCAACCTTTCCTGGGGACGCAGCGGTTCGATTCACTTCGCCAAAATGCTTTCCGAAGCTGTCGGTGGCATCCATGTTACCCTGACCAACGATGCCAATGCCGCCGCAATGGGTGAAATGACCTATGGTGCGGCGAGGGGCATGAAGAATTTCATCATGATCACCCTTGGCACAGGAGTGGGCAGCGGCATCGTCATCAACGGTGAAGTTGTCTACGGTCATGACGGATTCGCCGGAGAGCTTGGCCATACAACCATCGTGCGTCACAACGGCCGTCGCTGCAACTGTGGCAAGTACGGTTGCCTTGAGACTTACTGCTCAGCCACAGGCGTGGCCAGGACAGCCCGCGAATGGTTGGACATGTGCGACGAGCCTTCAACTCTCCGCAGTCTTGACAGCATATCTTCTAAGGATGTCTATGAGGCTGCCAAGGAAGGCGACAAACTTGCCGTCAAGATCTTTGAATATACAGGGACTCTTCTCGGCGAGGCGTTTGCCGATTTCGTGCAGTTCTCTTCTCCTGAAGCCATCGTCCTTTTCGGCGGACTGGCACGCAGCAAGGAGTTCTTGACTGAGCCTATCCTCAATTCAATGAACGCCAACGTCCTGCCGCTCTGGAGAGGTAAAGTGAAACTTGTCTATTCTCAACTCAAGGAGTCTGATGCCGCCATCCTCGGCGCATCCGCTCTTGCCTGGGAAAGATAATTCTGACTGACATTTGCGCTCCCCCTTCTCCATGCCGGATCCGGTAGGAGAAGGGGGAGTTCTCATTGCCCTGTCGAGATCTTGTCGATTCTTATCTGAAATGTCCCTGACGGAGCCGCAACGTCTGCGGTGTCGCCGACCTTTTTGCCCATCAAAGCTTTGCCTATTGGAGAATTGCAGGAAATCTTGCCTTCCTGAAGGTTCATTTCGTGAGGACTGACGATGGTGAAGGACATGGTTGATTCCGTGGCCAGATTGGTGAATTCCACCTTGCTCAGAAGCGATACCTTGTCCTTGGGCAGGAGGGCAGGATCCAGAACTCTTGAATATTCCAGAATCTTCTGCAGGAAGCGTATCCTGCTGATAGCCTTGCCCTGGGCTCTTCTCGCAGCGCGGTACCCGCAGTTCTCGCTCAAATCACCCTGGGCCCTCGCTTCTGACAGGTCATCCTTGATCCTGGGATATTCAACATTTATGAGATGATTCAGTTCTGCGACAATCTGGTCGTAACGTTCCTTGGACAGGTATTCCATAAGCAAAAGTTTTTAAAACATGGAACTTCTTCAGTTGAGCACTTCCTTGAGAAATGGGCCGGTGACGGAATCCTGGTCGAGAGAGATGTCTTCGGGGGTGCCTTCGGCGACTATCCGTCCGCCTTTACGTCCGCCGTCAGGACCGAGGTCGAAGATGTAGTCCACACTTTTGAGAACATCCAGGTTGTGCTCGATGATGATCACGGTGTTGCCTTGATCCACAAGCTGCTGCAACACTCCGAGAAGTATCTTGATGTCTTCTGAATGAAGCCCGGTGGTCGGCTCGTCAAGAATGTACAACGTGTTCCCGGTAGCCTTCCGGAACAGCTCCGCCGCCAGTTTCATGCGCTGGCACTCTCCTCCGGAGAGCGTAACTGCGGACTGCCCCAGGTGGACGTAGCCGAGCCCCACATCTACCAGAGCTTTCAGTTTCTGGGCGATGGCAGGAATCGGCTTGAAGAATTCGTAGGCCTCGCTGATCGGCATTTCGAGCACATCGTTGATGCTCTTGCCCTTGTAATGCACGGCCAAAGTGTCTTCCTTGTATCTCTTGCCCCTGCATTCATCACAGACAACATTGACCGACGGCAGGAAATTCATCTCGATCACCTTGATTCCGGCACCCTTGCAGGCCTCGCAGCGTCCTCCCGCCACATTGAACGAAAACCTTCCGGCCTTGAATCCGCGCACCTTGGCATCCGGAGTGTCTGCAAACAGATTCCGGATGTCGTTGAACACACCGGTGAACGTGGCCGGATTGGATCTTGGTGAACGCCCGATAGGACTCTGGTCGATTTCGATCAGTTTGTCGATGTTTTCCACACCTTCAATAGAACCGTAGTCCAGAGGATGAAGTTTCGCTCTGTAGAACTTGTTCTTGAGAATAGGCATAAGCGTCTCGTTTATGAGCGTAGATTTGCCGCTTCCGCTTACTCCGCTGATTCCGATGAAGCATCCGAGAGGGAAATCGATGCTGACATCTTTAAGGTTGTTGCCTTTTGCTCCCTTGAGGCTCAGGAATTTACCGTTCCCTTTACGCCGCATTGACGGGACAGGAATCAAATCCGTACCCTGAAGATAATCCAAGGTCTTTGATTTTCCGAATATGCAGTGCCGGGCTGTCTCCTTGTCCAGCGAAGCAGGAATCCTGCCGCTTTCTGGAGAATATTCCATCAAGGCCTTCATTGGAGCGTTGAGGCATATTCTTCCACCGTTTTCGCCTGCCCCGGGTCCGACATCCACCAGCCAGTCGGCGCTCATCATGGTTTCATAGTCATGCTCCACCACCATTACGGAATTGCCTTCATCGCGAAGTTCCTTCAAAGAATTGATCAGTTTCCGGTTGTCCCTCTGATGAAGTCCTATGGACGGTTCGTCCAGAATGTAGAGCACGTTGACGAGTTTCGACCCGATCTGTGTGGCGAGCCTGATCCTCTGCCCCTCGCCTCCTGAAAGTGAGGCGGTAGGACGGTCAAGCGACAGATAGTCAAGCCCTACGTCAAGCATGAACTGAACTCTCTCGTTCAGTTCCTTGAGGATGTCCCTTGCAATGTTGTTCTCTCTTGGGCTCAGTTTTCCGGGCAGAGAAAGGAACCATTCCTTCAGCTCGGTCATCTCCATCGCCGCGACTTCCGCGATGGTCTTTCCGTCAATCTTGAAGCACAAGGCGTTCTCGTTCAGCCTGGTTCCGTGGCATACCGGACACACGATCTTCTCGTCGATGTCCTCCACGACACCGTCGAACGTAACCATCTCTGACATGTTCCCTTCTCCGACCCGGAACAGTTCGTCACTTCCGAATATGATGTGCGAGACCGCTTCGTCCGGGACTGATTCGATAGGATCGTACAGCGAAAAATTGTATTTGCGGGCGATGGACCGGATGATGTCATATTTTCTGGTCTCGCGCAGCTTCCCCAGCGGAACTATTCCTCCGTCAGCAATGGAAACTGAACGGTCCGGAATAATTGTGTCCATGTTCACGTTCACTATCATCCCGAGGCCCTTGCAGTGAGGACAATAACCTTCCGGAGAGTTGAAAGAGAACGAATGCGGCGCCGGTTCCTGAAGAGATATTCCTGAATCGGGATCGACAAGATGCTTGGAGAAGTGACGCAGCTTGTCCGCTCCATATTCCAGCAGGGCGACGGACCCTTTTCCAAGGTTCAGAGCGGACATCACGGAATCCCTGACACGCTTTCCGTCTCCTTCCGACGGCTTCAGTTTGTCAACAACCAGCTCGATGAAGTGGCTCTTGTAGCGGTCCAGAGCCTCCACTTCGTTCAGAGGCAGGATATTTCCGTCCACCCTGACATCCGTGTAACCTCGTTTGCGGAGCTGGTCGAACAGGTCGCGGTAGTGTCCCTTCCGGCCTACCACGAGCGGAGCGAGCAGGAAGCACTTCCGGCCTCTGTACTCATTCATTATCAAGTCCACTATCTGGGCATCGGTGTAGCGGACCATTTCCTTTCCGGTGACAGGTGAATATGCCCTTGAGGCCCTTGCGTACAGCAGCCTTAGGAAATCGAAAATCTCGGTGATCGTTCCGACCGTCGAGCGGGGATTGTTTCCGGTGGTTTTCTGTTCGATTGCAATGATTGGGCTGAGCCCTGTTATGCTTTCCACTTCAGGTTTTTCCAGAACTCCCATGAAGTGCTTGGCATAAGTGGACAAGGTGTCCATGTACCGTCTCTGGCCCTCGGCGTAGATCGTGTCGAACGCAAGCGAGGATTTCCCGCTGCCGCTCAGACCGGTGACGACCACCAGTTCGCCTCTTGGAATGTCCACGTTCACCCCTTTGAGGTTATGTGCTTCCGCCCCACGTATTTCGATATATTCCTTTTTGCTCATCATAAAATTCAAATGCTCCGTCATCCGGTGACTGGAAAAGCGTGTCCCGCATGTGCGAAACTTAATTCTACAAATTTAACGAATATTCAGTAATTTTGTAGTCAAGACAAAAATGGCCGATCAATGAGTCTGGATCATCAATTGAACATTAAGACGTTCGTATTTAACTCTTTCAGAGAGAACTGCTATCTGCTTTGGGACCAGAAGGGGAATTGCGTGATCGTGGATCCCGGATGCTGCTGGCCGCATGAGTTCGACACTCTTAAGGATGCTGTTGCCAAGGAAGGTCTCAAGCCCAGGGCAGTGTGGTTGACGCATGGTCATTTCGACCACGTACACGGAGTGCGCAAGGTTGTGGAGGAGTACGGTGTGCCTGTGCTGATGGCTCGGGAAGACAGGATTGTCCTTGACCACAATTCCGAGGCCGCCAGGGAGTACGGTGTGGATGCCGAGGATTCATCGCTGATCACTACCGTGGACATCAAGGACGGAGACGTGCTGGATACACTTGACGGAGCTCAGTTCAAGGTGATTGCGACACCTGGGCACACTCCGGGCGGAGTCTGCTACTACGATGAGGTGGATAAGGTTCTGCTTAGCGGAGATACGCTTTTCCGGGGTACAATCGGACGCACAGACCAGCTTGGAGGAGACTATGACCGCTTGATTGTCAGCGTAATGGACAAGCTGATGGGCTTGCCGGGGGATGTTGATGTCCTGCCTGGTCACGGGATGCGGACGAGCATAGGTGACGAGAGAACCCACAATCCGTTTCTGCAGCCTTTCAATGAACCGGAGGAGGATCCTGACTGGGACGGAGAAGGGATTGAGATCCACGGATAGATATTCATAAAAAGATATTCATAAAACACTATGCACATAGGAATCGCAGGGAACATAGGGAGCGGGAAGACCACGCTGACAAGGATGCTGGCCGAGCATTACGGATGGACGCCGAAGTACGAGTCCG
>CAZXVE010000069.1:0-6711 GCA_964644125.1 uncultured Muribaculaceae bacterium
TCAGCGAAGGCGCCCGCAACCGCTTCCTCTCGACATTCACAAAAGAAAAAATGATAAGCAATTGCCTGAATTTCTATTCAGAATTGCTATCTTTGTGATTTATCTGCGACAACCCTTGCGCACAAGCGCATGGAAAAGCAAATTAAGAGGTACACATGAAACTCAACCCTTCTTTACAGATGCGCCGCATAGGGAGCAATTACATGATAGTCAAGACAGCAGACAATGATGTCAACCTCACCGACGTGATCAGGCTGAACGAGACGGCAGCAGGTCTGTGGGAACATTTCAGCGGAATGGAGTTCACCGAGGAAGACATGGTTGAATGGCTGTGCGGAGAATATGATGTCACCAGACCAGTGGCGACCACGGATGTCCACAACCTTCTGACACAATGGAAAGAGTACGGAATGCTTTCCTGATCCTGCTCAGAAGCGGACTGTGGGGAAGGAATCCGATGGCGGAAGGCTTCACCCAGCTTTCGGACGAGCAATGGGATCAGGTTTCAAGAATGGCCGAAAGGCAAACCGTCACGGCAATAGTCTTTGACGGAATATGCCGCCTCCCCGATGAACTGCAGCCTTCAGTCGACATCATCACGAAATGGGTGGCGGGCGTTGACCGGATTGAAAGAAGCGACACAAGGATGAATATGGTGCTGAAGGAACTGACCGGAATTCTTGTGGAGGGCGGCCTGAAGCCGGTGCTCCAGAAAGGTCAGGGAATCGCGGCGCTCTACCCCACCCCCCTGCACCGCGAGTGCGGAGACATCGACTTCTACTTCTACGGAGAGATGTCCGGCAAGTCTGCAGGACACTCCGGCATGCACAAAGACAAAGCAAAGACATGCGACGAAAAGGCCGCAGAACTGATGAGAAGCCACGGAGCCGAAGTTGAAAGGGAGCCGGACGGAAGCTGGAGCTACGAGTGGAAAGACACGGTGATCGAACTGCATCCGGCGATTGTGGATCTCAGTTCCCCCGGCGTAAAGAAATGGGTTCATGAACTTGACGATGACCCCGGATTCATCCCGTCATCTCTGGCGGACGGTCTGCTGGAGCCGGCACCGGAACTCAACGCTCTGCTGCTGAACGCGCATATTCTCAAACACGCATTGGGAAAAGGAATAGGGCTGCGGCAGATGTGCGATCTTGCAATGGTTTACCATAGAATCAGCATCGAAGGAAAGCGGGAGGAATACGGCGGACGCATCGCCCGGCTTTACCGCAGGGCGGGAATCCTGAAATGGAGCCGGCTGCTGCATTCGTTCCTGGTGGAAGTGACAGGATTGCCGGAAGCTGAACTGCCATATTCAGAAAAGATGATGCCGACAGCGCCGCTTCTCAAGATAGTGGAGCAGGGCGGCAATCTGGGCAAGCATCACTCAGGATGCAACGGGGATTCCGTACAGACGGGACGGCAAGGCGCACTGAAAAGCAAACTGCACACGGCCGGAATGTTCTTCAGAAGGGCAGGATTCTCGATGAGGTTCGCGCCCCGGGAGGCGTTCTGGACTTTTGCCGAACTAGCAAAGGGACAATTCATAAGATAGGCCACGCAAGCCGCAAGCAACAGTAGAACAAGGAACAGAAAAAACGGAATGGACGGAGAACGGAGATATTCATTCAAAGTGGCGGAACTGACATTCGAGGTGGCTGCGCCGGAGTGCTACGACATCGGGCGGCTGCTGCCGTCGTTCGCTCCGTTCCGGGTGGAGGAAGCTGATCCGAAGCTGTTCAGTTTCACAGTCCGGCCGGAATCGGTCGAGGTTCCCGAGGGCGCGGAAAAGCTCGTGGAGGACGACAACGACATGGGGCACACCAGATTGAGCAGAACTCCGGACGGAGACTACTGCCTGGAACTCAGCTACGATGAAAGCCCGCTGCCAGGAAAGAGCCCATGCGGGAACAACGGAGGAATATTCATTGCACCTCCCGACTTTTCGAGAGTTTCCGCCCATGTGGCGGCCGGAGCGCCGGACTGCGGATCCATCCTCTCTTCCATGATCCGCATCGCATTCGCGCAGGCGGTTCTGATGCGGGACGGAATCTCAATCCATGCATCCGCGGTCGCAAAGGACGGCAGAGCCTTCCTGTTCCTCGGGAAGAGCGGCACCGGCAAAAGCACACACTCAAGGCTCTGGCTCAAGAATATTCCGGAAACGCATCTGCTCAACGACGACAACCCTGCCATCCGCCTGATTGGAGGAAAGGCTATTGCCTTCGGGACTCCATGGAGCGGGAAGACGCCATGCTACCGCAACGAATCCTATCCGATAGGAGGGATTGTGAGAATCGTCCGGGGCAAGGAAAACGTGTTCATGGAAAAGAAAGATGTCGCCGCGTTCATGGCGATCCTTCCAAGCTGCTCAGCCGTGCACAGCGATGCCGTCCTCCAGTCGCATCTTTACGACACCATTGCAGATCTCGCAGTCAAGGTTCCGGTCGGAGAACTCGAATGCCTGCCGGACGACGCAGCAGCCATAGTTTGCTATAATCAATTAAAATCACTCATAAAATGAAAAGCAGAATTTTACTTCTGATTCTGATCGCCTCCGCGGCAGTGTCATGCGGGTCGGCCAAGAAGTTCGTCTATCTCAACGACATGACAGAAGGAGCCGATTACCCGTTCAACGCAGCCCACGAGGCCGTCATCCAGGCCAACGACAGACTCAGCATCACAGTGAGCTGCAAGCAGCCCGAGCTCGCGATTCCGTTCAACATCCAGAGCGGATCGTTCAAGGTCTCCTCGGACGGAAGCGCATCTTCCACGCAGACAATCGACGAGAAGGGCTACAAGGTGGACGCGAAGGGCAACATCGAGTTCCCGATCCTCGGCACCCTGCACATTGAAGGCAAGACCCTCAGCCAGGCCAGCAAGATGATCAAGGACCAGATCATCGAAGGCAACTACATCAAGACTCCGATCGTCACAATGGAATTCCTCAACTTCAAGTACACCGTCTGGGGAGCCGTCGCCAAGAACGGCACCTTCTCGGCGGAGGACGGCAGGATCAACCTGATTGAAGCCATCGCCAACGCCGGTGACCTCACAGACAGGGCCAAGCTCGACGGAATCGCCGTGATCCGTGAAGTGGACGGCAATAAGCAGATCTTCTTCCACGACATCCGCGACAGCAAGTCGCTGCTCGAATCCCCATGCTTCTTCCTTCAGCAGAACGACGTCATCTACGTCCAGCCGAAGTACCGCAAGAAGGACAAGGAGGACAGGGGCATCCAGTACGCAACCCTCCTGATGTCCACGATCTCATCCATCAGCACAGTCATCTGGGCCACATCATCAATCACAAAATAGCCTAACCTGACAATCAGAATCCAGTAATATGCAGACAAACAACACCAACGGCAGGAACGACCAGGATGTCAACATCATCGACATCCTGGTTTACCTGCTTTCCAAATGGAAATGGTTCCTGATCTCCGTTCTTGTGTTCGGAGGCCTCGCCTGGGTTTATTACGCCAAGACCCCGAAGACATATTTCCGCTCCGCGACGGTCATCATCAAGGACCCGTCCAACAAGATCTCCTCAGCTGGACTTGACCGTTACGACAACTACATCAACAAGGTCAATGTCGCCAACGAGATTCTTCAGTTCCGTTCCAAGAAGTTGATGCGCGAAGTGGTCAACCGCGTCAGCGCCGACATCGACTACAAGATCAAGGAGGGGCTCCAGATGACGGAACTCTACAAGAAGTCCCCTGTCTCGGTCCGTTTCCTGGACACCACTCCGGAGACATACCTCACGATGGTCGTCACCCCGCATGACAGCAGCAGCGTCGTCGTCTCCAATTTCGGAGGCGATGAAAGCGGAAAGAAATGGACAGTGGCCATGAAGGACACGGTCAGCATCGAAGGCACGAAACTCATCATCGCTCCTACCAACTACTACACGACTTCCTGGAAAGGCGAGCATGTGCACGTCACGAAGAATCCGACGAGTTCCGTGGTGAGCCGCTTCACGTCCAGTCTCGGCATCAGACAGGAGGAGGAAGAGGCATCCATCCTTACACTGTCCCTCAAGGACCGTTCAGCCGCAAGGGCAGAGGATGTCCTCAACATGCTGATCTCCGTGTACAACGAGGAGGCGATCAACGACAAGAACCAGGTGGCGATCAACACCGCAGAGTTCATCAACGAGCGTCTCATAATCATCGAGAACGAACTGGGAGGCGTGGAGTCCCATCTTGAGTCCTTCAAGCGGGAGAACCGGATTGTGGACATCAACACGGCCGCAGGAATGTACGTCGGAGAGTCGCAGAAGTACAACACCGACGTGATGGAACTGGAGACCCAGCTCCGCCTTGCGAACTACATCAAGGAGTACCTCACCGACCCGACCAGGGAGATTGACCTGATCCCGGCGAACACCGGCATCAGCGACATGAACATCGAGAACCAGATCGGGCAGTACAACACGGTCAAGCTGCGCCGCGACAAGCTCATCGAGGACAGCAGCGAGAAGAACCCTGTAGTGGAGGAGCTCAACACCTCCCTGCGGGCCATGAAGCAGTCCATCATCAGGGCTGTGGACAACATGATCGTCAGCATCAACGTGCGCCGCAACGATGCGCAGTCGCGCGAGTCACAGGCCCAGTCAAGGGTTTCTTCAATCCCTACCAAGGAGCGCCAGATGCTCTCGATCGAGCGCCAGCAGAAGATCAAGGAGTCCCTGTACCTCTTCCTGCTGAACAAGCGCGAGGAGAACGCCCTCTCGCAGGCGATGGTGGACAACAACGCCAGGGTCATCGACGGTGCATCCGGCCCGAACGGCCCGATCTCCCCGAACAGGAACAAGATCCTGCTTTTGGGATTCCTGTTCGGTCTGGCCTTCCCGGGAGTGATCTTCCTGATGGTTCTGTTCCTTGACACGAGGATCCGCACCAAGAAGGACATCCAGGGCAAAGTCTCCGCTCCGTTCCTCGGGGTCATCCCGGAACAGGGAAAAGACAGGGAGAACCTTATCTCGGAAGCGTTCAAGATCGTCAGGACCAATATGTCGTTCCTTTCCAGAAAGGACAGGAAGGTACAGGTGATCATGTGTACTTCGTTCAGTTCCGGTGACGGAAAGACCTTCGTCTCAGGCAAACTCGCAGAAAGCTTTGTTTCAGCCAAGAAGAAAGTGGTCCTCGTGGATCTCGACATCCGCAAGGGCTCTCTGACGGCACAGTACTGCAAGCACCATCACCTGCATGGAGTGACCAATTACCTTGCGGACAGCGAGATCGGTCTCGACGACATCATCCAGCATGAAACCGGAGTCGAGGGGCTGGATCTCATCCCTGCAGGCTCCATCGCCCCGAACCCTGCGGAACTTCTGATGGACGGGAGACTGGACGAGATGTTCGCGGAACTCCGCAACCGCTACGACGTGATCGTCACCGACTCGGTGCCGGTCGGAGTTGTGGCTGATGCGACGATCGCCAACCGCGTCACTGACATCACCCTGTTTGTCGTGAGGGCCGGCCGCATTGACCGCCGCCAGCTTCCTGACATCGAAGCGATGTACCAGGAGCACAAACTCGCGAACATGTCGATCATTCTCAACGGTGCAGAATTCCACCATCACGGCTACGGCTACGGCTACGGCTACGGCTACGGCTACGGCTACGGCTACGGCTACACCGATGGAAAGAAAAAGAAGAAAAGAAAATAGTCTTTGAAACAATAGCTTCGGAAGCGGGATTCCTGTGGCACTCGGCAATAGTGTTTCATCCGGAATCCCGCTTCCATGTTTCGCGAAACTGATTGTCAGCAATCATGCCAAAGACACTTTTAGCTGTAGCCCTGCGTTCAAGGTCACAAATTGTGACCTTGAACGCAGGGCTGTAACCTTCCCTAAAGGGAGGTTTCACTTTTAGGGAAGGCCACAGGGGAAGTTCACAAAGTGACGGAGTCATATTCCGGCTTATTCGCGTCCGTTACATGTTACTCAACAAGTGACGGGATCATATTGAGACATATTCGCTACCGTCACTTCTGTCCCGTGCGACAGCATTCAACTAAGCGGTAGACCGTGGCGGATAACCGTTTGAGGAACAGTCAAAAGAGCAAAGATCCGGTCGTGATTTCTGTACCGGATCTTTGCTCATCTGCCACACAGACAGCGGTTTATCTGCCACGACCACTATCTCAGCCAGTTGCCGGATTTGCAGCCAGAAACAATCAGAACGAATTTTGTACAATTCTGATTTCGGAAGAAATACTTTTAGGGAAGGCTATCATGATAGGGAAGGCTACACGAGGAGCAAAATCAGGGAAATGTCTCCCTGCCGTTCAGACAAATAACATTAAACGACAATCCCTAAATATCGGGCATCATTGCGGATAATTGTTGAGCAGAACGTTTTAAACGGAGGGTACAGGAATTTCTCCGGAATTCCACCGAAATTCCTCACGTTTTTTCTTGGTTATCATTTGATTATACACTATATTTGCAAATGCTTTGTGCCTTAGGCCGCCTAAGGCGACCGGGCAGTGGATAAGAAGATAATAACAAAAAGTATAAATTAAAGTATGAAATTGAAAATGAAAAACTATGTCGCGCCGGAGGCCTTTCTCACAAGGGTCTGCACCGAAAGCGGAATCTGCGGCGGGTCTAAAGATCCGATAGTGGAGAAAGATAACACCGAAGTGTCCATCGACAAGCAGGGCGGGCAAGACTGGACCACCGAGTTTTCGTGGGACTAAACC